>JBDNIE010000193.1:0-33016 GCA_041688425.1 Halioglobus sp. | reverse complement strand
GATAAGCGCTGCGCCGTTTGGCTCGGTGCTGGACGCTTGAGCGAGGGCGGTGTTAGTCGAAACAAAAATACCTAAGGCCCATCCGGGAAAAATTCTGCAACGACGCTATCGAGGAAGCGTCGACCAAGATCTGTTGCTTTGACACTATCGCCCTTACGCTCCAGCAGTTCACGCGCGCATAGCGCCTCCAGTTTCGATGTGAATGCCGTAGCCTCCAGCCCCGTTCGGGACACGAACTGTGACAGTGTGAAGCCGTCATTCAGTCGCAGTGCATTCATCATAAACTCGCCTGTAACTTCGCTGCGTTGTAGCGTTCGACGGCTGCTGACAAAGTGTCCGGGTACAGCCGACATATAGTCCTGCGGCTGGCGTCTCTTGGTGTAACGTTCGATGCGGCCATCGGGGAAACTGATCTTGCTGTGCGCGCCCGCACCAATGCCAAGATAATCACCAAAAGACCAATAGTTGCGGTTGTGGCGGCAATTGAAGCCGGCCTTGCTGTAGGCCGATACCTCATACTGCGCGTAGCCGTTTGCAGCCAACAACGCTTCACCGTGTTGCTGTATGTCTGCCAGCTCATCCTCAACCGGCAGTAGTGGCGGACGTTTGTTAAACACAGTGTTGGGTTCGATGGTGAGTTGGTACCAAGAAAGATGAGCCGGTTTGTAGTCTATAGCAACGCGCAAGTCAGCTTCCGCACCGTGCAGGGTTTGTTTCGGCAGGCCATGCATAAGGTCCAGATTAAAACTACTGAAGCCAGCACTCTGCGCAAACGCAATGGCTGCATGGGCCTGATCGCTTGTATGTGCGCGGCCAAGTGCGCGCAACTGTGTGTCATCGAAGCTCTGTATGCCCAATGACAAGCGCGTGATTCCAGCCTCTTTGAACGCGGCAAATTTAGCCGCTTCGGCACTGCCTGGGTTGGCCTCCATAGTGGCTTCCAGGTTTGGCGAAAGCGGGATGATTTGTGCAATTTCTCGCATGAGTAGGCTAATCGCCTTGGCAGAAAACAGGCTGGGTGTGCCGCCACCTATAAACAGGGTTTCGATTTCCCGGCCCTGACGAAGTCGCATGTCATCTCGCAGGTCCTGCAGCAGTACCTGTCTGTATTGTTCTTCGGGAACGCGCTGGGTTTCATGCGAATTGAAATCACAGTAGGGGCATTTGCGCTCACACCAGGGTAGGTGGATATAGAGGCCCAGCGGTGGCAGTGGCATCAGCGCTGGCGGAGCGCTTCAAACAGCAAGGCGCTGGCTTTTGCGCGGTGACTGAGCTGGTTTTTGATCTCGCGCGGCAGTTCTGCAGAGCTGCACTGATGGTCGGGAACGTAAAACAGTGGGTCGTAACCGAAGCCGTTCTCGCCGCGTGGTTCAAACAGAATCGTGCCTTCCCAGCTAGCCTGACAAACCAGCGGTGTGGGGTCCAGGTCGTGGCGCATGAATACGAGTACGCACTGGAATCGTGCGCTGCGCTGCGCTGCAGGTAGCGCGCCCAACGCCTTTAGCAAACGCGCATTGTTCGCCGTATCGCCGCCACCGGAATAACGGGCCGAATAAATGCCCGGCGCGCCCTTCAGGTAATCCACTTCCAGTCCGGAGTCATCGGCGATGGCGGGCAGGCCGCTGTGGCTGGCTGCGGCGCGCGCTTTGAGGATCGCATTTTCAACAAAACTCAGGCCGGTTTCGTCTGCCTCTGGCACATTAAAATCAGACTGCGGTTTAAGCATCACACCAAGTGGTGCCAGCACCTCGGACAACTCGCGCAACTTGCCGGCGTTGTCGCTGGCGAGTACTACCGTTTGCGTAGGTGCCGGAGCAGGCATCAGTTGATGTAGAGCTGGTGCTTGAATTCGAACGTGTAGGTTTCCTCCGCTCCTTCGGGTCTGAAGTCCACTTCAAAGAAGCGCCACTCCTCATTGATGAAGGAGAATTCAGCGATGTAGTAAATGGCTTCACCCTCACGAATTTCCTGAAACTCCAGCGTCTGGCTCTGTATCAGGTCCCGGGTTCGGCCCTGCAGTTTCATCGCGCGCGGTTCACTCCCATCGGCAAGGTTTTCGCGTACGGCCAAATTGATAATCGCGCGTTTTTTGCCGCGCGTGATGCCATACGTTGCGGCAACTTCCGGCGCAATAAACGTGGTATTAACCACGCTGTAATACAGTTCAAAGGGGCCGAATTTTTCTGACTGCTGTGCCAGCGCAAGGCCGGGGATGAATGTGAGACACAGCAGTGTGATAGCAATGGGAAGAGTCCGGCGCATGTTACCTCGTAATATGGTAGATCGCCGTGGTGGCGAAAAGGTTGGGCCATCGGTTGGACAGCATAGGTTGGTCTTTGGTTTCGCCCACGACTTCTCTGGCGAGAATGCGAATGCCCTTTTCGCGGCACAGCTCCTCAAAATCTTTTACCGTGCAGAAGTGGATGTTGGGTGTGTTATACCAGGTATGAGGCATGGAACTGGAGACGGGCATGTACCCTCGCAGGCCCAGCATGATACGGCAACGCCAGTGACCAAAGTTGGGGAAGGTGACGATGCCCTCGCGGCCAATGCGCAGCATTTCCTCCAGTACGCGGTCCGGGTAGTTAACCGCTTGCAGCGCAAGCGCCAGCACGACGGTGTCAAAACTCTGGTCCGGGAAGTTGGCCAGGCCCTCGTCCATGTTCTGCTCGACGACATTGAGACCGCGGGAAATGGCAGCGGTAATATATTCCTGGTCGATCTCCAGGCCGGTGCCGCGCACCTGTCGTTGGTCGCGCAGGAACTCCAGGAATACGCCATCGCCGCAACCTAGGTCCAGCACGCGAGAGCCAGGCGATATCCAGCGTTGAATATGGGTCAGGTCCAGACGCATTAGCTCTCATCCCCCACGCGCAACATATAAGCGCGAAAAACATCCAGATAGCGTGGAATAGGCATCAGGAAGGCGTCGTGACCTTCTTTGGCCTCGATGTCTGCGTAAGTGACCGGTCGGTCAGCGGCGATCAGTGCGTTGACAATTTCCCGTGAGCGATCGGGAGAGAAGCGCCAGTCAGTGGTAAACGAGATCACTAGAAAACTGCACGTTGCGTGGCCGAAGGCAGCAACCGGGTCGTTGTCGTACTCCAGTGCCAGGTCGAAGTAATCCAGGGCGCGTGTCATGAGGATATAGGTGTTGGCGTCGAAGTTGCCGGAGAACTGGCTACCCTGATAACGCAGGTAACTTTGCACCTGAAACTCCGCATTGGCGGTTTCACCTCTGCCGAGGCTGCCGGAGCGCAAATCACGCCCGAACTTATTCGCCATCGCGTCATCGGAGAGATAGGTGATATGACCGATCATTCGCGCCAATGCCAGGCCGCGCGCCGGAATCGTACTGTGCCTCTGGTAGTCGCCGTCGGCAAAATCCGGATCAGACTCTATGGCCTGCCGCGCGACCTCGTTGAAGGCAAGGTTCTGGGCGCTGAGCTTTAGTGCAGCAGCAATGACGATACAGTGCCGAATGCGCTGCGGAAACTCCAGTGACCAGCGCATGGCCTGCATACCACCCAGGCTGCCACCGATTACCGCCGCCCAGCACTCTATGCCAAGGTAATCGGCGAGGCGGGCCTGGCTGTGTACCCAGTCTCGAGTGCGAATCAAGGGGAAGTCCTGCCCCCAGGGTTTGCCGGTAGCGGGGTTGACGGAACTGGGGCCAGTGGAGCCGTGGCAGCCACCCAGATTGTTCAGCGACACCACAAAAAAACGGTTGGTATCAATGGGTTTGCTCGGGCCAATGCATTCGTCCCACCAGCCTGGCTTTTTCTCATCCGCGCTGTGGTAGCCGGCGGCGTGATGGTTACCGCTAAGCGCGTGGCAGATAAGCACCGCGTTAGAGTGCAGTGCGTTGAGCTCGCCATAGGTCTCGTAAACCAGTTCATAGTTGGGTAATTCGCGGCCACAGGTCAGCAGCAGCGGTTCATCGAAGCGCGCAACCTGCGGTGTCACAATGCCGACTGACTGCTGGGAGTTCATCGCATCAGCCCAGCCACGGTGCGAATCCCAATACACCCGCGGCCGCCGCCATATGCTGCAGGGCGATCTGGACGACATTGATCAGAATGAACACGAGTATGGGTGAGAAATCCAGGCCGCCCATTGACGGTAGCATTTTTCGCACCGGGGCCATCACCGGCTCGGTTATCTGGTAAAGCAGGAGAATGGCAGGGTGCCGACTACCCTGTGCGACCCAGCTCAGAATAATCATTGCCAGCAGCGCAAAAAAGTAGATTTGCACCAACAGCGCGATAACACCCAGTGCGCCGCCCAGCAGAAGCAGCAATGGCCCTGGAACAGCGCCAAAGCGAAGGAAAATAACAGCGGCTATGCCGACAATCTGCAGCACGAGGGCCAGCACCAGAGACGCGACATCCAGCCCCCCATACCCCGGAATAATCTTGCGTGCGGGGAGTACCAGAGGATTGGTAACCTTCACGATAAACTGTGAGATGGGATTATAGAAATCGGCGCGCACCAACTGCAGTATGAAGCGCAATAACATGGCAATCAGAAACAGGCTGAGTAAGGTCTGTATCAGGTAAATCATAATGGCATTCACTGCGCTCATCGATACTGCACTCCTAACCCATTTCTCTGGACATCTCGACCGCTCGTTCGGCGGCAGCATGCATTGCTCTGCTCACCACATCGCGCAGCTTGTCCTGTTCAAAACTTTGAATGGCGCGCTCAGTGGTGCCGCCCGGACTGGTCACTCGTTTGCGCAACTCCACCAGATCCGCGTCACCTTCTAATGCCATTCGCGCGGCGCCCAGGCTGGTCTGCTTGGCGAGTATTGTGGCAGTGTCCCTGTCCAACCCCAAGGCTACACCGGCGTCGACCATGGCTTCAGTCAACAGGAAAAAATACGCGGGCCCGCTGCCAGACAGCGCGGTAACGGCATCCAGCTGTGTCTCTGAGTCCACCCAGCAGGTGATGCCCACGGCGGACAGCACGCGCTGCGCAAAGTCGGCCTGCTGATCTGTTACTTGGCTGTTGGCAAAGAGCCCGCTGGCCCCGCAACCCAGCAAAGCGGGCGTGTTGGGCATGCAGCGCACGATTGCCGCAGAAGGTCCGAGGCGTGCTTGCATGCTGTCGATGGTCACGCCTGCCGCGATTGAGATTACCAGAGCCCTGCGGGTGCGCACGGCGGCTGCGATACTGTCGGTAGCCTCGGCCATCACCTGTGGTTTTACAGCCAACATGATGATGTCGGCGCCCGCGACCGCTGAGGTGTTGTCGCTGTAAACCGCAACGGGTGCGATTTCGCGCAGCCTCTCCAGGCTCGCCGGGAAAGGATCAGCCGCACTGATCTGGTCGGCAGAGTGACCGCTCGCGATCAGCCCGCCGATAATGCTACTGGCCATATTGCCGGCACCGACAAAAGCGATGCGCGGTAGCGGCGAAAGTGCGTCTGCCATGTGCTTACCGAAGATAAAAGAGTGACGCAGTATACACGCCACAATCGGCGAAAATCACCTGTCGCGCGGGCCGAAGATGCCCGTGCCTACGCGGACGATGGTCGCGCCTTCCATGATTGCCACTTCCATATCGTTCGACATGCCCATAGACAGTGTATCCAGATCAGGTGCCAGAGAGCGGAGTTCCGCCAAGGTGCTGCGCATTTGGCCGAACGTCTCGCGTTGTTGCGCGGCGTCCGATGTTGCCGCCGGGATTGCCATCAGGCCGCGCAGCTTCAGACGCGGTAGTTCCAGTACCGCACGGGCCAGTGGTGGGAGTTCTGCCAGTGTCACCCCCGATTTGCTTTCTTCGCCAGAGATATTCACCTGCAGACAGACGTTCAAAGGGGGAAGGCCGGCGGGTCGTTGCTCGTTGAGGCGTCTGGCGATCTTGGCGCGATCAATACTGTGTACCCAGTCAAAATGTTCGGCAATAGCTGCCGTTTTATTGGACTGTATCGGGCCTATAAAATGCCAGACCAATGGCAGGTCCTGAAGTTCACCGATCTTTTGCAGGGCTTCCTGCAAGTAGCTCTCCCCGAAATCCCTGAGCCCACAAGCATGGGCTGCACGAATATCCTCAGCAGAACGGGTCTTGCTCGCCGCCACCAGCAGAATGTCACGGTTGCCGTACTGGCTTTTTTGCGCGCTGCGACTTACTCTTTGGAGTAGCTCGGCTATATTGTCGGCGAGTTGTTCGTTCATAGCGCGGATGTTAGCGGATTCCGGCCCTTGGCGACATCACAGTCGACAATACAAGCCGACATGACAAAAAAAGACGGGGTAGACGCCCATCACCATTTAACAGCGTTCTGGCCAGGGAGCCGTCAGCATACAGGGGGCCGTCAGCCTACAAGTAGCCGTCAGCACAGATGTCGACCGGGGAGAGCATACAAGAATGGATATAACAGAATTATTGGCCTTCAGCGCCAAGCAGGGTGCGTCTGACTTGCACCTCTCGGCGGGATTGCCACCGATGATTCGTGTAGACGGCGATATTCGCCGTATCAACTTACCGCCCATGGATCACAAGCAGGTTCATGAGCTTATTTACGACATCATGAACGACAAACAGCGCAAGGACTATGAAGAGTTTCTGGAGACGGATTTCTCCTTCGAAGTGCCTGGCGTGGCCCGATTCCGCGTCAATGCATTCAATCAGAACCGTGGTGCGGGTGGTGTTTTTCGTACCATTCCATCCAAAGTATTGACCATGGAAGACCTGGGCATGGGCCAGGTGTTTCGCGATATTTCCATGATGCCACGAGGGTTGGTTCTAGTGACCGGGCCAACCGGTTCTGGCAAGTCGACCACGCTGGCGGCGATGGTCGATTTTATCAACGACAACAAGTACGAGCACATTCTCACCATTGAAGACCCGATCGAATTTGTACATGAGAGTAAGAAGTGCCTCGTCAACCAGCGCGAAGTGCACCGCGATACCCTTGGATTTTCCGAGGCATTGCGCTCAGCGTTGCGCGAAGACCCCGACATTATCCTGGTGGGCGAATTGCGCGATCTAGAGACCATACGTCTGGCTCTCACGGCGGCCGAGACGGGTCACCTCGTATTTGGCACACTGCACACAACCTCGGCGGCGAAAACGATCGACCGCATCATCGACGTGTTTCCCGCGGCAGAAAAATCTATGGTGCGCTCGATGTTGTCGGAGTCGCTGCAGGCGGTGGTCGCTCAAACACTGCTCAAGCGTGCCACGGGCGGGCGTGTGGCGGCGCATGAAATCATGCGTGGCACCTCGGCAATTCGCAACCTGATCCGCGAAGACAAAGTCGCACAGATGTATTCGGCCATACAAACGGGCCACGCGCTGGGCATGCAGACCATGGATCAATGTCTTGAGGAGCTGGTTGGAAAGCGTATTATCACGAAAGAGGTAGCGCGCGAGAAAGCGAGGATGCCGGAAAACTTCTAGGCTGCTAGCGCCTGAGCGAAATCCACTGGAGGACTGTCGGTATGAGTATGGATGTATTGCTGCGACGCATGGTCAAGGAAGGGGCCTCCGATGGTTTTGTTACGGCGGATGCGCCGCTCTCCATCAAGGTAGACGGCCAGATATACCCGATCAGCGAGCACCCTTTGACCGAAGAAGAGGCTCGCGACATTGTGTTGTCTACCATGCGCGAAGATCAACAGGTCGATTTTAAAAAGCACCACGAATGCAATTATGCCCTGAGTACTGAAGATCTGGGGCGGTTTCGCGCCAGCGCGTTTGTGCAGCGCGGCAAGTGCGGTCTGGTTGTGCGCCGCATACAAACCCAGATCCCGACGATTGATGAACTAGGCCTGCCGCAGATCATCAAGGATCTGGCGA
Organism: Halioglobus sp.; assembly: GCA_041688425.1. Taxonomy (GTDB): domain Bacteria; phylum Pseudomonadota; class Gammaproteobacteria; order Pseudomonadales; family Halieaceae; genus Marimicrobium. Next base: position 25,210 of record JBDNIE010000193.1, on the reverse strand, counting down.
TGACCAAGCGCGGGCTGGTTGTATTTGTCGGCGCCACCGGTACCGGCAAGTCGACGTCTCTGGCCTCTATGGTGGACTACCGCAACCACAATAGCCGCGGCCACATTATCAGTATTGAAGACCCCATTGAGTTTATCCACGAGCACGCAGGTTGCATTGTCACCCAGCGCGAGGTCGGCATGGATACCGAGTCGTTTGCTGTGGCGCTGAAAAACACCTTGCGCCAGGCACCGGATGTCATTCTCATCGGTGAGGTGCGCACCGCAGAAACCATGCAGCAGGCACTGACTTTTGCCGAAACTGGGCATCTGTGCCTGTGCACTTTGCATGCCAATAATGCCAACCAGGCGCTGGATCGAATACAGAGCTTCTTTCCCGCGGGACTGCACAATCAGGTATGGATGGATTTGTCTCTGAACCTGCGCTCTATGGTCGCCCAACAATTGCTGCCACGTAAGGACGGTAAGGGGCGCACCCCCGTGGTGGAAGTATTACTTAACTCGCCGCTGGTGTCGGAGTATATCCGCAAGGGTGAGGTGCACCTGATCAAGGAGCTGATGGCCAAATCGACAGAGCTCGGTATGCAGACCCTCGACCAGTCGCTGGTGAAGGCTTACAACGAAGAGCTTATCTCCAAGGAAGATGCGATTCGCTTCGCCGATTCTGCGAACGATGTGCGCCTGCAAATTAAAATGCTGGACAAGGGTGAACTGGGATCAGGAGACAGCCTGGTAATGGCCTTTGATGAGCATGACCAGGGCGGACGCTTTCACGGACGTTAGTAAGTGCTGACTGTCTCCTGGTCCCCGGTATTATCTGCTAGCCACGTTTGCAGAATAAGCTCCGCCGCCAGGCTGTCTACCGGGTAGCGTTTGAAATCGCCACGGTGCCCGCGTTCGCGAGCCTCATGTTTCGCTTCAAAGCTGCTGAGCCTCTCGTCCACCAGCACGACCTCCAGACCCAGTCTACCGTGCAGGCGGCGCGCAAATTTTGCACTGCGTTTTCCCAGCGCGCTGTCGCTGCCGTCCATGTTCAAGGGATTGCCCACTACCAGCAGGTCCGGCCGCCACTGCGCAACCAGGCTTTCGAGTTCGTGCCAGTCGGGAATGCCCTCTTTGGCTTTCAGGACCGTCAGTGCCGTTGTTGTGCCGAGCAGGCAGTTACCTGTCGCCACACCAATCTGGCGCAGACCGAAATCAAAGGCCATTACAGTTTGATGAGATGGCTTCATCTGTCAGGGTTGCTGCAACAGTGCACTCAGGCGTGACCCGCCTGCGAGGATATAAGGTTCATATCGATACCCAGTTGAGCGGCGGCCGCACGCAGGCGCTCATCGACTGGCGTGGAAAAAATAACATCACTGGCGCTCGGCAGTGTCAGCCAGCTATTGTCAGCCAGCTCCTGCTCCAACTGACCAGCGCCCCAGCCAGCGTATCCCAGGGCAATGAGGTGATCACTCGGTCCCTCGCCTATAGCGATAGCGCGCAGAATATCGCGAGAGGTGGTCAGGCAGATTTCAGGTGTAACCTGTAAGCTGGCCTCCCAGGGCTTGTCGCAATTGCGGTGCAGAACAAATCCATGATCCATTTGTACCGGGCCTCCGGCCATCACCGGCGCAGTGGAAAAATCGCCTGCGGTGTCAATTTGCAGGTGCTCGAAGATCTCGCTCAGGGACATGTCCAGCGGACGGTTGATAACGATACCCATAGCACCACTTTCACCGTGCTCGCAGATATACGTAATGCTTTGCGAAAAAATCCCCTCGGTCAGGCAGGGCATGGCCAGCAGGAAGTGATCCCGCAGGCAGTCGCCACTTTTGGCTGTACTTACACTATTCCTGACGGACATGAATCCTCTTGCTTTTGTGGTTTGGAAAGAAAGGTTTACTAAAGCTGACTGTCTTAGGGTGAGCTTAGCTGGTTTTCCTGGAAATGCCACATGCGCACAATTTCGAGCTTGTCGGTTGTCGCTTTCAGCTCCTCTGGAAAGGGGGCATAGGGTGCCGCCATGCGCACGATTTTAATCGCCGCTTCATCGAGTACCGCAAAGCCGGAAGACGATAGAATTTGTATATCCTCCAGACTGCCGTCATTGCGGATGACCACGAGCATACGCAGCTCTCCGTAGATGCCATAGCGAATTGACGCCTGCGGATAGTATTGGTTGCCTACTGCTTCCAGCCGCTTGCGCCAGTCGAGCAGGTAAGCGGCGTCGACAGATTGTTTGGCCGATGCGGCGGTCAGGCGTCGCACGCGCGGCTGGTTCACGTCCATATGGTTTTCATCATCCAGTTCGGCCTGCAAACTGGCGATCTCCCGGTTGATTCGATCTACTTCCGGGCTGATGCCTTCCAGACTGGATTGCGGGCGCGGCAATTCCAACGTTTCACTCGTCAGCTGTTGCTGCGCCATGGCTGTGGTGCTCAGCGTTTCGTACTGCAGCGCGCTCTGCTCCTGCGACATTTGCATCTGGTTTTGCTGTTCTGAAAAGGTATCGGACTGCAGCGGGTTGCGAGTGCTTAGCCGGTCTTGCTCGGATTCGTTGCCGCTTCCGGCCTGGTTTGCCTGCGCGATATTGCGGGCGTCCTCCTGCGCAGTAGCACTTGGCCGGGTGGCGAGCGTTACTTCTATCTGCGGTGTCGTATAAGTGCCTGTTTCATTGGCGTTGAAGGAGATACCGAGAATCAGGGTCGCGTGCGCCGCCACAGCCAGCAGAATGGCATTTTTGAATGAAGCGTCTTTATTGTTGCCTGTTTCCAGGTAATACATGGATGCGCTAGCGCCTGTTGGTTAATTCTCCCGCAATACAATCCATGAGTTGGCCCGCAATGTCCAGATCGAAACCAGCGTCAATTTCCCGAATGCAGGTAGGGCTGGTGACATTGATCTCAGTCAGGTAATCGCCTATCACATCAAGGCCGACGAATAGCAGCCCCTTCTCGCGCAAGCTAGGACCCACCTGCGCGGCGATCCAGCGATCCCGCTCAGTGAGTGGCTGTGGCCGCCCGCTGCCTCCTGCCGCCAGATTGCCGCGAGTTTCCCCCGCCAGCGGAACGCGCGCCAGCGAATAGGGCACCGGCTCTCCGTTAATCATCAGTATACGTTTATCGCCGTCTGCAATCTGCGGAATAAACTTTTGTGCCATGATGGTGCGGCCGCCATGCTGCGTCAGCATCTCCAGTATGACGCTGATATTGGGATCGCCCGGTTTCACCCGGAATATCGCGCTGCCACCCATGCCGTCCAGCGGTTTAAAGATGCTGTCGCCGTGCATCTGCTGGAACGCCTTGAGGCGGGCCATGTCTGAGCTGACCAGTACCGGTGGGCAACACTGCATAAACTGCGTGGCGAAAACCTTTTCATTGCAATCGCGCAGGCTCTGGCAGCGATTGACAATCAGCGTGCCCCTGCGTTCCGCAGCTTCAAGGATATATGTGCTGTAAATATACTCGTTATCGAAGGGGGGATCTTTACGCATCAGGACGACGTCTAGCTGATCGAGATCCCGATCTTCCCGTCCGCCCAGCGTAAACCAGCTCTGTGGATCGCGCTTAACCGCTAACGGTGCCATGTGCGCTCGCGCCACCCCCTGCTCCAGATAAAGATCGCCGGGCTCCATATAAAATAGTTCCCAGTCCCGCTCCTGAGCGGCCCACAGCATGGCCATGGTGGAGTCTTTTTTGTAGTTGATGCGGCTGATGGGGTCCATCACTACGCCGAGCTTGATGGTCATTGTGTTCACTCTCGTACCCTGAGGGCCTGCTAACTTACGCAAAGGCCCTCAACGGCGCAAGTGTGCGGACTGACGTATAGCGCGACACAGGAAGGTCCGTTGCCTTAGAATGTGGCTCCAAAATCCCTTCTTATTCGTGGAGAGCAATGTGAGCATCGCAGGCATCTACTTCTTTTTGGCGCTGTTGAGTATTGTATGCACAGCGACCGCTATCTTCCGTGCCCGGCGCATCTATTGGCTAGCACCGATTTACTTTTTCAGTGCCTGGCTGTGCGGTGAATTGGCGCTGATACATTTGCTGTGGCAGGTAGCGCTTACCGCACTGCTAGGGATCACGGGGGGCTTGTCAGATCCGATGGCCCAGACCGGGGTTGGATTGTTCGCGCTGTCCTGGCTGGGCCTCGTGTATCTTCATTGCCAGGCAATGGATACACCGTTTCACCTGCGCCCGGCCTTGCAAAGTGCGCTGGGGGAGGATTATCGTGCGGATATTCCGGCCGAGCGGCGGCAGCTGCTGTCTGATGACATTCGCACTCGCGACTGGATGCGGCCTTTCCATTTCAGTCGGGACGGTGTTAAGCAGCTTAAAAATATCGCTTACTCAGACGCCGGGAAGCGTAACCTGTTGGACATTTACCAACCTGATGATCCGCGTGAGGGCGGTTTTCCCGTGTTGCTACAAGTGCACGGTGGAGCATGGATCATTGGTGACAAGGAACAGCAGGGCAAGCCCCTGATGTACCGCATGGCGCAGCAGGGATGGTTGTGTGTTGCAATCAATTACCGGTTGAGCCCCAAAGCGGCATTTCCCGCGCATATTATCGATGTGAAGAAAGCCATCGCATGGATTAAAGAACATATTACGGAGTACGGCGGCAATCCGGATTTCATCGCCATCACAGGGGGCTCAGCGGGAGGTCATCTCAGCGCCCTGGCAGCGCTGACGCCCAATCGTAATGAATGGCAGCCCGGTTTTGAAGATGCCGATACAACGTTGCAAGCGTTGGTTCCGTTCTACGGTGTCTTTGATTTTCGCGACCGTCATCACATTCGCCCAGAGATGTCGATGGACGGTATGCTTGCCGATAAAGTGCTGCAATGCGCCAAGGATGACCACCCGGAGCTGTGGGATGCCGGTTCGCCGCTAAGTCATGTATGCGCTGATGCACCACCCACTTTCGTCATACAAGGCACACACGACACGCTGGTGTGGGTAGAGGAATCGAGAGTATTTGTGGATGCATTGCAGGGTGTCTCGACACAGCCAGTAGCCTATGCTGAGTTGCCTGGCGCTCATCATGCCTTCGAGATCTTTCACTCGGTACGCACCGACCATACGGTGAATGCGGTTGCCGATTTCCTTGAATGGACGCACGCCCAATGGCGGCAGGAAAAGGCGAGTCCTGGCGTGGGGCCTGCATAGCCACAGACTGCACTCCACAGTAGGGGGGGCGCTCATCGATGCCCGCGCGCTTCAGTGCAGGGTATCTCAATCGAGTTTTATGTCACCCCACCGGGACTGCAAGATCGCGATAGCGGTGAGGGGCGCAGTTTCGGTGCGTAGCATCCGCGGCCCCAGACGCAGTGCGTCGTATCCGGCTTCTTCTGCGGCGTTGATTTCACGTTCGCTCAAACCGCCTTCCGGGCCAATCAGCAGTGCGATGCTGGTGGGCGCCTGGCCGACTTTAAGCCCCTGAGCGCGGAGGTGCAGCACGAACTTTTTCTCGGCGACAGTGTTTGCCAGCCAGTTTGCGAGCGGCTGTTGCGGGTGCACGCTGGGTGGACGATTGCGGCCGCACTGTTCGCAGGCGCTGATTGCAATCTGCTGCCAGTGCTGAACCTTTTTGGCCGCGCGATCGCCTGATAATTTCACGCCGGTGTGTTCGGTGACTAAAGGCGTGAGTGCGGAGATTCCCAGCTCCGTTGATTTCTGTACTATCCAGTCCATGCGCTCGCCGCGGGAGATGGCGATGCCGAGGTGGATTGCCAGTGGCGATTCGCTCTCAAGCGGCAGATGCGCGCCGGTGCGCACCTGTACCTGTTTCTTGTCGACTGCCGTAATTTCGCTCGGATATTCGCCGCCGTGGCCGTCAAACAGTGTCAGTGCGTCGCCCACACCCAGGCGCAGGACGCGCGCCAGATGGCGGCTGGATTCTGGCTCCAGTGCGAACACGGTGTTGTTGCACAGCGGCTGACTGGTGTGGATGCGGGTAATGCGCATGGTGTTGCGCCCGGTGTTACGGGCCGGAAACTACAGGCCCAGATTATTGTAGATTTCTCGCGTCGGCTCGATCTGATTCATCGTGTAGAAATGAACACCCGGTGCGCCACTGTCGAGCAATGTCTGACACAGCTGCGTCACGATTTCGATGCCGAACTTTGTGATGCTCTCCTGGTCATCGCCATACGCTTCGATGCGACGACAGACCCAGCGTGGAATTTCTGCGCCGGAGTTGTGGGAGAAGCGCCGCAGGTTGGTGAAGTTAGTGATCGGCATAATGCCGGCGTGAATGGGCTTGTCGATACCCGCCGCCGCGCACTGGTCCAGAAAGTAGAAGTACGCCTCTACCGTGTAGAAATATTGGGTAATGGCGCTGTCTGCACCGGCGTCAAACTTGGCTTTGAGAAAATGGATGTCGCTGTCATAGCTTTTCGACTGGGGGTGTATCTCCGGATAGGCACCAACCTCGATCTCAAAATGGTCCCCGGTCTGTTTGCGCACGAACGTCACCAGCTCATTGGCATACACCAGATGAGCGGCACCTCCGGTGCCTGAGGGAACGTCGCCGCGCAGCGCGACCAGGCGTTTGATACCCTTGTCCCGATACGTTTGCAGCAATGCGGCAACAGCGTTTTCATCGTCGCCGCCAAAGCTGAGGTGAGGCGCCACATCGATACCTGCAGCGCTGACTGCCGATACTAGGCCCAATGTGCTATCGCGGGTGCTGCCCCCGGCGCCATAGGTCACCGAGAAAAACTCGGGACCCAGTGCGTTCAGGGCAGGGATGACCTCGTCCAGCAGCTTGCTTTTTCCCGCCTCGGTCTTGGGCGGGAAAAACTCGCAGCTGATGCGTGGTTTCTGCGTCGTCATCTATCTATAGCCTGCTAGTACTTGTAGCTGTCGGGCTTGTAGGGCCCATCGGCATTGACCTTGATGTAATCGGCCTGTTCCGTTGTTAGGCGCGTCAGTACCGCACCAAAACCCGAAATCATGTGAGCCGCTACTTCTTCGTCCAGCTTCTTTGGCAGTACTTCAACCGACAGCGCAGATGACTTCATGTTGGGCTCAAGATCGGCGAACTTGCGCTCATACAAGTAGATCTGTGCCAGCACCTGATTGGCAAAGGAACCGTCCATAATACGCGACGGGTGGCCAGTGGCGTTGCCAAGGTTAACCAGACGGCCTTCAGATAGCAGGATCAGATAGTCGTTGGCTGCTTTGTCGCGGTAGACCTTGTGTACCTGTGGCTTGACTTCTTCCCACTCCCAGTTGCGGCGCATGAAGGCGGTATCAATCTCGTTGTCGAAGTGACCAATGTTGCACACTACTGAATTCGCCTTAAGCGCCTTCAGCATGTTCGAGTCGCACACTTTGTAGTTGCCGGTGGTGGTGACCAACAGGTCAGTGGTCGCCAAAAGATCACGATTGATAGACGCTTCTGTGCCGTCATTGACGCCATCGTTAAAAGGCGACACGACTTCAAAGCCGTCCATACACGCTTGCATGGCGCAGATCGGATCGACTTCAGAAATCTTTACGATCATGCCTTCCTGGCGCAGTGACTGGGCAGAACCTTTGCCAACGTCACCGTAGCCAATGACCAGCGCTTTTTTGCCGGCCATAAGGTGGTCAGTGCCGCGTTTGATGGCATCGTTGAGGCTGTGGCGACAGCCGTACTTATTGTCGTTCTTGGATTTCGTCACTGAGTCGTTAACGTTGATAGCGGGAACTCTCAAGGTTCCGTGCTCCAACATTTCCTGCAGACGATGCACGCCTGTCGTGGTTTCCTCAGTAATGCCGTGGATCTTGTCCAGCATGGCGGGATACTTGTCGTGCAGCATTGCGGTCAGGTCGCCGCCATCGTCGAGTATCATGTTGGCATCCCAGGGCTCGCCATCCTTGAGGATAGTCTGCGCCAGACACCAATCGTATTCTTCTTCCGTTTCACCCTTCCAGGCGAATACTGGAATACCGGCAGCCGCCATCGCGGCGGCGGCGTGATCCTGTGTAGAGAAAATATTACACGAGGACCAGCGTACTTCCGCGCCAAGCTGCATCAGAGTCTCAATCAGCACGCCGGTCTGGATAGTCATGTGGATGCAGCCCAGAATCCTTGCATTCTTGAGTGGCTGGCTGGCGGAATATTTCTCGCGCATCGCCATCAGTGCAGGCATCTCGCTCTCCGCGATCTCTAGCTCGCGGCGGCCCCACTGGGCCAGTGAAATATCAGCGACTTTGTAGTCTTCGGTTTGCTTCAACTGTTCTACTTTGTTCATCGTTGCTTCCTCTGGGCTGGTTGCCCTTTGTAAAATAGTCAGGTCGGCGCGAAAGCGCTTCGACCAATTGTTTGTGACTAGCGCGCCGCCTTTCTAAGCGCTTTCGCTTTATTGGTTTTCTCCCATGTGAAGTCCTTATCCTCGCGGCCGAAGTGCCCGTAAGCCGCAGTCTTGCGGTAGATAGGACGTTTCAGGTTGAGCATTGCAATCAGGCCTTTGGGGCGCAGGTCAAAATGCTCGCGCACCAGTTCGGAGATGCGGTCGTCAGAAATTTTGCCGGTGCCAAAGGTATCAATAGAGATCGAAGTGGGCTCTGCCACACCAATGGCATAGGACACCTGAATTTCGCAGCGATCGGCGAGGCCAGCCGCCACAATATTCTTGGCCACATAGCGCCCGGCGTAAGCGGCCGAGCGGTCAACCTTGGACGGATCCTTGCCAGAGAAGGCGCCGCCGCCGTGGCGTGCCATACCGCCGTAGGTGTCCACGATGATTTTGCGTCCGGTCAGGCCGCAATCGCCCACGGGGCCGCCGATGATGAACCGTCCTGTGGGGTTGATGTGGTACTTGGTGTTCTTGTGCAGCCACTCCGCAGGCAGCACATCCTTGATCACATGCTTCAAGACCTGCCTGTGGATTTCTTTCTGGCTGACGCCTTCGTCGTGCTGCGTCGACAGAACCACGGCATCGATGGCGATTGGTTTGCCATTTTCGTAACGCAGCGTCACCTGACTCTTCGCATCCGGGCGTAACCATGGCAGCGCGCCGTTTTTACGCAGTTCAGCCTGGCGCTCTACTAAACGGTGCGCATAATAGATAGGTGCAGGCATAAGCACATCAGTTTCGCTGGTTGCATAGCCGAACATGAGGCCCTGATCACCTGCGCCCTGCTCATGACCTTTACTCTCGTCTACGCCCATGGCGATTTCCGGGGACTGCCTGCCGATAGCGTTAAGTACCGCGCAGGACGCACCATCAAAGCCTACGTCTGAGCTGTTGTAGCCGATATCGATAATGGTTTGGCGGATGGTCTCTTCCAGGTCCATGTTGGCGGTGGTGGTGACCTCGCCCGCAACGATGGTCATGCCAGTCTTGACCATGGTCTCTACCGCGACGCGCGCGTCTTTATCACGCTTGAGTAAATAATCCAGCACCGCATCGGAGATCTGGTCGGCCATTTTGTCGGGATGTCCCTCGGACACCGATTCGGAGGTGAAAACCTTGTACTCGCTCATGCTTTTATCCTTCTTTTTAAAAATCAGTGACGACGGCCAAACAACCGCACCTGTACTTGAAAACCGTTGCGTTGCGCCAGATACACGCTGGCGATTTCTGCCAGCCCCGCTTCTTGTGTCCACTGCGCCAATTGGCCGGGGTCAAATCCCAACCACAAGTCACCGCAATTTTCCCGCGCCCACCCCTGATCGTGAGCGCACAAATCAGTGACCAGCACCACGCCGTTGGGCGCAAGGCAGGCGGCCACATCTTTGAGCACATCGCCGGGTGCGGGCGTGTGATGTAAAACCATACTGATGACTACGCAGTCTGCCTGCAGGTTGCGCGATGCGAGGCCGCGTGTGTCGTCAAGAATGAATTCGATGTTGTGCAATTCGGCGGCGGCGGCCTTTTCACGCGCTTGTTGCAACATGCCGGGCGCATTGTCCAGTGCGACAACGCGTTCAAACAGCGGCGCCAGCTCCAGCAGGAAGGAACCATCACCGGGACCAATTTCCAGCGCAGTGTGGTGGCGTGCCAGCGGCGCGTCTGCCAGTACTTGGGCCACTACGTCGGCGTACTGCTCGTAGGAAGCGATCAAATCCTGCTGTTGGCGGAATTTTTCGGCGTTGAGCCGGAAAAAACTGCTGGAGTTCTCCTCGCGCTGGCAGTGCAGGACTTCCAGCCGTTGCTGGGTGTCCTGTGGCAGGTCGAGCGCGTCCACAGCGTCGAAAATACTGTGCTGCAGCGCTTCCAGGTCAGAATGCTGACCCAGCTCGCTGCGTCGGTAGAACATGGAGTTTGCCTCGCGCCGCGCTACCACTAGCCCAGCACTGGCGAGTACTTTCAGGTGGTGGCTAAGCGCGGGTTGACGAATATTAAAGATAGAACATAGCTCGGAGACGCCGAAGGACTCGTTGCGCAACACCCGCAATATCAGCAGCCGCAGACTATCAGCGCTGGCTTTACACAGATTGGTAAGCGCCATCAAAGGCAAATTTGATGGCGCCTCGTCGGGTATCTGCTGCACCAGATTGGCGGTGTTGGACGATCGCATAGGGCGTGGAGTTTAGCAGCATCGAAAAACTATATCAAAATATTTCGATATAGGTCTGCTGCCCTGGATCAGAACAATGAAATCAACTCAGTTACGAAGGGTGCTTACTCAGGTTAAAAGGAAGCCGGTTAGCAAAAGTAAGTACCCTTCCTGCCGCGCACAGTCCCAACCCGATAACATTTAATTCACCGCTTGAGAGCTACTTTGCGGCTTAAGTGAACGCCATTCGACCTGGTGGTCAATTTACCGCCCGATTTGTTTGCCGTTAGCCCGCGCTTACGCGAAAATAGCGACCCGTTTTAGGCTCAACCTAGATTCCGCCCTGGAGAACCCCATGTCGTCCCCCCGCAGCAGACTCGCCAATGCCATTCGCGCCCTGAGTATGGACGCCGTCCAGAAGGCCAAAAGCGGCCACCCCGGTGCCCCCATGGGCATGGCCGATATCGCCGAAGTGCTGTGGAACGACTATTTGAGACACAATCCGGCGAATCCGGCGTGGCCTGGACGCGATCGTTTTGTGATGTCCAATGGGCATGGCTCAATGTTGATCTATTCATTGCTTCACCTGTCAGGTTACGACCTGCCGATGGCGGAAATCATGAACTTCCGCCAGTTACACAGCAAAACGCCCGGTCACCCCGAGTACGGCTACACCCCGGGTGTTGAGACCACTACTGGCCCGCTGGGGCAGGGGCTGGCCAATGCGGTGGGTATGGCACTGGCAGAAAAAGTACTGGCCGCGCAGTTCAACCGGCCTGGGCACGCGGTGGTTGACCACAACACCTATGTCTTCCTGGGCGACGGTTGCCTGATGGAAGGGATTTCCCATGAGTCTTGCTCGCTCGCAGGCACACTGGGCCTGGGTAAGCTCGTGGCGTTCTACGACGACAACGGTATTTCGATCGACGGCAAAGTGCAGGGCTGGTTCACTGACGACACGCCGGCCCGTTTTCGCGCCTATGGTTGGCAGGTGATCAGCGATGTGGACGGCCACGACCCCAGTGCTGTCAAAGCGGCTATTGAAACGGCCAATGGGCAGACTGGCCAGCCGACACTGATCTGCTGCAAAACTATTATCGGCAAAGGCTCCCCCAATAAGCAGGGCACGGAGTCTGTGCACGGTGCCGCGCTGGGTGACGACGAAGTGGCCGCAACCCGCGATGCGCTGGGCTGGGAGTATCCGCCATTTGAGATCCCCTCTGACATTTATGAAGGGTGGAATGCCAATGCGCGTGGCGCCGCTCAGGAGAAAGAGTGGGATCAGGCGATGGCAGCATACGCCAAAGCTCATCCAGATCTGGCGGCAGAGCTGCAGCGACGTCTGGCCGGTGAGTTGCCAGCAGAATTTTCACAGCAAGCGGCTGCCTTCATTGCCCATTGCCAACAGGAAGGCGCGACTATCGCCTCGCGTAAGGCGTCAGAGAATTGCCTCAACGCCTACGGCCCGTTGCTGCCTGAATTGCTCGGCGGCTCGGCCGACCTGGCCGGCTCTAACCTCACTATCTGGAGCGGCTCCAAAGGTATCAGCGCCAAGGACGCCAGCGGCAATTACGTCTATTACGGTGTGCGTGAATTTGCCATGGCCGCGATTATGAACGGTATCGCCCTGCACGGCGGCTTTATCAACTACGGCGCCACCTTCCTGATCTTTATGGAGTACGCGCGCAACGCTGTGCGTATGTCGGCGCTGATGAGGGTGCAATCCATCTTCGTATTCACTCATGACTCGATAGGACTCGGTGAAGATGGCCCTACCCATCAGCCGGTAGAGCAACTAACCGCCCTGCGGTCCACGCCCAATATGCAGACCTGGCGCCCCTGTGATGCGGTGGAATCGGCGGTGGCGTGGAAGATGGCTATCGAGCGCCGTGACGGACCATCGTCACTGGTATTCTCGCGCCAGAACCTGCCGCACCAGCAGCGTACCGACCAACAACTGGCCGCCGTTGCGCGCGGTGCCTACGTACTTCGGGAATGCGAAGATTCGCCTGATGCCATTTTGATCGCCACCGGTTCAGAAGTGCAGCTGGCGATGGCGGCGGCAGAGCAATTGGCGAGTAAAGGTCAGCAGATCCGTGTCGTATCAATGCCCTGTGCCGAGCTGTTCGAACAACAGGATGCGGCATATCGTGAAGCGGTGCTGCCCAGTGATGTGTTGGCGCGGGTGGCGGTGGAAGCCTTGCATGCTGATTATTGGTACAAATATGTCGGCCTCGATGGGCGGGTGGTCGGTATGACGACCTTTGGCGAGTCTGCCCCGGCGGGTGACCTGATGCAGTTTTTTGGCTTCACGGTCGACAATGTTGTCGCGACCGTCGAAGACGTGCTGTTGTAGAGCGCATCGCTATGTTGCGCTTGGCTATTAATGGCTACGGCCGCATCGGTCGCAGTATTCTGCGCGCGCTCTATGAGAGTGAGCTGCGACAGCATATGGTGATTGTCGCCATTAATGAATTGGCCGACGCCGGCACCGTATTGCATCTCACCCGCTACGACTCGACCCACGGGCGTTTTTCGCTTCCGCTTGAGGGTGATGCCAAACAGCTTCGCGTGAACGGGGACCCCATAGCCCTGTTGAGTCACCCCAAGATTGACGCGCTGCCGTGGCAAGACCTGGGTGTGGATATCGTCTTGGAATGTACGGGCGCATTTTCTGATCGAGCCACTGCGGAGCAGCATTTGCGCCAGGGCGCGGGCAAAGTACTGTTCTCCCAGCCTGCCCTGGCCGATGTTGATCAAACCGTCGTGTACGGTGTTAACCACCACGAGCTGCGCGCCGAGCATCGAATCGCCTCTAACGCCTCCTGCACGACCAATTGCATTTTGCCGGTTATCAAGGCACTGGATGCTGCCGTTGGTATTGAAAGCGGCACGATCACAACCATTCACTCCGCGATGAACGACCAGCCGGTACTGGATGCATACCACCATACCGATTTGCGCAAAACCCGTGCCGCGTCACAGTCCATCATTCCAGTGGATACGGAGCTGGCAAAGGGTATTGAGCGCTTACTGCCCTATATGGCAGATCGATTTACCGCGCAGGCGCTGCGGGTGCCTACATTGAATGTGTCGGCAATGGATTTGACGGTGCAGACGCGCCAGGACACTGATGTCGCAACGATAAATCAAATTTTGCGAGGGGCGTCACAGTCTGATTTCGACGGCGTACTTGGCTATACCGAGGAGCTTCTGGCATCCTGTGATTTTAATCATGATCCGCGCTCCAGCATTGTGGATGCTAGCCAGACACGCGTCAGCGGGAAGCGTCTGGTGAAGGTGCTTACCTGGTTTGACAACGAGTGGGGCTACGCCAATCGCATGCTGGATGTGGCCAAATACTGGGGCCAACTGTAGCGACGAACTCTAGCCAACAAAAAATAGCGGGTTGCCACTGGTTAGCGAGACGCCTGGACGTCAGTCAAGGGCAAAGGCAAAGGTAAAGGTAAAGGTAATAGGTTTATGACAGTCAAAGTCGACTTGATGCAGGATCTGCAGCTGCGCGGCAAGCGCGTACTGATTCGCGAAGACCTCAATGTACCGATCAAGCAGGGCGTAGTGAGCAGCGATGCCCGCATCCGTGCCGCGCTGCCAACCATTGAGGCGGCACTGGCAGCGGGCGCCAAAGTGATTTTGATGTCGCACCTGGGCCGTCCGGTGGAGGGCGAGTACGATCAGGCGTTTTCGCTAGCGCCGGTAGCAGAGCATTTGTCCGGTTTGCTTGGTAAACCGGTCACGCTGATATCGGAGTGGCGCGACGGCGTGGACATTGCCGACGGCGAAGTAACTCTTTTGGAAAATGTGCGCTTCAATCCCGGCGAGGCAAAAGACGACGAGGCCTTGTCTCGTGCCTACGCTGCGCTGTGTGATATTTTTGTCATGGACGCTTTCGGCACGGCGCACCGGGCGCAGGCTTCCACCCACGGTGTGGCAAAGTTCGCGCCGGTGGCGTGTGCCGGGCCTTTACTCGCGGAGGAATTGCGTGCTCTGACGCAGGCACTGTCGAACCCCGCGCGGCCGATGGTGGCCATCGTGGGAGGCTCAAAAGTCTCTACCAAGCTCGAAGTTCTCGAGTCGCTCTGCGAGAAGGTCGATCATTTAGTTGTCGGCGGTGGTATTGCTAATACGTTCCTCGCGGCCAGCGGTAGCCCGGTAGGAAAGTCTTTGTGCGAACACGACCTGATTCCGACGGCGCAGGCGCTGATGCAAAAAACCGAGATTCCGCTGCCCGTTGATGTGGTGACGGGGAAAGCGTTTGCCGAGGACGCGGCTGCCAGCCTGAAGCTGGCGGGCGATGTGGCAGACGATGACATGATTTTTGATATCGGACCTGTGGCCGCGCAGCAGATTGCAGAGATTCTCAAAAATGCCGGTACGATTCTGTGGAATGGTCCCGTGGGCGTTTTCGAGTTTGACCAGTTTGCCGAGGGCACCAAAATCCTCGCCAGAGCGATTGCCGACAGTCCGGCCTTCTCGCTGGCCGGTGGCGGTGACACACTGGCCGCGATAGATAAATTTGGAATCGCAGATAAAGTATCTTATATCTCTACCGGCGGTGGTGCTTTCCTGGAATATGTCGAAGGGAAAACCCTGCCAGCAGTTGCCATGCTTGAGCAGCGCGCCGGTCGTAAACCGGAGTAAACTACACTCCATCACTGTATTACGAGTAAAAGGATTATCACCATGGCATTAATCAGCTTGCGTCAGCTACTGGATCACGCCGCCGAACACAACTACGGCGTGCCGGCATTCAATGTTAACAATCTGGAACAAACCCGCGCCATCATGGAAGCGGCGGACGCGACCAACTCCCCGGTTATCATGCAAGCCAGTGCTGGCGCCCGTAAATATGCTGGCGCGCCGTTCCTGCGCGCCATGATGGAAGCAGCGATGAGCGAATTTCCGCACATTCCGGTTGTGGTCCATCAGGATCACGGTGTCTCTGCCGGGGTCTGCCAGCGCTCGATTCAAATGGGCTTCAGCTCGGTGATGATGGACGGCTCGCTCGGCGAAGATGGTAAGACACCCATGGACTACGACTACAACGTGGCAGTGACGCGCAAAGCCGTCGAAATGGCGCATTCCTGTGGCGTTTCAGTAGAGGGCGAACTGGGGTGTCTGGGCTCGCTGGAGACCGGTGAGGCCGGAGAAGAAGACGGCATCGGCGCGGCGGGCATATTAACCCTTGACCAGATGCTGACCGACCCGGAGGAAGCAGCTCAATTCGTCAAGGCGACAGGCGTGGATGCGTTGGCCATCGCCTGCGGCACTAGCCACGGTGCTTATAAATTCACCCGCCCACCCACCGGCGACATTCTCGATATTAATCGCATCAAGGAAATTCATGCGCGCATCCCGCATACCCATCTGGTGATGCACGGCTCCTCCGCAGTTCCCCAGGACTGGCTGGCGATTATCAACGAGTTCGGCGGGCAGCTTCCCGAGACCTATGGTGTGCCAGTGGAGCAGGTACAGGAAGGTATCCGCCATGGTGTGCGCAAGGTCAATATCGATACTGACCTGCGCTTGGCCTCCACCGGTGCCATCCGGCGCTTTCTGGCGCAGAACCCTGCCGAGTTTGATCCGCGTAAATATCTGGCACATACCATCACTGCGATGAAGGATATCTGCATTGCCCGCTATGAAGCGTTTGGCACAGCAGGCAACGCTAGCAAGATCAAGGTGCGCTCGCTGGCAGAGATGCAGCTTGCTTATGAGTCCGGAGAGTTAACGCCCGCGGTGTATTGAGTGGCAGAGCGGCGTTGACACAGGATCCCTCCCGGCGTCTTCGCCAGCAGCTTCCCCCCTTTGGTGAAAAGATGCTGCCGTCGGCAGATTTCGCCGCGTTCTGCAGTTTTTACAGTCTTGATTTTGAAGCGCGCCAGCCCGGCCTCTCGCATCTGGCGGGTCGCATCCCCTCAGGCGAACACTCCCTCGCTGTTCATTTGTGGTCGCAGCCGGGCGCGCGCGCGAACCTGTTATTAGTGCACGGCTATTTCGATCACAGCGGAATATTCAACAAGCTGATCGAATGGGGTCTGGCGCAGCGCTGCAATGTATTGATTTTCGACCTGCCCGGGCACGGGCTGTCCAGCGGCGAGCCCGCAGTGATCGACGATTTTGCCGATTACAGCCTAGCCATCAGGGATGTGCTTGCGACTGTAACTCTGCCGCCCTTACCCCTGTGGGTGATGGCACAAAGTACCGGTTGCGCCGCGCTGTTTGATTTCGCCAGACAGTACGATTGGCCCTTTACTGCCACCGTATTGCTCGCGCCGCTGATTCGGCCGGCAAAATGGCTTGGCGTCAGTCTGGGACACCGTTTGTTGGCGGGTTTTATCGATGACGTGCAGCGCACCTTTTCTGCTAATTCTTCCGATCAGGAATTTCTCGCTTTTCTGTGCCGTGATCCGCTGCAAAGTCGTCGTATCTCGCTGCGCTGGGTGGGGGCGTTGCGACGCTGGTTGCGTTACTTGCCGCGATGCGATCTTGGTGTTGGCCCTGCGCTTATTATTCAGGGCGATGCAGACACCACCGTGGATTGGCGCTACAACGTGGGTTTTGTCGGTGAGCTGTTTCCCGGCAGTCGCGTAGAATATCTGCGTGGGGCCGGTCATCAACTGGCCAATGAGTCAGCGCAGTATCGGCACGAGTATTTGCAGCACGTTGCAGACTGGCTTAACGAAGGTGGAATTGCGCTTGGCTGAATCTCAGGCTCAGATATAGAACCCGGCTGATTTAAGCAAGTCATACAAAGGGTTCAAGGTGTCACCGTAGTGTTGCCAGCGGTTTATAGAGCTGCTGTATATTGGCTGCTTTACTTGCACCGCGCTCGGCGTTGCTACGCTGGCCTTGCGTTCATGGAAGGTCAGGCACTGGTCTTCCCAGGGCAATTCACAGTGGATCAGTAATTCTCGAGACACCCGCTCTGGATCTGCGACCAGAGCCTCGTAACTGACTTCATGAACAGCGTTTGGCATCACGCCTTGCCAGTGACGCATCAGTTGATCAAACAGAATGAAATAGCGTCCGCAGTCGAGCAGGTCGTAGTTGTAGTGATAGGGTTTGAAATCAACTGCGAACAATTGGCGGAAATTGCTCAGGCAGGTATCCATGGGATCGCGGCGCAGACAGACCAGTTTAGCGTTGGGCAGCGCCAGTCTGATCAATCCCAGCAGGAGAAAATTGAGAGGCAGTTTATCGATAAAGTGTGGTTTATGGCCGGTTCTTGGCCGGGTGCTGTCAATATAGGCAGAACCCAGTTCTGCCAGATTGAGCTCCAGCGCTCCATTCAGGGTTGTGATGTCGAGGAGCTCACTGGGCTCTGTGCCAGTAGCGCGCCTCACCTGCAACGGAAAATTTTGCAGCTCGCCCGCAGCATACACCTGTGAATGGCTGGACAGAATCTGCTCCACCAGGGTGGTGCCGGTGCGGGGCATGCCGACGATAAAAATGGGTTCGGGGTTGTCGCAGCCGAAGTGTGGTTTGCTGAGTAATTTGCGGTTGAAGAGTTGCAAGATGCTAGCGAAATACTGAGATTCCGAGTCCGCACTATAGCTCGCGTGTGTCGCTTGCCCCTGCTTCGCCCATTCGAGGCTGGCAAATGCATCCTGGTAATGCCCCAGATCTTCCAGCTCCTTTGCGATGGCGTGGCCAAGGTGCAATTGATCACGTGAGGTTTTTACCTCGCCGCGCAATGTATTCAGTCGCTTCAGGTGGTTGTTCTCACGCGTTTGAGGCCGCAAGGAGGAAAGGGCCGAGTGCGCCTTTAGCATCGTGGGTTGCAGCTGTATGGCTTTTTCGTAGGTTTCCTCGGCGGCGGTTAAACGACCTGCAAACTGCAGCGAGGCTCCCTGGTTGAAATACAGATTGGCCTGCCATTCCGCAGTGAAGCCCTCAGCTCCCGGTGGCCGCTCGCTTAGACCCCGCACAGCATTTTCGAAACAGCGCAGCGCCTTTTCATGTTCGCCAGTGTGACTGAACACTGTGCCGAGTGTGCTCAGAGTTGCAAGCGCTATAGGGTTTAGCGTGAGTGCTATTTCGGCTTGATGCAACGCCCTTTCAGGCAGATCGAGAGCAATGAGCTGCTTGCCCAACTCTGTACGATACTCTGGGTTGTTCGGGGCAAGTTCAACGGATCGCTCCAGGATCGCTATCGCCTTGGGCATTTGCCCATTGTGCGTGGCGATAACGCCACAAAGGAACCAGGCATCTGCAAATGACGAATCAATTTTAAGGATGGCCAAACAATGTTGATGTACTTGTCGTAGCAGCCCTTCCTGCAGGGCTTTCTGGGCGGCAGCGTGATGCTCGGCAATTTGTTGCTCGTCAGAAATCATGTGTACACCAGTTTAAATCCAGGCACAAAAAAGGGCGCTAGCAAGCGCCCTTTTTTGGGTGATGGCATCGCTTAACCATCAAAATTGTACCTTAAGCGCATCCCGAACTGTCGTGGCCTTACGACATTGTGGAAGTAGTATCTCGAATCAAAGCCTTCGACATTCTCGATGTCGTCGAAATCTCCCCGAACGCCTGTTTCTGCGTATTTATCAAAAACGTTATCCGCATACAGCGCCACTGTCCAGCTGTCCCTAAACCACGTGGCTGAAATGTTATGCAATGCAAATCCTGACAGACTCTCTCCTGAGTCGCGTTCCCCCACTTTGGTGATAACGTTGCTCTGGTACGTCATCGACCAGTCTAGGTCCACGTGGGAGCCATCGTCGATCTGTAGCTCATAGTTTGCGCCCAGGAATAACTGATTTTCTGGTGTTCCAGGCAGTCGATCGCCGTCGAAGGCATCTTCACCTCCTACCAGGCCGGGAGCATCCTCGGTTAATTCGGCCTTGTTATACGAATAGGCGCCCGTCACCGAGAAATGGGATGTAATAAGCCACTGGCTTGTTAATTCTATACCGGTACTCTCAGCTGAGCCGCCGTTTGAAGAGAATCCGAGACCTCCAGTTTCTTCTGCGACATCGGCGATGCGAACATCATCCCATTCGATATAGTAAATGGAGGCATTGAGCAGTAACGAATCGTCAAACAGCTGAGAGTGCACACCCAGTTCGTAGTTGGTCGTTGTATCGGGCTTAATCAGTTGTTGATCTGCGGTGAGGCATGAGATCGGCCCATCTGGCAACGGCTCCGGGCACAGCGTTTGGGGGTTCAGTCCGCCGAGCCTGTAGCCCTGACTGACCGTCAGGAAACCCATGATGTCATCGCTGAAGTGGTACGAGGTATTGAACTTGTAAATGGCATCATCGTCATCTACATCGAATGATTCAGGGACAAGGACAATCGGGGACGGAACGCCAAGTGGGAATGCTGCGGCAAGAGAGGCATCATCTTCGAATTTGAACCAGCGTGCGCCCACCGTGACTTGCCAGGCATCAGTGATTTCGTAACCGAGCTCGCCAAAAACGGCGGTCTCCGTTGTTTTCCCCTCAAAACTGCTTATGAAGCCCAGTGAATTGGGGTCGGCGAGCCCTGGATAGAACTCTTGACTGCCAGCATCAATTTTGAATTCACTGTAAAAGCCCCCAACTATCCAGTTGAACGGTCCATCCCCATTGGAAACCAGACGTAATTCCTGAGTGAATGTATCCTCGTCGGCATCCTCACGCGTGAATGCGACAAAACTGGGAAAGAACTCGTATCCGTATCTGCCTCTGAGCAGGAAGTCGGTTTGATCGCGTTGACCGTTCTCCGTATATTCGTTATAGCCAGTGGCCGAGGTGAGGTCTGCGAAACCTAAATCTGCCACCATTTCCAGTGTGAGCAATTCGTTCTTGCGCTTGTTGGGTTCTTCGAAACGGGCGGCAGATTCGTACTTACCGGTACCAAACGAATCTCTGTAATTGACCTGGCGGCCGCCAATATCCGCATCCTGGTAGTAATAAGTGAGCGTGCTGTCCAACCTGTCGCCGGTATAGCGCAAAGCCAAACGGCCGGACCAGAGTTGCTGCGTATTGGCATCCTTCTGGCTTTTTAGGTTCTCGTCGCTCAGTGCGGGGACGGGTTGTGGATTGGATACCCCGGGATTGCGAACCAGATAGTTGTAATCAATGAAGCCTGGATCATCCAGGTAATCCAGTGAGGCACGTAGCGCCAGTTTATCGTCAATGATGGGAACATTAATGGTGCCTCCAGCTTCATAGCCGGTACCATCAGAATGACTGAGTCCGAAGAGGTCTCCGCGCAGTTCATAGCTTAAAGCATCAGATTGTGGCTTGTTCGGGATGTAACGTATCGCGCCTCCTAATGTCCCGGCACCATAGAGCGTCCCTTGGGGGCCTAATAATATTTCGACTCTGTCCATGTCATTGAGCCTCAGATCAACATAGACGGGCACCTCACCGACATAGGTCGCTACTGCACCACCACCATTGTTATTGGTGTCGGGTGCGACGATCGAGTCTACAGTCAGGCCGCGCACCGTCAGCGTGTTGCCGCTGCGTGGGCCTTGATCTACAACCGTTAGCCCGGGAACTCGCCGCGCGATGTCGGCGAGATTTTCGATGCGTTCTCGCTCGATCAGGGTGCTGCCCAGTGACGTGATGTTGATCGGAATATCTTGAATGGACTCCGCGCGGCGAGTGGCGGTAACGATGACCTCCTCTAACCGTGTTTCCTGCGCCGTGCTGTTGCCAGATATTAATGCAGCTGCGACCGCCGCCGATAACGTCGTGATCTGAAATACCTTGTTATTACGCATGTTTGCCCCTACCTGCGTTATTAACGTATCGAAGTAATGAGTTGCACTAGAAAAAGGCTCCTCGGTGATGCCCTTGTCGATTACGTGCCAACTATTGCCCGCGGGTTCTGATGTTCACAGGCCCCGTAACGTTCTAATTTCCCTTTAGCGTAAAGATAGCATTACTGACAGGTAGCTTTAAACGCTCGATAGGGCGCAAAAATACCGTTTACAGTCAATATGTTATGTCGGGTATCTGTAGAAAACTATGAGCACTATTTGTGTCATTCGGTACTGCGTTAGAACAGCACGCGGCTACGAATGGTGCCGTCAATGGCCGCTAGTTTTTTCAGTGCGACTTCGCTGTACTCGGCATCGATATCTATCACCACGTAGCCTACGCTCTCGTTGGTTTGCAGAAACTGTGCCGCAATGTTGATTCGATTCTCGGAAAATACGCTGTTGATAGCGCTCATCACACCAGGCACGTTGCGGTGTATATGCAACAGCCGATGCTTGCCCTTGTGTTCCGGAAGCGCGACGGCAGGCAGGTTAATGGACGAGGTAGTGGTGCCGTTATCGCTGTAACGCGCCAGCTTCTCCGCCACTTCCATGCCGATGTTCTCCTGCGCCTCGATGGTGCTGCCACCAATATGAGGCGTCAGGAAGGTGTTGTCGAAACGGCGCAGCGGCGAAATGAACTCGTCGTCGTTGGAGCGCGGTTCTACCGGGAACACGTCGATACCGGCGCCGCCGAGCGCGCCGCTGGCCAGCGCGTCTGCCAATGCATCGATATCAACCACAGTGCCGCGTGAGGCGTTGATCAGGATACTACCCGCTGGCATCTGTGCCAGTTGCGCGGCGCCCATCATATTTTGTGTGGTATCCGTTTCAGGCACGTGGAGACTCACCACATCCGAGCTGGCCAGCAGCTGATTGAGACTCGGCACTTGTCGCGCATTGCCCAAGGGCAACTTGTTGGTGACGTCATAGAACTGCACCTGCATGCCCAGCCCTTCGGCGATGACGCCCAACTGCATGCCGATATTGCCGTAGCCGATAATGCCGAGTTTCTTGCCGCGAATTTCAAAGGCATTGGCGGCGGTTTTTTGCCACTCGCCGCGGTGCGCGGCGGCGTTCTTCGCGGCAACGCCGCGCAGCAGCAGGATGGCTTCCGCCAGCACCAGTTCAGCGACACTGCGGGTGTTGGAAAACGGCGCGTTGAACACAGGAATGCCGCGGTTTGTTGCGGCGCTCAGTTCGACCTGATTGGTGCCGATGCAAAAACAGCCGACAGCCACCAGCTTACTGGCAGCTTCAAATACTTCCTCAGTTAGTTGGGTTGCGGAACGAATTCCGACAAAATGTGCGTTGGCAATCGCTGTCTTCAACTCGTCAACGGGCAGGGCCTTCTTATGCTGCTCGATATTGTTGTAACCGGATTTTTGCAAGGTCTCAACCGCCGTGGGGTGGACACCTTCCAGCAGCAGAAACTTGATCTTGCTTTTCTGAAGTGATTTCCGTGCCATGATGTTTTGGTCCTTTACGGGTGGGGCCGGACAGTTCGGCAGACTTGCCATTGCGGCAAAAAAGGGTGCATATGATAACATACGCGCCGCTTTAACAGCGCCCTGTAAATGTTACCAGAGGAGCCCAGTGTGGCCGCCATCACTAACGCCGTCTTTAATGCATTGGAGAAAATCGTCGGCCCAGGACGGGTGCTGACCGACGCCGATTCGTTGCAGCGCTACGGTCGTGATTGGACTCGTGTTCACACCCCCAATCCTGCAGCGATCGTACTGCCAGACAGCATAGAACAGGTGCAGGCGATAGTGCGCCTGGCGGCCAGTGAAGCGCTCGCAATAGTGCCTTCCGGTGGACGCACTGGCCTCAGTGCAGGGGCAGTCGCGTGCAATGGCGAACTTGTTTTAGCGCTCGATCGACTCAATTCAATCGAAGACTTTAACCCTGTCGATCGCACTGTGCGCTGCGGCGCCGGTGTTGTCACCGAGCAGCTGCAAGATTATGCCGCGCACCGCGATCTATTCTATCCGGTCGACTTTGCGTCCAGCGGCTCCAGCCAGGTCGGCGGTAACATCTCCACCAACGCAGGCGGCATCAAGGTTATCAGGCACGGCATGACCCGTGACTGGGTGGCGGGCCTGAAGCTTGTAACCGGTACGGGTGAATTACTCGACCTCAATCGAGGCCTCGTGAAAAACAATGCCGGTTACGATCTGCGGCAACTGGTTATCGGCGCGGAGGGCACCCTCGGAGTGGTGGTCGAGGCGACGATGCGTTTGTCGCGCCCCCCGCAGGAGCTGGTCGTGCTGG
Source organism: Halioglobus sp. (assembly GCA_041688425.1). Classification (GTDB taxonomy): domain Bacteria; phylum Pseudomonadota; class Gammaproteobacteria; order Pseudomonadales; family Halieaceae; genus Marimicrobium. The sequence goes on along the minus strand of JBDNIE010000193.1, from coordinate 1,679 downwards.
TGCTCGGTGTACCGGACATGGCCGCCATTATGCAGGTCTTGTGCGCTTATCAGGGGGCAATGGAGCTCAGTGCGTTTGAGTTCTTCTCCGAACTGGCATTGCAGAAAGTGATAGCGCACCAGGACCTGCAGCGTCCGTTTGAAACCCCAGCCCAGTACTACGCATTGCTGGAGTTTGAGCAGCGCGATGCAGCAACACTGGAGCTGGCGATGAGCCTGTTCGAGGAGTGCGTTGAGCAGGGCTGGGTTGTGGATGGTGTGGTCAGCCAAAATATTGGGCAGGCGCGATCCTTGTGGCGTTTGCGTGAGGACATCTCAGAAACGATCTCGCGCTGGACACCGTACAAAAATGATATTTCGACGGTGATCTCCCGTGTGCCGGCCTTCCTCGAAGAGGTGGAGGCGGTGGTCAACAAGAGCTATCCGGAGTTTGAGATTGTCTGGTTCGGCCATATTGGCGACGGCAATGTCCACCTGAATATCCTCAAGCCGGATGATCTGCCAATGGTAGATTTTCAGCAGCGCTGTGGCGAGGTGAGCAAGTGGGTGTTCGATATTGTGCAGCGCTATGAGGGCAGTATTTCGGCTGAGCACGGGGTTGGGCTGCTGAAGAAGGATTATCTTCACTACACCCGCTCTGCGCTTGAGGTCGCTATAATGCGGCAGATCAAGAAGGCGTTTGATCCGCAGGGGATTATGAATCCCGGGAAGATTTTTGATAGTTGAGCGCTTCTATAGATTCGGTAGTGTGTGTTCTGAGCTTAATGGCACTTCACTTCACTTCACTTCACTTCACTTAGCCGAGCCTGGCTCAAGAGAAGCACCTAGGCGTCAAAGCTCTACTCGGTTTGGCGCCAGTCGCGCAGCGGTTTAGTCCAGTGCAGCTTGAGCCGCTGGCAGCAGCAGCCTGCCGCCAAGGTAGTGGCATTCTATTCGGCGTAAATCGTCTTCACGCCCTCACTCGTGCCCAGCAGGAGCACGTCCGCGGGTCTCATCGCGAATAGCCCATTAGTGACCACGCCTGTAATATTGTTGATCTTCGCTTCTATCTCCAACGGCTGTGCAATGGAAAAATTGTAGACATCCAGAATCACATTGCCATTATCTGTCACCACGCCCTCGCGGTAGATCGGGTCGCCGCCAAGCTTGACCAGTTCCCGCGCCACATAGCTGCGCGCCATGGGCACCACCTCTACCGGTAGCGGAAACCCCCCCAGCGTTCGCACCAGTTTTGACTCATCGGCGATACAGATAAACTCCTGCGCCACTGCCGCGACGATTTTTTCCCGGGTCAGCGCCGCGCCGCCACCTTTGATTAATTGCAGTGCATGGTTACTCTCGTCTGCGCCATCTATATAAAAGTCCACGCGGTCTACGGTGTTGAGTTCATAGACCGGGACGCCACGACTTTTCAGTCGCTCTTTTGATTCCTCGGAGCTGGCCACCGTGGCATAGATCTGGCCCTTGATCCCTGCGAGCGCATCGATAAAGAGATTGGCCGTAGAGCCGGTGCCAATCCCTAAAACAGTGTCTTTCTCAAGTTTTGGTTGTATATAGGCCAGCGCAGCGCTCGCCACCGCTCGCTTCATTTCGTCCTGATTCATGTGATATCCCCGAGGTGTCAGTTTACAGCGGCCAATAGTATAGGTGAGCCGCCAGCGGCGAGCACGGAAAACAGTT
>JBDNIE010000192.1:0-9706 GCA_041688425.1 Halioglobus sp. | reverse complement strand
TTTCGGCTGAGGGCTCTGGGTTTTGAAAAGAGCGCTTATACAGCAGGAAGCGTAGGCGCCACGTTTGGCCGTCTTTGCAGCACGCAAAGGCTATGATTTTATTGGGTATCAAAAAATTAACTTTTCGAGATCAGAAGATTCCAATGGCGGCGCTCATGCTACCACCCTACTCCATTGTTCGAACCTACTGATCCTGAGATCACGGTAATGCTGAGTACCTACAAGGCGCCTCCCAAGGTTGGACAGATTTGGGGCCGCAGCATGCGGCCCCAGGAATCTCTGAGCCCGCCTCAATAATTTGAACTTTCTCACCCCTCGCTCTCTCACTAACTCTGGAGAGACACATCAACGACTGCACCATCGTAGCCCACAATTCACCACGGATAATGTGGCTTGCCATTGATCCTCACAAAAACCTCATCAAAGTAAAAGGTGTCGCCATAGCCCTGATGTTTCCGCTTCAGGCGCTTTGCATATTTCGGGACAATCTTACTGCACCAGAGCCCAGTTGATTCACAACCGACAGTGATGCCGTGCTCGGCCAGAGGGTCTTCAATATCTCGGTGGCTAAGGGTGAATCTATAGTACCAAAAGGATGCGAGTCGCATTTTCTGCCAATAGCCGCTTTATTTCGCCTATACTCTTTCGTATTGCAGTTCCAATCGACGGAGGACACATGGCCCGCGACTTCACTCGACGACAGCTCCTGTTGGGCGCCGGAGCGGTGTCAGGACTCGCCGTCGTCGGAGCGTCCCGTGCCGACGAGTCCGCAGTTGACCTCGCCCGTCCGGTCGCACGTTCGACCGGTTGGCCAGATGCCGACGCATGGCAGGACCTGAACCAACGCGTCAGTGGCCGCCTGATCCAGCCCGTGTCACCCCTCAGATCGTGTTCGCTTGACGCCTCGAGCGCCGAATGCGGGACGGCTCTCGAGGCGATGAAGAACCCGTTTTTCATCGAGGACCAGGCCGGCGCGACGCAATCTACCGGGTGGATGGACGCCTGGCAGGGCGCCGTCAGCCCTTACGCAGTTCAGGCGGACACGGCCGAGGACATCGCCGCAGCCGTCAACTTCGCTCGCAAGCACGGTATTCGTCTCGTGGTGAAGGGGGCGGGGCACGACTACCTGGGTCGCAACACAGCACCCGATTCGCTGCTCGTGTGGACCCACCGGATGCGCAACATCAATGTGCATGAGGCGTTCGTCCCAGCGGGGACTCCGAACGGGACCGTCGGCGTCACTGCGCTGAGCGTCGGCGCCGGCACACGATGGCTCGAGGCATACGCCGCTGCGACCGACGCTGGCCTCTACGTTCAGGGCGGGGGCTGCACCAGCGTCGGCACCTCGGGTGGGTTCATTCAGGGCGGCGGCTTCGGCAGCTTCTCGAAGGCCTTCGGCACCGGTTCTGGCGGCGTGCTCGAGTTCGAAGTAGTCACCGCCGACGGCGAAGTTCGTGTGGTCAATCAGCATCAGGACCCCGACCTGTTCTGGGCGCTTCGAGGTGGAGGCGGATCCACTTTCGGCATCGTGGCGCGCACGACCGTGCTGGCGCACCCCATTCCGAACACTATGGGACTTGTCTCGGGCACTATCATCGCGAAGAACGACACTGCCTACGAGGATGTGGTTGGGGCCGTCGTGGCCTTCTACCCCGTAGCCCTCGACAACCCGTCGTGGGGCGAGCAGATCCGCTTCCGGCCGGACAATACGGTCGAGTTCGCACTAACGTTTCTCGACCTTGACCGCGCTGGGGCAGAGGCGACCTTTGCTCCCCTGCTCGAGCCGCTGCGGGCCCAATCGGACCGCTTCGACGTGGACGTGTCATTCATGGAGATCCCCTTCGAGCGGCTGTGGGACGTCACGTGGTGGCAGGAGAACGATCCGGACTTCATTACGCTCGACCCGCGGCCGAACCAACCCGACAACCAGTACTGGTGGTCGGGAAACCAGGGCGAGGTCGCCGCCTACTGGTTCGCCTACGAGTCTCGATGGGTGCCGACCTCGATGCTCGTCGATCGGCCGGCGGACGCAACTCGGATGCTGGTCGATGCCTCCAAGCTCCGCAATCTGACGTTCCAGATCAACAAGGGCCTCTCGGGGCAGTCCGCCGAGTCACGCGAGCGTGATCGAGGCACGCCGCTGCACCCCACCGCTTTCGACGCCGCGGCACTGATCCTCCTAGGCGCTGCCGAGCAGTACGTCTATCCCGGCGTCACCGGTCACGAACCCGATCGGGCGAAGGGTGTGCGCGAGCGCGACGAAGTGGCCGCCGCGATGTCGATCCTGCGGGACGCGTTGCCGGGCCAGGGCGCCTATGCCAACGAAGCCAGCTACTTCACCGAGGACTGGAAGAACGAGTTCTGGGGGCCCAACTACCAGCGACTGCTCGCGATCAAACGCCGCGTCGATCCGACGAACCTGTTTCGCGTGCACCACGGGGTCGGCAGCGATGAATGAGTCGCACGCACCGCGGGGGCACCAATGACTTCGGCTTTGGCAAATTAACTGATCTCGGCCGCAGCGATAATTGGATAATTGGGGTCAGGGTAAAAATCCAAAAACTTTCAACAGACCACGCGGAGAGTGGTTACTACGACCCTACATATCCTCTATGACCCTAAATATCCTAAAAGATAGGGGTTAGTTTTTACTCTGACCCCAAATATCCTCTCATGGCTTTACGGTTACTAAACTACATCAGCGAAACGGTATGGCAAGACCCCAGCATGTGCTGAGAGTCAGTGATGATGATCATACTAGTAGAATTGAGCCGATAGAGTATCAACTATGAATCATCGATGGATTACTAAAGCTGTAACGTTGCTGCTGCTGATTGCTTTGCTTTTGTTTACGCTGCTGCTGGCGTGGGCATTCCAGTCGCGCAGTATGGCGGCTCTGAAGATCTGGCATACCACGAGCCTGAAAAACGAATTTCACAGCACAGATGCAGTGCCAGGCTACACATTTAAAGATTATTTGGAACAGGAAGACCGACTGTTTGATGAACTGGACGCGAGGATCATCCAGCGGGTGGACCCCAACCCGCAGTTAAAGTATGAACGCTATAGCAAAGGCGGCGTGCAGGACCCGACATGGCCATCGCGGAACTGGAATCGCAGCTATGAGATGGTTCCAGAGCAGATCAGGGGAGGGGCATTGTTATTGCACGGCCTCAGTGATTCACCCTACAGCCTGCGTCGTCTCGCCGAGATTCTATACCAGCGAGGCTTCTACGTTCTAGCTCTGCGGTTGCCTGGCCATGGCACCATACCGGCTGCACTCACCGAGGTGCGCTGGGAAGATTGGCGGGCAGCGAGTCGCATTGGCGCCAGGCATGTGCGACAACGCATCGGTAACGAACCACCCTTCTTTATGGCAGGCTTTTCAAATGGCGGCGCCATGACTGTAATCTATGCCTTAGATGCGATGGTTAATGCGGATTTGCCCGAACCTGAGCAACTATTTTTGTTTTCACCGGAAATCGGGATTTCACCTTTCGCCCGCATTGCTAACTCACAGAAACTACTGAGTTTTCTTCCATACTTCGAAAAATTCAAGTGGTTATCAATCCAGCCTGAATACGATCCTTTCAAATATAATTCATTTCCTAAAAATGCCGCACAGGAAGCTTGGGAGGTGACAGATTTTCTCGATAAACAGCTAACTACTGCACACGCAGCGGGTCGATTGAAGCATTTCCCCGGTGTGCTGAGTTTTCTTTCATGGCAAGATTCAACAGTGGTCACGTCGGCGACTATACACAGGCTTTATAGCTATTTGGATAACGATGACAGTGAGCTAGTTCTTTTTGATGTAAATCGTTTTTACCCACTGGTGCCTTTTATTCCGGCAGCCAACGCTTCGCCGCTATTAGAGCTCAAGGCCGATGCCAATTTGCCCTATCGACTGACGGTAATTACCAATGTATCGGGTGATTCGCAGGAGGTGGCCGAGAAAACTAAGGCACCCCATACGGATATAATAGATTCACGACCCTTGGATCTGAGTTGGCCACAGGGCGTGTATTCACTGTCCCATGTAGCGATCCCATTCCCACCCGATGATCCTGTTTATGGCGCCGGCCGGGTAGTTGGATCAGATTATCGAGGCTTGCCCCTGGGAGCGATGAGTCCGCGAGGAGAGACTCACCTACTGATCGCACCCGTGGAACAACTTATGCGTCTGCGCCACAATCCCTTCTTTAGTTATATAGAGACTCGTGTTGTGGAAGAAATCACTGAATCGCTTCATCCCGGTGAATAAAACTTTGCCGGGAAACACGGTCTTTGACGCGATATCCTTCGCTTTCTGAGGGCTGCCTAGGTGATAATAGTTGGGGTGGATAGTTGGGGTCGGAGTAAAAATCCAAGAGCTTTAAACAGGGCTTGCGTGGATAGTTGGGGTCGGAGTAAAAATCCAAGAGCTTTAAACAGGGCTTGCGGAGAGTGGTTACTCTGACCCCAAATATCACTCTCTGACCCCAAATATCACGTCCACGTAAACCATCACGGTTTTGGTCCGCGCATGGGGGCTACTAACCCCTAGTCGTTTGACTCCCATCGCCCTCGCGGCGCAAACTTAAACTCATGGGTGTAGCTGCCGTCTGCATTGCGGGTTGTCGCCACCTGCCCTTGAGCAGCCATGTATTCGCCTGTCCCTCCAATTATTGCTCGCGTTTGAGGAATGTTCTTTGCGAACTCACTACCCGGACCTCTATCAGATGGGTAAACGGATTTCCCCGCCACAACCAAGGTGTTTGCGTTACCTAAATCGAATACCATATGGACAATTCTGTCTTCAAAGAGTGCGTCACCGGGTGACGGAATATCAACGGTTGTGATGATCCCGCTAAGCTTACCAAGTAAGCCCTCGGTCGAGGTGACCTCAGCGTCAAAAGCCAAGATATCACCATGCGATCCACCTTCGAGCCCCACATCCACGTGAACGAGATAGGGCAGTGCCTGATCAAGGATAAGTGTGCTGTGCTGAGCGGCAATAGTCTCACTGGTGCTTATTCCCACAAGCTGAAATTCCTGTGTGTACGTGCCGTCCTCCCTGCGGGTTGTTACTACCTGCCCTCGAGCGCCGATGAATTCCCCCGTTCCTCCAACAACAGGCTTTATTGACGGCACATCGACGCCCAGTTCATCTGTTCCGCTGGCATCAGGCGGGTAAACAGATTTACCAAGCACCACCAACGTATTGGCTTGACCAAAGTCAAAGACTCCCTTAAAAAATCTATCTTGAAAAACCGCTTCACCTGGTTCTGGTAGATCAACGGTTGTGATTATCCCGCTCAGTTTGCCGGTCAAGCCCTCGGTCGAGGTGAATTGAGCATCAACGGCCAATAGGTCACCCCGCGATCTACCCTCACTCCCAAAATCTACATCAACGACATTGGGCGCCGCCTGATTAAGGGTGATCGTCCTCTGCCCGGCTGAGGCGGAGCTAGGCTCCGCCCACTGTGTTATGCCCACAAGACGAAACGTATGTTGATAGCTGAGGTCATCATTACGCGTTGTCGCAACCTGCCCGAGAGCACCCAGAAAATCTCCTGTTCCGCCAATCACCGGCCGTATTTGAGGGGTGTTGAATGCCATTTCTTCGGCCCCGCTCCCATCAAATGGATACACGGATTTACCACCGACTACCAAAGTGCCGGCACCGCCAAAATCAAAGACTTTCTCTGCAATTCTATCATGAATGACTTGATCCAACTCCGGGATTTCAACGGTGATCAGCCGCCCACTAAGCTTGCCTGACAACCCCTCGGTTGAGGTGACGTCAGCGTCAAAAACCAAGACGTCACCGTGCGATCCGCCGCTCTGCCCAATATCTATATGAAGGAGCGAGGGCGGGCCCTGATCAACGACAAGGATTCTTTCTTGGTTGGTGCCACCATCAACGCTGATGGTATCAGGATCGCCAGAGCTGCCGCCCCCATCACCGCAGGCTTGCACAGCGGCTGCTAAGGACATTAGCAACGCCAGTTTCAATCCTTGCATAAAATACTCCAAATAAGGTTATGCGCTATTGAACCGAAAATTGCGCATACTGGCAAGTGTCAAGTACAGTGATAGCGGGGGCAGCAACACCTGCGAAAAAATCCAGAGGCGCAACGCGCAGGGCGTTTCACTCTTATGTGCACGGCGCCATTGTCAGGCTTGGGGCGCTATTGCCTCTTTTCGTCGGAAAGGAACCGTGCTTACACAATTCAGTCAGCAGGGCCGTCACTAAAAACTGCCCGGCTGGGAACCCTATAATATCCCTGGAAATAAAGCGTTTTTATCGCTATGCGCTTAGTGATTCTTCGTAAGTCAGGACAAAAAATGTCCGTCAGAGTGCGGGCATGATGTTCCCGTCTTTTGCGTCTGAGTACCCCGCAATTGGCAGCGGCTCGAGCTGCAAAGGCGATCCCACGCGTCAAAGTAACGCTGTCTATTCCACGGCAGTAAGGCCGTTGACATGTCGTAGCTGCGTGCTACGATTACCCCGCTGGATCTACTGAATGCGAAGAGCACGCAGTCTTTCCAATCCGATGGGCTTCATCTGTATGGAGCCACTGCCCTTGCCCGACTCAGACCAGGAATTAACGATGAAACAACTGTTTTTATTTGCTGTCTCCGTGCTATTTTTTAGCGGTTCAGTGCTAGCTAACACCACGCTCACGGTTACTCACGGACCAACACCAGCGCCTACTTATCTGGATGCTGGAGAGCCAGGTGATTCCGTTGGCGACGTTCGAATATGGAGGTTTGGTGGCAAATCATCCGGTAATGAAGCAGTAATAATGGATTGGTTGATGACCACCACTGGGCATGCCGAGCACACGACGGAGTTAGAAAGCCGCCTAACACTTTCTGTAGTTTCATTCGATGATAAAGGGAAAGATACGATCCTGCTTCAGGGCGTAGGTCTGTATCCGACCACTGGATCTACCTTAAAAGCTGACGTAACGCTGCAGCGCGCAATCACTGGAGGCACCGGCAAATATGCAGGTGCTAGTGGCGTTGTTACCTCCACTCATTTGGCGGACGGTTCCTGGCAGCATGTCTTTGACCTGGAGTGAGTCTGCTTAGCCTCGAAAGTCTTCTTCAGTAAACACAAGATCAATGATCCCCCAACTGGCCCCATGGTGTCCCCGGTCACCACGGGATCAAACTCCTGTCTGCGTGTACTGTAACCCATTATTTCGCTCAGGGGACGCAATGTTAACAGGTAATATGCGCGGCCAGATTAACGATTGAACAGCGTTTAATGTTGCTCATAGACTGCAATTAGTCACTCGCGTCGCATCTATGTGCAACCAAAATCCTGCTCAGATTCTGACATCGTGTGAAAGAAAAAATGTGAACTTTTCTACATTAGATATAGAGTGAAAAACCAATGGAAATCACTAGATCAACCGTTTTTTTTGTATCAATTTTGTTCGCGAGCTCAGCATTTTCTCAAAGCGCTTTTGAAGGTGTCTATGGCCAGGTTTCGACTGGATATGAAAAAAATACTGTTGAATCAGTCGAGCTCATAGGCACTGACAACGGCAGCTCACCAAACACAAGTACCAGTGCCAGCCCCAGCTCAAGTGCTGCACCGTTAGTACTGGGATTGGGCTATACCTTCAAGCTTCAAGACCAATTTACGTTAGATTTCGGTATCGACTATTCTAGCCTGACGCAAACAACCAATTCCAAGGGCTTTTCTTACCCCAGCGTAACGGATAGCGGCACCTACGATTATGAGTTTTCAATATCTAACCGTTTCAATATATTCCTCGCACCCGGGTATGCAATTGATGACAACAAGGTGACTTACTTCAAATTAGGGTACTCACATCAAGAAGTTCAGTATAGCCAAACAAACTGCTGCTCAGTACCTTCTAACGACGCCGGTGTCGATGGCTATATATTAGGTTTGGGCTACAGACAAACTATTGCAAAGGGGCTTTATGGCTTTATTGAGTCGAATTACCAGGCCTACTCCAGTGCCAATATGTCGTCAACGTACACTGATGGCCCTGGCGGTTCCGTCTCGGCTAATCCAGACCTCAACGCTTACAACGTGCTAGTAGGGTTGGGCTACACATTTTAATATGTGATGCGTTGAAACCGAGTGTGATGGTCTAGTGAAGCCGGACATCCCCTTAGCTGACAACATCACTGTAGCCGGGGGGATATACTGACAGGCCTAGCATGATTATTATTCGTAACCATCATCCCCAACATAACTGCCATCAGGCGCCATTGTGGGCCTGCCGCCAACATAACTTCCATCCGGGGCCATTTCGGGATCTCCACCGACGTAGGACCCGTCTGGTGCCATCTCGGGATCTCCACCCACATAGCGACCGTCTGGCGCCATCTTGGGGTCACCGCCGACATAGGTGCCATCAGGAGCCATGCTGCAGCTGTCGCCGCCAACATAACTGCCGTCCGGACACATTGTTTGACTGACAGTTGTGTTGGCCAGAGCCAGGAATGCCATACCTACCACTGGGACTAATTTCTTCCACGTTTTCACGGCCTATCTCCCAACATATTTGAATGAACGACAAAGACTATTCGAACCGCTAGCATAATGACATATGTGTAGGTCGCATACTCTGTCTGGATATACAGGTCGCTTTATCAAGCATGCCAAAAGCCAGGTTGTCGCTGTCAGGGTTACACCAGCGTAGCGCCGCCAGGTTCGTCGGGTGTAAATACAGCTTTTTTGCCCTAAGAGGGCAGTCCTTTTTTTGTATGCAATGGCGTGGCGTGGCGTGGCGTGGCGTGGCGTGGCGTGGCGTGGCGTTATGTGCCCAGAAGATCTTGAAGATTGCAATAAAGCCGCTGGAGCCTGCCCGCGATTGCAATCCGGTACACTGCCGCCAAGCTTTCGCTGCAAAATGCGTCTCGGCCCCGCTTCGGAGTTCGGTGTCGAAAACCCCTTAGTAATCTTCGGCTTACTCCCACCGACCGTGAGCAGGTTCCGCATGCGCTCGGTTTGAGGCGTGCATCACCACACCCCGTGAAAGATCCGCTACACTTCGTAAACTGACTATCGAGTTTCGATGCTCTCACAGATCCTCATAATCGGCCGGCCGAAGACGGTCGGCAGCTGCCGTTCGAGTCCTTCTGCTACCGGGCGCCTGAACCAGCCATTTTTTATAAATCATAATGTTATGCATAGATAAAGTATCCTACTATGCCGGGCATAGGGGAGTCTCTTCATAACCCGAGCCGGCGGGTCAATCATCGTCAGGGGTGACAGCATCATGAGTTCCAACAGCTTTTACCGCTACTTCCTCAATCCGGTAATGCGCAGCCTGCTGCGCTCGCCTCTGCATGGCATTACCAGCCACAATATCGGTATCGTCCATTTCTCTGGACGCAAAAGCGGACGCAAGCTCAGCACGCCACTGAGCTACACTCAGGAAGGCAACATTGTGCGCCTGCTGTCCAACCACAATACCCGGTGGTGGCTGAACTTCCGGGGGGAGGGCGTAAAGGTTGAAATGGAGATTGCCCGGCAGCGCTACCCGGGCACCGCAGTATTACTGGTGGGTGATAGCGAGGCATTGCGCGAGGGCGTGCGCCGTTTCATCCGCGCTCTGCCCAGAGACGCGAAGGTTTACGGCCTGGAGTTGGATGCTAATAAGGACATCGTCGAGACAAGCCTGGCAACAATCGCTGAACAGTTGATATTGGTGGAGATCCGGTTGGATGC
>JBDNIE010000191.1:0-7166 GCA_041688425.1 Halioglobus sp. | reverse complement strand
CTCGTGCCTGCGACTGGTATCGGCGGTGTTAATGGAAATTGCGGAAGACTGGCAGACGGCAGACAAGCGCTATGTCACCTTTGACGAAGAACTGGCAATTAAGGGATAACCGAATTTACAGAAAGGATGTTGCTTAATCAGCTTTTTATAATGGACCCGTACGAAATCACCCTTCGAACACACCACGAGAAATGGAGTTTTCGCGTTTTGAAAATGCTGTTTGTTAAGAAAGCGGCCATGCCCCTACAGCACAACTTGACATCGCTATGATCGAATTTGATTCCTTATCTGAACAACTTCCAAGGGCAATCAGGGAATCATTTATTTTTTTGAAAAAAGTGCCAGAAATGAGGTTTATGTCATAGAAGGCTAAAGGCTGCTTTTAAATTTGGTAGATTCGTTGAGTGCGTTCGGTCCAATGCACTCAAAGTTAGATCAGCTTTTGTTATGGCGGCCGGGAAAGATTATTGATCGATGTCATCAAATAGAGCACATTGAAGTGATTGATGTAATTGTTCCCGTCTACGACGGATTTGAAGAGACCAGAAGGTGTATCGACTCCGTTCTCAGTAATCGGAATAGTACGCCTTTTAATCTCTTAGTCATCGACGACTGCTCGCCAAGCCGTGCAATCAAGTGTTATTTGCAGGCGTTGTCGGAGAAGGGCCTTATTGAGTTGTTGGTGAATGAACAAAACAGAGGTTTTGTTGGAACGGTTAATCGTGGCATGTCTGTGCATCCTAGTCGGAATGTTTTGCTTCTGAATAGTGACACAGAAGTGGCCAATGACTGGCTGGACAGGATTGTTAAACATGCAGACATTGATGATCGTATTGCAACTATAACTCCTTTTTCGAATAATGCCGAAATCTGCAGCTTTCCCCGGTATTGTCAACCAAACCCATTGTTCCTGGGACTTTCTGTTACTGAAATTGACGCTGTTTTTTCTTCGCTGCCTGCTTGTCAGATAGATGTGCCGACAGGTGTCGGGTTCTGCATGTTTATTCGTCGTGAAGCCTTGAACGACGTCGGAATGTTCGATGAAAAGACATTTGGCCTGGGCTACGGGGAAGAAAACGATTTTTGTCTGCGTGCATCGGCCATAGGGTGGCGAAATGTAACCTGCACCAATGTATTCGTTTTTCATGATGGCGGTGTGAGCTTTTCTACTGAAAAGGTGGAACGTTTACAACATGCAATGGCAGTTCTAGACCGGAAATATCCCTCGTATCATCGAATGATTCACGACCACTTGCAGAAAGACCCTGCGCGAACCTTCCGCATCCTGGCTCAGTTTAAAATGCTTGGGCAGTCCAGAAAAGCCAAATATCTTTTTATTGCGCATGGCTTAGGTGGCGGCGTGGCGAAGCATCTGCAAGAGCTTGCGGATTGCATCAGCGCAGATGTAGATTGTCTTTTTCTCAAGCCTAGCGATGGCGGTTTCGTAGAACTGGGCTGTCATTACAGCGAGTATCACTGGTCACTGTATTTTGATTTGAATAACGAGTACCAGGAATTACTCGATTTGTTGGGGTGGTTTGGCGTCGAGCGAGTGCATTTGCATCATCTGATGGGCATCTCGGATGGAGTACTTGCATTACTCAACGATCTGGCTGTCCCATTTGATATAACACTGCACGATTACTATTTTGTTAATGCCAACCCGACACTCACTAATCGTCAAGGGATTTTTGCAGAAGACGCCGACTCTCGCGATACTGCGTGCGCAGAAAGTTATCCGGTGCCACGCCGGATGCAGGTGACCGAATGGAGGTCGAAGTATTCAGGTTTACTATCAAAAGCAGACCGTATTTTCTCCCCTTCCCAGCGTTGCAAAAATGTTCATCTCGAATATTTTCCTGATCTCGATATCGGAGTTGCATATCACCCGGATTGGGAACTATCGCATCCTTATACGCAACCCGTCGTTCCGAGCATAACGGGTGGCGACAAATTGAAAGTATTAGTGATCGGTGCGATAAGCAGAGAAAAGGGCGCTGATATCCTGGAGCGCACCGCTACTTATCGTGATCCGCTAAATAGGTTGGAGTACCATTTACTGGGATATGCGTACAGGCCGTTGGCACCTGAAGTTGTTCAGCACGGTGCCTATGATGATGCAAAACTCGACCTACTAATTGCACAACTGGGCCCACATATTGTGTGGTTTCCCGCACAGTGGCATGAAACATATAGTTATACTCTGAGTGCCGCTTTACGCAGCGGACTGCCAATCCTTGCTTCTGACCTCGGTTGTTTTCCGGAGCGCTTGGAGGGACGACCACTCAGCTTTATCAAATCCTGGCGCTCTTCGCCCATTGAATGGCATGACACCTTGTTGCAGATTCGTGATGTGTTGGTGGAAACCCATCGTCAGGGTGACTACAGCGCCAGTTGGTCTCAGGCGACCCTGGATGATTGCGGTTTTCTCTATACGCGTGATTATGTCGTCCAGCGTGATGGGGGTTTTACTGCTTCCGGAAAAGCGCTGCCCGCTTTTAAAAAATTGTCAGCCTGGTGTTACGCTCCAATTAATTCACGTATGCCTAATAGATCTATCCGGGAAAAATTACTGTTGTTTCTTGTACATGCGCGTGAGAAATTTGGCATTCGTTATGTCTTACGAATCATTCCGTTTGAATGGCAGCGCAGATTGAAGCGATGGTTGAGCCCTCGACCTATACACGCTGTGATCAACGATCAGTCAGACCCCTGATATCGTCCCAGACGGTTTTTCAGGGCTGACATCTTCTATAGCTGGTCTGCCGTTGGTTTAGTAGTAGAAAAGCAATGGACTTTTTTGATTGCTGCAGTGGTTGGTTGAAGGGTAAGCAGGGCCATGAAAACTATCTCGCAAAGTGGTAAATATTACGCAGCGTCTGCCTGGCAGATACTGTGATACATCCTAGTCTTCCTTGAGGTCACCATTAAAAAAATGCCTACTAAATTATCATCAAAAGCAGGCAAACTCGGCTATCGACCCACCGAGCACATAACCCTTTCATGATAGTCAATCCTACTATGACGTTTGAGCCTCCGTTCTTCATCGTCGGCTGCGTTCGCTCCGGAACGACAATGCTACGCAACCTACTGCGGCAGCATCCAAACCTCGCGTGCCCGGAAGAGACCCACTTCTATAGAATCGCCGAGCCGTTCGGGACCGCGGTTTTCTCGCGGTGGGTAACCGCGGACCTCACACTCGTGCGCCACCGCGAGATCGACCAGGTTCCCGAGTCAGACTTCGCCGAAATACTCGCGAAGTCGACGTCGCGCGCGGACCTCTATCGGCGCTACATGATGAACTTCGTGCAGCGTCAAAAGCCCGCGGCCCGCCGGTGGTTCGACAAGACACCCCAGAATGTATACGGCGTGGCCATAGCAGCGAGTGAGATCCCGGACGCGCGCTTCGTCCACATCGTCCGTGATCCGGTGAACGTCATCTCCAGCCTACGCATCGGCAAGGTGATGAAAGTCGCCGAGCTCGAGGGCGCGTGCAGCTACTGGAATGAATCCGCAGCGATTCTCGAGACGCTCGGGCGTGCGTATCCGGATCGACTGCTCGAAGTCCGCTACGAAGATGTGGTCGCGCGCCCGCATGAATTCATCGAGCGTATCGCCGCGTTCGTCGGAGAGACTTACGACCGCACATGGTTCGCCAACACTAGCACTCTTGCGATCGACCACCGCGACAACGGCGTATTGAGCGATTCGGAGATCGACTTCGTGCAGCGGTTGTGCATGATCGGTCGCGCACGCTACGGCTACCCGGACGCAGATCGGAGCGCGGCGACGCGGCCGACGAACATACCGGCTCAGCAGGAAGCGGAATGTCCGCCGGATACGCCCAAGCCCGCAGTCAAGGTCGTCTCACTCACCAAGATTCCGACAATCCGCGAGCTCGTCGAGCTCGGAGTGGCCGAACAGTATACGCGAAAGGCGCCGACCCGCGTCCACTGCGGCGATCCGGCCGCAGAAGCATTTCGGGGTCATTACGACAACCTGCTCGGTAAGCTGCCAAGACAGTCCGTGTTCGAGCTCCCCGACGTTGTCGTGCAGGGCAAGGGCGTGATGTTGATGGGAAACGCGCTCGTTCGCGACAACCTCGAAGGCGCTCCGGTCGCAGGAGAGCTCGCGGGCCTGCGTCTCGAACCGGAACGTACACTCGACCGTCCGACGCTCTACACCGCTCGCTACGGCGTGGCGAACTACGGGCATTGCCTCACGGCTATCGTCCCCCGGATCGTCGCTGCGAGCCGCGCTATCCCTGACTGCGACATTGCACTGCATCCGCAGTTCGTGCCCGCTGCGCGTGAAGCACTGGGCGCCCTCGGCGTAGACCTCACGCGACTTGTCGAGCTCGACGAAAAGCCCACGAGACTCACGCGTGGGCTTTTCGCGTCCCCGTGCTCGGCACATCCCCTCGTCCACTCACCGCGCGCACTCGACCTCGTCCGCGGGCTCGCTGGCTCGTTCATCGACTCGGCGATCCCTTCGAGCGCGCCGACCAAGCTCTTCGTTACCTCCGACGATGCCACGAACCGGCGGATCACGAACCATGCCGAGACCGCGAGCTTCCTCGTCGACCGTGGCTACACGCCGATCGCCGTTGGCGCATTAGACCTGGCGACTCAGATCCGGACATTCGCGCACGCAAGTGAGGTTATCGGCATCGCGGGGGCGGCGATGACCAACATGCTCTTCTGCGCGCCTGGCACGCGGATCACGGTTCTGGCCTCATCGAGCATGCCCGCACTCCATTTCTGGGATTTCGCGACCCAATCGAATCACGATTTCCGCATCGGATACTTCCCCGCACAGACCCCTGCGCTGCGTTTCCATTCGCAATTCACGGTCGATCTCGATGCGTTGGCATCGCTTCTCCCGAAGTGATTCAAGGCTAGAAATCAAATCCCGTTACGCACTCGAGTACTGAAAGAAATTTTTTCTTATAAAACCTTTATTCGTTCTATACTGGTTTATGAACTTTGTCATAACATTCTTTTCGGAAAAAATTACTAGAACATTCCACTTTTAATTTTTTCCAGTCCATGGGGATTACCCAATCACTCATTCACAGGAGCGCCCAACCATGCAAGCACCCAGTCGAATCGCGATCGTCATCGCTGCCGTCATCGCTCTCTCTGCGTGCAGCGAGGTCCAGATGCCCCTCTCCGCAGAGAAGTCGCCGATGGTCTCGAACGCGCCTGCAGTAGAGGCAGATCCTAGTTCTCCGCCACCGGCCGCCATCAGCGTTGGAATTAGCGGAATCTGCAACATCGAGTCGATTGGTGGCCTTAGTGGTCCGGCGCTAGATGGTATTGTGAGGGTGGAATCAGACACTACTGTTAGCGGTTGGCGGGCATATCAGGCCGCCGACGGAACCGAGGCCGATGCTTGGCTGCGCATTCTTGGGCAAGATGGCGATGTAGCGTTCCAAACCCCGCTTGCGGCCACAGTGGATCGCCCTGATGTGGTCGAGACAGTCAATCGCGCGAGCGCCCTGCGCATGATAGTGCAATCTCTGATTCAAAATAATGATGACATTGGTATAGTTTAATTGCTAATGTTGCTAGTCTTTGTTACGTAACCAAATGCGTTCTCAACCGTAACAAGTTGTAGATTTTTCAGTAGAAGACTCAATTTCAGAGTAATATTACTTCTGAGTAAAAACGGACACAACTAATATGATTGATATTGCCTCCATTCATTCTCGACTGAATCTTGAAGTTATGCAGGGGGACCATATGTTCTCAGGCAAGAACTTAAAGCATTATTTTTACGTAGGTGCCTCTGCATTAAAGGTGATTTCTGCAGTCGACATATTAGCTAATAATCCAAGAATTAACACCATACTAGACTTCGCCTGTGGCAGCGGCAGAGTTACAAGATGGTTGAGAGCAGCTTTTCCTGCTGCACGTATCGTTGCGTGCGATGTAAGGAAGGACTCGCTACAATTCGTAAACAAGACGTTTAATGCAGAAACTTGGCATTCGAAAGAGGATATAGCATCTTTGATACCCCCCACATCGTTTGATTTAATTTGGTGCGGGTCATTGTTGACGCACCTACCTGAAGATAAATGCGCAATTTTAATGAATAAATTTTCTGAGTGGCTTACGCCAGGTGGCATTGCCATTTTCACCACTCATGGGCGAGGTGTTGTTTCACGATGCCTAGATGGTTCTCAAAAAGTTCTAGATCATGACATTTTTAACTGCGTACTCGCTTCACAATTGCAAAATGGATTCGGCTACGCTGATTATCCCGGGAAAAAAGATATTGGGCTCTCACTAATCTCTCTTGAATGGGCTGAAAGACAATTATATAAAATCAAGGGAGTTAGAATTTTGATGGCCGGAGAATGCCTGTGGGCAAACCATCAAGATGTAATTGCAATACAAAATCGAGCCATTTCAGACTATACGCACGCATATTGAGCAATTGTGGAGCCTACCCTATTGTACTTTGCGCATATACCCAAGACAGCGGGAAGCACGCTAAGACAAATATTTGCATCCGAAAACCCGTGTTGCGAGTATAAGACAGATAAAAGGCCTATAAGGGAAATTTTTCTCCCAGTATCCCGATGCTTTTTGTGCATTGAATCAGGCGATTGGCATCAAACGTGCTGAAATCGAGCTGAAATCGATCTCGCATTCGTCCACTTGCAAATCTTTTGTGGTCGTTTCCAGGCGGTAGCCCACAGGAGTCCGTGCCGACCGAATGTTCAGCGGCGTCCGGGCTGATTGAACGGCGGTAACGCGGCTTCCTTTCCCGCGAAAAGAGGCAACGTACCTGGTGGTGCCCGGGTGGGCGGCACCGGGAGCGGCCGGGGGTAATCCCCCCAATAAATAATAGAGGTTGAAGGTGGAATTTTCTCGTAACCTATACGAAGGAGATCCACATGAAGAAATCGCAATATTCAGACAGTCAGATCATGGCCATACTCAAGCAGGCAGAGGCTGGCAGCCCAGTACCCGAGCTGTGTCGCGAGCATGGTATGAGTTCGGCAACGTTCTATAAGTGTAAGCGTCTCGCCATCTACCTCTAAAAATCCTCAACGGGTTCCGGCATCATCTGTGTTTTTCACCAAAGGAAAACAGGATGCGCAAAATCACAGAAAAGCAAAAATACTGGTCGGAGCAACTTCTAAAGGCCGATGAATT
>JBDNIE010000190.1:0-8231 GCA_041688425.1 Halioglobus sp. | reverse complement strand
TGATCCGTCGAAATACCCACAACCAGACGACCACCAAAACCGGCTGCTCTCTCCAGAATTCTGAGATGACCCACATGGAATACGTCAAAGGTACCGAATGTAATTACGACCTTGGCAGCCATACTAGAATCCCGATTCAATATCTGAGGGTCTCCTGCAATACTCGGGCAAACCTTATGCCTCGCTAACTTCGAAAATTTGCGTCACATCGATTCCGTTTATACTGAGCGCCATATTCTACTTTCCCCAAAATATGCATATCAATTTAGCACTACAGATCATCGCGGGACCACGATACTCAGGTGGCGGCCAAGGAGATTCCGGAACTCACCATGCTGTTAAGCAATAGAGTAATATGCAGGCATCATAGCTGCAACAGAGCTCACGAACTAATATTTTCGGTAGCGCATCTGACGATTGGCGCGCACTAATGTACTCTGTATTTTTTCAGGCAAATACAAACCAAAGATTGAAACGGCGAATCTGTAAGATTTCGCCCAATATTTCTTATAGTTATTGGGCGACAAATACCTCGCTTTCTCAAAAAAACGATCAGCTTGATACCTGCCTTCATTCAACAGAATGTATCGCCCAACACGCCAGTACACCGCCGACCATGCAGCCAGGTAATCTGTATCTCTACAGTCCGGTAACGAGCTAAAAATGTCATTCAGGTTTTTTAGCTCTATTTCAGACTGATGCTTACGGTTACTAATACGAAATTCCGAATCATGCAGCCGCCGGTAATAAACCAACGAGTCAAAATACTGAAATTTGAAATCATTCATGAACAATTTCAAGTTCAAAGCCCACTCTTGCCTCGACGTAACAGCGGAATCAAAACCACCAAACTGACGCAAATAACTTACAGGATATAACGCACAACTGGTCAATATAGTTTGCAAAACCAGAGTAACAGAAAAGCGATCTGTCACACCTCGAATGACTTTTGGAAATTTCTCGATATTGGAAATGTCGCCCACAAAATTGAAACAGTATCCAAATACAATAGCCCCAGGATCGGCTAAATCCAATTGTGCAGCTTGTTCAGCAATAATGTTTTCAGCCAGCACATCATCAGCATCCAAAAACTTAATGAAGTCTCCAGACGCACGCTGTAACCCAAGGTTTCTAGCGACACATGCGCCTTGATTGGCCTGCTGGAATGAGAGCAATCGGCTATCTGAAAATTCACTGATAACAGCCCACGAATTATCGGTTGAGCCATCATCGACCACGATGATCTCTAGATTAGAGTAATTTTGCGAGAGGGCACTTTGTATGGCCTGCGCAATAAAATCCTGGTTGTTGTAGCAGGGAATAACGATGGACACTCTAGAAGTCATCTTTAAAAACCTATTTTTGATGTGGCGCGTGAGGGCTCCCCACCCTCGAGATACAGACGCACCAAAGTACCTTTTAATTGACCGACGGCCCTAGCGCAAATTGCCATTGTTTTTAAAATTGTAAACTTGATTCTATCTGCGCCTGATAGTTTCACTGTAGAGTCAATCACCAGAGGTTTTCGATTACCCGCACAGCTTCGATCATATCGCACAGCGCAGTCTATTGTGCTTAAGCCAATATAAATTCCGGCTTTCATTTGCCGATTCAATATCCACCGAATAGACATGGTTTCTAGTGACACTCGATGCGCGACAATGGCTTTTTCCACATAAACTGATATGCAACCATCTGCTATCAGGCGTGTTTGCATGTTCGTTTCCTGACCTACAGCACCATAGACCGAGCCGGGACCAAACTGCATGTTGAATCCTTTTAATGCTTCAATATCTGACCGGAAAGCAGCCCAGTTACACCCAAGAAAAAACGTTGTTGCCAGACTTTCCCGAGGCTCCCACCCTAGGACTGAAAGTGGCAGCAGCGGAATCATCCAATTCGCTGGAAGTGCCGACTCAGGTGTCCGCTCCAACGGACCACCAAAGAAATGTCCATGCCCATACCTCGATCCTACTGAACTGTATGACTCCAAAACCTCGTCCCCAAAAAGTACGTCATCGTCGGTAAAGAATATCAATGCATCCTCATCACCTAGAATTCGAATCGCGATATTCAGAGCATTACTTTTAGACGGGATGGGGCTATACAGATATTGGATCTGAAGATTCGAAAGTTCTTCTGCTAATACGATTTTTTCCACGTCATTTTTCGAGCCATTCTCAACAACTATCACTCCTTTGAAATTAAGCGGTTTGGCGCAGTTGTTCAAACTACAAAGCGTGTGATGAAGCAACGAGTCCCTTCCTGCTGTCGCTACCACCACGTATAGAGGAAAAATCATAGAATATCGCCGATATTTACCATCGTAAATTTGCCTGTTTACTAATCTACTCAAAAAATATGTTGGCGCAAATGACTATCTTCTATAAAAACGGAAAAAAATAATGTGACATGTTCTCCATAAGGACTATCTAGATCGACCCCTGATTTATTCAGTCGGCTTCTTCTCGAGATCTACAGTAATACTTCCAACCTCCTCACTTGTATAGCGACTCATTTAACGATTTTATAGGACGGCGCTGCCCGCGCCATGCAAATCATTAGATACACGAGCATATTTTCAAAGTGGTCGAGAAACAGGAATGCCGAGTAGTGGAATAGAATGCAATAGCGTTCTGTTCAAACATTAGGCTTCACAGGAAAAATTAAGGGGCGCAATAATTCCAACATCGCCATCACCCAAGGCCGATTAATTATCCAGCTTGTAGCTACATACGTAATGAAGTACGACAGACCACCTATTACGAGACGCACCCAAAGAGCACCACTGCTGAACATGAGCACAGAAACAATTAAAGCGACAGCTCCAGCGGCAAGAACCGCTAAAAGCGCCGGCAGAAAAGTACCCAAATATTCTCTCAAATACATGCCACAGACCGGCTGAACCAGATAGCGGAAAGCAAGATAGAAGATTGCCACTTGGATCAGTAACCTTGTCCAAGCCAAGCCCTGAATCCCCTCAGACGATACCGATAAATAGAATAAGCTAGGTAATATAAGAAGCAACATAAGGTTCCACCAAAATGCGCGCCTCACATGCCCTGTTGCATACAAAAGACTCCCTACAGGATTGCCTGTCGACCGAATCAAGCCCCATATTGCAAAGATGCGTAAAAAGTATGAAGACGCAGACCACTGATCCCCAAGTAACAACATAACTACTTCATCGGACCATATGGCTAGCCCTCCATATACTGGAAAATTAATAGCAGACGTCATACGAAGGCTTTGCATATATATAGATTTGAGCTTCGACCAGTCACCCTGAACTTTGGACAGCACAGGCAAGCCTACGCGGGTCACAATAGGGTTTATTATCGTGTTTGACACACGTAAAACTTGATCACGCGGCACACTATAAACACCCATAGCTCTCGCGCCCACGACTAAACCACCTATTAGTACATCTGACTGACTATGCAAGGTGTTGAACAACGTATCACCGAGACGATACGCGCCATACCGCAGATAGGGCAATGACTCTGTTAACCGAAAAGTCAAATTCGGTCGCAAGCCAACCGAAAGCTTCCACCATGACAGTGCACTGTTCACGCCAGCGCTTAGCAGCATGGGAATGACAAGCGCATAGATGCCACCACCCAGACCCGCAATGAGAATTGCGCCCGCAAACCCAATGAGTGCCGCAACAATTTCTATCGGCGCCAACGACGAAAAGCGCAACTCTTTCTCAGCAAGCACACGAAACTGAAGACCAAGAGCTGAAAGCGGCAGCGCCAGGCTCATCAAAACTATTAGCGGCAGAATACCGGGCTCAGAATAGAGAACCGATAGTGGGTAACCAAGGCACGCAAATACCACCCCAAATACCAAAGAGGAACCCAAATTCAACCAAAAAAGTGTAGATAGCGTTGATTTCGTTGGCAGGGGAAAATGGATAAGTGCACTGGATATACCCATGTCTACAAACGCATTGACTATGATATATATCGCCGACGCAATCGCCATTAAACCAAAATCCTCGGGAGAAAGTAGGCGTGCCAATATAACTAACTGGGCAACTTGAAGAATTGCTCTGAGCAGAGTGGATATCGCAGTCCAGCGAACAGCAGAGAATGCAGAGTGGCGTAAACTCATAATTTTTTTGCTGTCGAAGAATAATATGTGGTTTCTTCGTCAGCCCTGCACCAGATATTAAGTGCCATGCTAAAAAAGTTATTTATCCAGCACAAGAGTGCAAATATCGCGCGGATCATATTCCGCTGGCAGCGACTATTCCAAAGGATTAGACGTATAAATTGATAATCCAGCGTGAAAAACCAAGACGCCCAGAGGTCTCGGCTCGCTCGTGCATCTCTTTCGAAAATGTATAGTTTTTCGAAATAGTCCAGATGCGCATAAGAAGTGCAGTAGTGGTAATCTACTTGTTCTTCAAGCATCCACAACTGAAAAGTTGTCGCTACTTCGATGCCTCTATCTGCGAGCATCGTCCGTAAAGCCTCAAATAAGATAATCTCCAGATCACGCATGTGTGCTGTGACCTCAGAAAAACAAGTTGGTCCTCTGACCTACTATGAGCTGGAAATAGGTCGTTTACCTTTGTCCAAATATGTATGTTCAAATCATAAAGGGGTTGGTCCATAATTTACACAAAAGAACTCCCTAGTGTACCGAGGAATATCATTCTCAAAATTTTATATCCTACGAGTCAAGCCACTGACTGGACGCAGAAACTGCGGCAAAAAAACGGTTAAATTTTTACACAATACTATTATTAACCCAGCTTTGGCTCATTTTTTTCTCTGTTCGTCTCTTTCTATGCTGCCTTAAAGCTTCTATCCTGTCTCTAAGTTTCTGGTTATTTCATCTACCAGATCCAGTGGGTTACAGCTCTGAGGTATCTTTAATAAGACCGGAGAGAGCCCCCTCAATGACTTGGCTAGTATTTCTGAGGCTAATCGTGAATACTCGATTCTATTGAGAAATAGCCCCCCACATCCAATTAGCTCTAAGCTGTCAGAAAACGCGTCGATATTACCTATCTCACCAGGCATTATGTGGCT
This sequence comes from Halioglobus sp., assembly GCA_041688425.1. GTDB lineage: Bacteria > Pseudomonadota > Gammaproteobacteria > Pseudomonadales > Halieaceae > Marimicrobium. The sequence continues at coordinate 3,189 of JBDNIE010000190.1, read as the reverse complement.
TAGCCTGCGAATAAGTTCCTCTTGCGTAATTTGTGTAACGGAAAACTCTGCACTGACAACTCTCTCCAGAAAGATTACCGCTCTCAGTTTTGCGTTGACAGCTATGGCTGCACCACCAAACAAGACTTCTGGGCTAACTCTTCTACGAACTTGTGCATCACCCTTCCTCCACAACCTGAGACGCCATGAAAGCCTGTCCAGTATGCTGCGGGATGAAAAAAAACGTTTCCGCAGCAATTTATCTCCTCTAAGGTTATAAGCATAAACTTGCATTCTTAATGGAGTTCGTATCAGCTCGCCTTCTGAGTTCAACAGGCCCAAATCATCGCTTAGGTACCGGAATCTGCACATGGAGATCAACTTTAAGAGAGAAGTGGTTTTCCCTGCGCCCCCACTAGCAATGAGAGCAACGCCATAGCCATTTTTTTCAAACGAGGATGCATGCACATATACCCCCAGGCCCTTCATGACAAGTAGTTGTCCGGTGAGCAAATTAAATAGTGAATACATGAAGTTTTTTGCGAGATTTTCCGCTTCAGTCAGGTAGTTGAAGTTAAAAAACTTTCTGATATATCGCGTGGGATTTTCAATACCACTTGTTGCTAATGGCACCTGAACGACTACAAGGTACGAGCCATCTATCACACTCAGTTGATAGCGTAGCGACCCAGAGAGCACCTGAAATCCATCTCCCCAGCCCGTGTAGTGGCGAGCTGAGATTGAGTTCACAGGAGGTAATGGCAGCGTTTGAGACAGCTCAAACGTTATCATGCTTTTCTCGGAGGCTAAGCTAACAGGTAAAGCTGCAAACTCTTCCATTAGGTAATCAAAGACCGGCCCGACACCTCTAATGGTAAACGGGAGCTCGCCCAAACGATATCGAAGTTCTCCGGCGCTATTGTTGGTCATACAAGGTTTCCAAGTGTCGTGCATGGGCATTCAAATTGAAGTGATCAATACAATACTGTCTCGCGATGATTGAAAGCATTTCATTACTCTCGCAAAGGAGCTCTACTAATGCGCCCTGCAGTCCATCAAGATCATTTTCCATTACAGGCAAACCACTAATATTTGGGTGAATTACTTCATTCACAGCACCTGATGCGGACGTTACAACGGGAACACCGCAAGCAAGCGCTTCAAGGATAGAAATGGGCAGCCCTTCCTTATCTCCGTTGCTAGCCTTAATGCTAGGCAAGCAAAAGACGCGTGCCTCATGCAATTGCTCCAATACTTTTTCATGCGTGCAAGCACCTAGAAAAGTTATTGGGACCCCGAGCTCAACTGCTAACCCTTTCGCTTCAGCAAGCAAAGGGCCACTGCCAATCATAACTAATTCGGCGTTATCAACCCGTTTGCAGACTCCCACGAATGCACGCACCATTAACATAGGAGCTTTTTTCTCTACCATGCGTCCTACGAATAAAATTCGTTTTCGGCGCGCGCTCATTGGCATTGGTCCTGGCTTCATTCGATCGGTATTAACACCAATATAAGAAACAGTGATTTTTTCCGCAGGGACTCCATATTCAATGGCACTTTTCCTAATGGCTTCCGAAACTGCAATGAAGCTGACATTCGGATCTCGCGCCATACGCAGCAGGCGTCGTGGGTACACTCGTCCACGCAAACCACCAAGCCCTGCCTCCCACCAGGCTCGATCGACTGTTATGTCATTTCCATGAAGAGTCACGATCAAAGGAAGGCCGGCCGACTTTATACTGGGCCAAATACGGGTTGCACTAGTCCCAAAATGGGCATGGACCAGGGAAATATTTAGCTCCCGAAACCTTTTGATCATCTTCGGATTACCGAGACACAGCCAGAACCGGAGTGCACGCACCAAACTATTCGAGCCTTCCGAAACGATCTCTCTTTGAATTTCAGGAGTAGAAAGTCCTTCCGCTATCTCATTGAAGCCCATCAGTACTGGCTGCCATTGCAATAGCGCCCCAGCTTGGTCGCGGATAAAAGTTTCCGATATAGGAAGTAAATTCGAGCGAAAGATCACTAGGCGCTTCATGGTTCATTAGCCTGAGTAATAAACATCCTACCAATGCCTGGTCAAATGTCGGTGCAGCATTGAGGTCCCAAATCACCTTTATTTACCAGCTGCCTATATATTGGCCAACTCTGCTTCCGGAATGTTCTATGTGTAGGAGTCATAAATGGGCCTTTATGGGGAGCAACATGTTCTGGGTGTTTGCCCACAGTATTAATGATATCTGATCTGCATGATGGGCAGCGGACTATTAATCGTAGGAATTTATTGATCCCATATTTGGTCTAAGTACTAAAAAATCCTATCCCTGAGTGGGGCAAGAGATTGACTGAAGTATATGTGTTCATTATTGATAAGCTTCCATGAAAAGTGATTTGATGCGGATTTTGCTTCGAAATAATTTCAAAATAGTGCACAACGTAGACATAGTTTATTTCAGCCGGCTCATTGCCGGGCCTTGGCCATTATCCGAATCAACATCAATCACAGACGCCGCCTATTTGTTATACTCGCGCGATCCAAAATCAAGCACTAGAGATACCCATGTCGCCAAAAAAAAGCCCTACCGACTTTGCCAGCACCTTATTGGAGCTCGAAGCACTGGCCAGCCGCCTCGAAGACAACAATACACCACTAGAGCAGTCGCTGGAGGATTTCGAATCCGGAGTTCAGCTTATCCGGCAGGCGCAGAAAGCGCTACAGGAAGCAGAGCAAAGAGTGCAGATGTTACTGGAAAAAGACGGTGAGCCGGTGGCGGCACCACTGGCAGGTGACAGGGATGAGGACGAGGTAGACGCGTGAGCGCATTACTGTTGTCTTTTATGCAGTCTTCTTTAGAGCACTGCGAGGCCTCTTTGATGGCACTTGCAATACCAGACCGGGCTCAGTCCCACGAAATAGCGGCCACCCTGGATCACTTCCAGCCGGCCATCCACCATGCCTTGCAGGCCGGAGGCAAGCGGATTCGACCCCTGCTCGTTTACGCTGCGGGGTATGCGGTGTCTAATATCTATAAGCCAACTCAATCATTGGACAACGCTGGCTGCGCCCTGGAACTACTTCACACCTACTCGCTCATCCACGACGACCTGCCCGCCATGGACAACGATGATCTGCGCCGTGGCCAGCCCAGCCTGCACAAGGCCTACGACGAGGGTACTGCGATATTGGTAGGCGATGGCCTGCAG
>JBDNIE010000189.1:0-9829 GCA_041688425.1 Halioglobus sp. | reverse complement strand
CGGGAATACGCTCAGCGTAAAAATCGAACAGCACCTGCTCGTCCACAAGAATATCGCGCCGACGGGTTCGCGACTCCAACTCTTCCAGCGCCAGGACCAGGCGCCGGTTATGCTCTAAAAACGCCGGATACTGACGAAATTTTCCAGCTACCAGCCCTTCGCGTATTAACAGCTCCCGACTTTCGGCACGCGCCAGCGGCCCATAATGCACTACGCGCTTATCCGCCAGAACGAGGCCATACAGGCTGATTCTCTCGTAGGCCACTACCTGCCCACGGCGCGATTGCCAGCGTGGTTCATAGTAGTGCCGCTTCAGCAGGTCCGGATTAATGCCCAGCGCCCAGTCGGGTTCGATAGCACCCACTTCCCGGGCGAACACCTGCGAGGTCTCCACTATTTCCGCCGCGACCAGCCACTTGGGCGTTTTACGCGCCTGTGAGGAACCCGGGAAAATCTGCAACTTGCGATTACGACTCCCGAGGTATTCACGTCGCTCATGATGCTGAGCGATGTTGCTGAGTAGTCCACTCAGCAGCGCGGTGTGTATGCCCTGATAGTTTTCGTCATCGAGCAAGGCAGCTGGGGCCTTCAATCCCTGCTGCCGGCAGGCGATGCTCAGCTGCATGTGCAAGTCGCGCCACTCGCGCATCCGCAGGAAGGACAGGAATTCGCGCTGCAGCAGTTTACGCAGCTGATTCTGGCTGAGGGCCTGCCGCTGTTCCTCGTAATAACGCCACAGACTGAGCCATGCCATAAAATCCGAACGCGGATGGCGAAAGCGCGCATGCGACTGATCCGCCTGTTGCTGCTTGTCGGGAGGCCGGTCCCGCGGATCCTGCGCGGCAAGCGCACTGGTGATAATCAGTATTTCTTGCAGGCAGCCATGCTCGGCCGCGGCCAGCACCATGCGCGCCAATCTCGGGTCCACCGGCAGGCGGGCCATACGCACGCCCACATCAGTGAGTTCACCTGCCACGCTGACCGCACCGAGTTCCTCCAGCAATTTGTAGCCATCGCGCACCATGCGCGTGTCGGGCGGATCAATAAAGGGAAAATCCTCCACCTCCCCAAGACCCAGTGTCAGCATCTGCAAAACCACAGCGGCAAGGTTGGTGCGCTGTATCTCGGGGTCAGTAAACTCTGGACGGCTGCGATAATCGTCCTCGCTATACAAGCGGATGCACACGCCGGGAGCGACACGACCACAGCGCCCCTGCCGTTGGTCAGCACTGGCCTGCGATATGGGTTCCACCGGCAAACGCTGCAACTTGGTACGGTGGCTGTAGCGACTGATGCGCGCCTCGCCCGGATCGATCACATAGCGAATTCCCGGCACTGTCAGCGACGTTTCAGCGACATTGGTGGCCAGCACCACCCGAGTGCCTGACTTGCGCCGGGCGTTATCGAACACCCTGTTCTGCTCAGCCTGACTGAGCCTTGCGTAAAGTGGCAGAATTTCCAGCTCGGTAGCGCCGCGCAGTGCTTTAGCCAGCTCGCGAATATCGCGCTCCCCCGGCAGAAATACCAGGACATCGCCGCGCGCGCCGAACCGGCCCGCATCAATGTCCGCAATCAGAGACACAATTTGCGCCTCAAAGCCCTCCTCCTGTGCTTGCTCGCCACCAAAATAAAGCGTTTCCACAGGAAAGGTGCGGCCCGACACCTCGATAATGGGAGCGCCATCAAAATGTCGTGAGAAACTGTCTACATCGATAGTAGCCGACGTCACAATGACCTTTAAGTCAGGGCGCTGCGGCAGGATGCGCTTGAGGTATCCAAGCAGAAAGTCGATGTTGAGGCTGCGTTCATGGGCCTCGTCAATAATCAGCGTGTCATACTTTTGCAGCAGCCGATCGCGCTGCATCTCCGCCAGCAGGATGCCATCGGTCATCAACTTGATCGCAGTGTTTTCTGACACTTGATCAGTAAAGCGCACTTGGTACCCCACCAAATCACCCAGCGATGTCCCCAACTCCTGTGCAATGCGCCCTGCAACCGTGCGCGCGGCCAGTCGTCGCGGCTGCGTATGTCCGATCAGTTTGGTGGTGCCGCGGCCCATTTCGAGACAAATTTTCGGCAATTGCGTGGTCTTGCCCGAGCCCGTCTCACCCGCCACGATAACCACCTGATGCGCTTCAATAGCCCGCGCAATTTCCTCCCGACTGGCTACAATCGGCAACTCTTGCGGGTAATGGATGGGTGGGACTCGTCGCGCGAGTCCGCGTGAATTTTGCATGCGAAAGGCCTGTCTATCCGGTCGCTCGCGCAACGGCGCGACGAATTGGGTTAAGCTTCATGAGGTTTGGATTTCAAGAGGCAACTGATATGCCAACAATCAGCAACACTGTGTACGATGAGATCACGATAGGGCAAAAAGCCACCTATTCCAAGCTGATCGAGGCGCAGGATATTCAACTGTTCGCTGCGCTATCGGGCGATGTCAACCCGGTGCATCTGGACGAAACGTTTGCCGCTGGCACCCAGTTTAAAGGGTGCATCGCGCACGGCATGCTAAGCGGCGCCATCATCTCGGCAGCCATTGCTATGGAACTGCCGGGCCCCGGAACTATTTACCTTAGTCAATCACTGCGCTTCCGCCTGCCGGTAAGGCCCGGAGACACGATCACGGTGCACCTTGCGGTCACCGGGAAAACAGACAAGCGCCGTTGGGTTACCCTGGACTGCCAGGTCTTCAACCAGTTCGAGAAGCTGGTACTCACCGGCACTGCAGAGGTAATGGCCCCACAAGAAAAGCTGGTGTTGGAGCGACGCGCCCCGCCGCACGTTGCGATCACCGTTTAGCGGCTCGCATCGTCATTGGCCTGAAGGGACGACGGCGCAGGCGGGGCGGCGGCCCCCGCAACAAACTGCGCCGGATCCAGATACATCAGTTGCAACAGAGTGGCATCCCCCTCTTCGCGCATATCCGCTGCCAGCACCATTACATTGCGCTGACCTTTTTCCTCCGTGACTGCGGTGACACCAAAAATCATCGCCCCGCCGCCATTCAGAGCGTTGAATACCTTAAACTCCTTTTCCTCTCGCAAGGCATGGGCAATTTTGGCAACCAGACACGTCACACTGCTGCGAAAGGCGCTGAAATTAAGCGTTCCACGAAACTCACTGTGCGATAAAGACAGATGAAAGGCCGCCTGGGCGTTCTGCGCTGTCTGCACGGCTGTCAATTTGGCTGTCCCACCGGACGCCAGCTGCTTGAAGACTCTTTTGGCTTGCGTGCGCGTCGAATCGACAAATGTCTCGTGCAGCATATTGGCTGCCAAAAACAGAAACTTATGCTGCGTGATGGTCTGGGACTGCGCAAGTGACATGGCGACCTCTGGTATCAAACGCGCAGTCTAGTCCGCAAGGCGCCTAGCGGCAACGCATTCACTACGATGACTGTCCCGGGCAAACTACTCATACCACTTCAAACCGTAAACTGCGTCTGCGCTCCGCGCAGCTGTGTGGCCGATATGGCATGCCCTCTGCTATCATCTACACCCAGCGCCGCTGAATATCGGCGTCAGGAACCAACGTCATAAACTATGCGAAATCGTGTCAGGCCAAATCGACCCGAAATGGTCAACCCCCCGCGGCTGGGCCATTGGGGCTGCCTGCTAGTGGTATTGGCTATGCTTTTGCCTGGGCAGACCCTCGCGCAATCACCGCACGATCAACGCACCCTGCAACAACTCACCGACGAGCGCTTGATGCTAACGGCAGAACTGAATCAGTTTCGCGAGACGCTGGACATACTACAAACCGACGACACCCCACCCGAGCAAAGCGCCAACCCCGCAGTGCGCTCGCTGGCGGTTCAGGCCGTGTCACTGAAGCAGCGGCTGATCGCCGTAACGGCAAAGGAAGTGACGCTGTTACAGGAGCAAATCATTGCTACCATGACGATGGCCAGTGACGTACTTGCCGCGAACAAGGACTACGTTGCCACCCCGCACACCGACGCGCCACCTGGCAGCGCAATAGAAAGTAAACCACTACGCTTACACCACAGTGATTATGTAGACACGCCGGAGCAGGAAGCCGAGCACGTTGAACGCCTGCATAAGCTACTGGAAAACTACTACACTGAACTACAGGAATCTGCCCGGGTCCTACCCACCGCGGAGGAAATAGCGTTGCGGCAGGTGGCGCAGCGCGAGGCAGATACTCTGACTAAAATTCCGTTCAGCGTTGACAAAGTGCGCCTCAGCGGCGCCGAAGGTAGCGCGGCCCTGGCCCATATCAGCCAACGACTGATGGATCCGCGCCTGCCCGAGAGCCGCCGCGACATAGCGCCGATCTGCACCATCAAAACACGCCTGATGAACACCCTCATCGGCGTCGAAAATCGCAGCTTGAAGCCAGTGGGCAAGAATCATTACATTGTGCGAGTGCGGCTGCAGCCTGGAGACACCACCATCACCATCCTGTCGGATCAATGGGACGTGAGCTTACCTGATCACTCCAACGCCAGCGACTTCCTCATCACGCTATATCGCCCGGTTGAGGGTGCGCCAGAATTGCACGTTTTTGCCGTGGATGATCTGCTGGCGGCCGACAGACCTCATATCCCTGCCTGGTTACCCGAAGAACTGGATCTCAAGACCAAAGCGGGATGAAGAGAGACAATTTGCCGTGGCGACCCGTGCAGCCCGCTGCTGTGCATTGGGATGCAGAAGGGGCACCCAGCTCGGTCAGTTTTGGCGACGTATACTACTCACAGGACGACGGGCTGGCGGAGAGCCACCACGTTTTTCTCAGTGGCAATGATCTTCCTGCCCGCTGGCAGACCTACTCAAATCGGCATTTCTGCGTGGGGGAACTCGGCTTCGGCACCGGCCTTAATTTCCTGCTGACCTGGCGGGCCTGGCAAGCACTGCCCACACCGCGCCCCGACCTCCATTACGTATCGATAGAGAAATATCCTCTGACGCGCAACGATCTGGCCCGCGCCCTGTCGCTGTGGCCGGAGCTGGCTGAGCACGCACAGGCGTTGCTTGCCGCCTATCCCGGCCTGTTGGCAGGCCAGCACCGCGTCCTGCTGGAAGACGGCGTGCGGCTTGATCTGTGGTGGGAGGATGCCACGGATGCTCTCCTCGACATGGCCGGACGCGGCCAGCCACTGGTTGACGCCTGGTACCTGGACGGCTTCGCACCGGCGCGCAATGAAACCATGTGGTCAGCGGAGCTCATCGACTCGCTTGCGAAGCTGAGTCGTCCCGCTGCTACCTTCGCCACATTTACCGCTGCGGGGCATGTACGCCGCAAACTGATGGACGCGGGGTTCACCGTCAGCAAGGTCGCCGGATACGGGCGAAAACGGGAGTGCCTGCGCGGTGTCCTCGAAAACAAAATTACGACTGCAGCGACCAGCACGTTGTCGCCCTGGGATCTACCTGATTGTTCCCCGCGCAGGCCACACAGCGCAATCGTAGTAGGAGGTGGGCTAGCGGGATGCAGCACTGCAGCAGCGCTGGCCCGTCGCGGTATCGCGGTTACTTTGCTGGAACGCGAAGCACTCTCGAGTGGCGGCTCCGGTAACGACCAGGGAATTTTGTATACCAGGCTCTCGCGCAAGCACTCCGCACTGGTGGATTTCGCGCTGCAGGGTTTTCTTTTTGCCTCCAATTTTTATCGATCGATGTTTCAAACCGGTGCCCTGAAAGTGCGAACAGATGGTGAGTTATGCGGCAACTTCCAGCAAAGCCACAATACCAAGGATATAGCCACCCTGAGGGAGGCACTGCGCGGCGTGGAAGAGCTCGCTCAAGTGCTGGATGCAGCGCAAGCTAATGCTGCACTGGGCATAGAACAGCCGTGCGCAGGTTACTGGTATCCGGGTTCCGGGTGGCTGCGCCCCGCTGCCGTGTGCGAAGCACTGACCCAGCATGAAAATATTACAGTCCTGCAACATTGCGGCGAAATTACCTTAAGGCATGACGGAGCACGCTGGCTTGCTTGTGTCGGCACACAAACACTGGCAGAAGCGACCGTTGTGGTCCTGGCTACAGGCACCGATACTCTAGCGATACCCCAATGCAGCTGGCTGCCATTGCAAATGATTAGAGGCCAGATCACTCAACTACCGGCGATAAAAGGCTTTGATGCATTGCGCGCGGCCCTGTGCCATGAGGGCTATATCGCCCCGGCACGCGAAGGCACGCACAGCATCGGAGCAACCTTCAACCCAACGCTTAGCGACAGCACAGTGCGCAGCAGTGACCATCAGGAAAATCTCGCCAAGCTGGCGGCGGCAGTCCCCGCCTGTCGCGCGGCGCTGGATGCCCTTGACCCGGCCGCACTGCACGGCCGAGTCGGCTATCGTTGCGCCAGCCCGGATTACCTGCCCGTTGTCGGCCCGGCGCCCCAGCTTGAGCGGTTTCTAGACGATTTTAGCGCTCTGCGCCAAAATGCGCGACACGTGATCGACAGCCGCGGCAGCTACTGGCCTGGCTTATACCTCAACACAGCGCATGGATCGCGCGGACTCACGTCGACACCCATTGCCGCGGAGTTGCTGGCCAGCATGATTTGCGACGAACCGCTGCCGTTCAGCCGCACCTTGAGTCGAGCGCTGTCGCCGGCGCGCTTTATTATCCGCGACCTGTCGCGCAACAAGATTCGCGCATGAAACTGCTGCGCTGCGCTCTGTTGCGGGCCGGCTGCCTACTGCTCGCCGCATCGCCGCTTGTCGGATCGCCGCTTGCCGAATCGCCGACCGAGCACTACACGGTGAAGGTTATCGACCAAAAGCCGCAACCGCGCACACACTTTGTGCAAGGCCTCGAAATCCACGACGATTACCTCTACGTGAGCGCCGGCAACTACGGTGAATCACAGCTGCTGCGTTACCGTTTGGACGACGGACGGCTGGACGCAGTAAGTAAACTGGACGACCGCATCTTCGCAGAAGGACTCACCGTGTTGGGTGATCGCGTCTACCAGCTCACATGGCAGAACAAAGCAATGCTGGAGTACCGCAAATCCGACTTACAGTACCAGCGCTGGCTTCCTCTAAAGGGCGAGGGCTGGGGACTTACTAACAATGGCAGCGCCCTGATATACAGCGACGGTAGCGCACAGCTGCATTTCATGACACCGGATACCGCGCGCATTTTGCGCTCCATCACCGTCACCGAACAGGGGCTGCCAGTGAGTCTTCTCAATGAGCTGGAATGGATAGACGGCGCGATCTGGGCCAATATTTGGCAGAGCGACCGTATAGTCATCATTAACCCTGCCAGCGGTGACGTCACCGGCAGCATCGACCTGCGGGGCCTGCTACCCCAGGCCGAGTATCGCGCAGGTACTGATGTATTGAACGGCATCGCGCGTAATCCCTCCGACGGAACGATCTGGGTCACCGGCAAACGCTGGCCCTGGCTCTACCAGATCGAATTGGTGCCTGGCACCCCAATCCCTCACGCTCGGCAAACGGACCGCATTTCAAGGTAGAATAGGCCACTTCCGATTTTCCCCTTAGTTTAGAGAGACAGTATGAGTCATAGTCCCACCGACCTTACCACTGCCCATCCCGCGTTCGAAGCCATTCGCCAGGAAACGATCGAGTCCCTCAATATTCGAGTGGAACAGTATGAGCATAGAAAAACGGGTGCGATGCACTACCATCTTGCGTCCAGCAATAATGAGAATGTCTTTCTGGTCGCGCTGCGCACTGTGCCACACGACTCCACCGGCGTTGCTCACATACTGGAACACACCGCACTGTGCGGCAGCGAACGGTATCCGGTGCGCGATCCGTTCTTTATGATGCTGCGACGTTCGCTCAACACGTTCATGAATGCCTTCACCAGCTCAGACTGGACGGCCTACCCATTCGCCAGCCAGAACCGCAAGGATTTTGATAACCTGCTGCAGGTTTATCTGGACGCTGTTTTCTTTTCGCGGCTGGACCCATTGGATTTTGCACAGGAAGGACACCGCGTGGAGTTCGCGGAGGCCGCGAACCCTGATAGCAATCTGGTCTTCAAGGGTGTCGTTTTCAATGAAATGAAAGGCGCCATGAGCTCCATCAGTAGCGTACTCTGGGGCAAGCTGTGCGAACACCTGTTCCCCACCAGCACCTACCACTACAACAGTGGCGGCGACCCAAAGCATATCCCGGACCTCAGCTACGAACAGCTGCAAGCTTTCTACCGCAGCCACTATCACCCGAGTAACGCTATCTTCATGACCTTCGGCGACATTGAGGCAAGCGAGCATCAACGCGTGTTTGAGGAAAAAGCACTGAGCCGCTTCGACAAGTTGTCGCAGCGTATTCAGGTGCAGCCGGAGCAACGCCTGTCCCAGCCGCAGCGCGTGCAGGACAGCTATGTCTTTGATGAGAAAGACAGCACCGATCAAAAAACGCACTTGGTGATCGGCTGGATGCTGGGTGAAAGTTCCGACTTGAAACAAATGCTGGAAGCGCAATTGCTGTCGAGCGTGTTGCTCGACAACAGTGCCTCACCCCTGCAGCACGCGTTGGAAACAACTGACCTGGGACGCTCGCCCTCTCCGTTATGCGGCCTTGAGGACTCCATGCGCGAAATGGTGTTTTGCTGCGGCGTTGAAGGCAGCGAGGCCGAACATGCCGACGCACTGGAGGCACTGGTACTGGGCGTTGTTGAACAGGTCGCCCGGGAAGGCGTCAGCCAGGAGCGACTGGAAGCGGTACTGCACCAACTGGAGTTGCACCAGCGCGAAGTCACGGGCGACGGCTATCCGTATGGCTTGCAGCTTATCCTGCAGGCGCTGGGCTGTGCCACGCACTATAGCGATCCTATCGCGGTGCTCAATCTCGAACCGGTCATTGCCCAGCTACAGCAGCAAATACAGGATCCCGACTACATTCGCCGGCTCGCTCGCCAACTGCTGCTCGATAACCCCCACCGAGTCACGCTGGTGATGACGCCAGACAAGCAGTTATCTATCCATGTTCGGGAGCAGGAGGAGGCCAGGCTAGCCGAGCTAAAGGCCGGCATGAGCGTTGCACAACGCGATGCCACCGTGCAGCTGGCCGCTGATCTAGTTGCCCGTCAGGCGCAGGTTGATGATGAGAGTATTCTTCCCAAGGTTGAATTAAGCGACGTCCCTGCCGCCCTCCCCGAGTTGAACTTTGAAGAAAAAAGACTGCAGGGTCTGCCCTTCACCACGTATGGGCAGGGCACCAACGGTATCGTCTATCAACAGTCCATCGCCCCATTGCCACCCCTTAATGAAGAGCAACTGCAGTTACTCCCTCTGTACACCAACATCCTGACCGAAGTGGGCTTGGGCGACGGCGATTACATGACGGTGCAAGAACGCCAGGCGGCAACGGTGGGCTCGATTTCTGCCTTTGTCGCAATGCGTGGCAACGCTGACGACGAGCAGGCGATAAAAGCCCATTTCTCATTATCGTCCAAGGCACTGCTGCGCAATGCGACGGCACAGACACAGTTGATGCGCGATACTCTGCGGGAGGTGACCTTCAACGAGACCAGCAGAATTCGCGATCTGGTGAACCAGCAACGTGCGCGACGTGATCAGTCTATCACCGGCAATGGGCACAGCCTGGCGATGACTGCAGCCTGCGCAGGAATGAGCCCACTGGCGCGCCTGCACCATAACCAGTCGGGGCTCGCAGGGATACGCCAATTGCGTGCGCTGGATGACAGCCTCGCCGACAAACAGGGTTTACAGGACATTTCGGAGCGACTGGCTGCGCTACACGAAAACATACTCAGCACGCCGACCGAGTTTCTTGTCATTGCAGAGGACGATAAGGTCGCGGACGTCGCCGATCTCGCCAGTGTCATTTGGTCCAAGGACGCAGCGGGCAGGGATT
>JBDNIE010000188.1:0-20163 GCA_041688425.1 Halioglobus sp. | reverse complement strand
TTCGATGCGAAGCGGCCTGGCCATTGACACTTTCCATCCTTGGAAGTCTGACTAAAGCTTACGTCTCCGCCGCATAGATGGAAACATCCGTTGCGGCCGATATAGCAAGGAGTTATGTGGGATGTAAGGCCTGACCCCCGGAATCGTGCGGAATCCCTTCGTGTGGGATGTAAGGCCTGACCCCCGGGATCCGTGTAAGGCCTGACCCCCGGGATCCGTTTTGCGGCCGATATAGCAAGGAGTTATGTGGGATGTAAGGCCTGACCCCCGTGACCCCCGGAATCGACCCCCGGGATCCGTTCGTGTGGGATGTAAGGCCTGACCCCCGGGATCCGGGAATCCCTTCGTGTGGGATGTAAGGCCTGACCCCCGGGATCCGTGACCCCCGGGATCCGCCCGGGATCCCTCGACCCCCGGGATCCCTCGCAGTCACGCTGTCTGCGCTCCCCCGTTAGCCGGATACCGGCCTACACAAACGAATAGCGTACCGGCATCGATTTAAGGCCGCCGACGAAAATCGCCTGCACCCATTCGGGCTCTGCGGCCATCTCAATATGATTCAGGCGCGGCAGCAGTTCGCGGAAGAACACTTCCACTTCCAATACGGCCAGATGCTGGCCGAGGCACATGTGGCCGCCGTAGCCGAAGGCGAGCTGGTTGCGGTTGTCGCGCTCGATGTCGAATACGTCGGGGTTCTCGATGGCGTCGGCGTCGCGATTGGCGGAGGGGTACCACAGGCACAGACTATCACCGGCCTTGAGGTGTTTGCCGCGCAATTCGATGTCTTCGGTGGTGGTACGCATCATGTGCCTTACCGGAGAGACCCAGCGAATCATTTCACGCGCCGCTTGTGGCGCAAGATCGGGATTCTCGCGCAACTTCTGTAACTGCTCCGGGTGTTCCAGCAGGGCTTTCATACCGCCGCTGATAGTCGCGGAGGTGGTGTCGTGTCCCGCTGTCGCGGTGATAATGAAATAGCTGATCTGATCGAGATGCTCCATCGGTTCGCCGTCGACCAGGGCATTGGCGAGAACGGATGCCAGATCGTCAGTCGGATTTTTCTTGCGATCTTCTACCACATCAGTGAAGTAACTGAAGAAATCCATGATGACTGCCAGGCCAGAGTCGACGTTGGCGCCTCGCGATTGTGTCGGGTCCTGACCGCCGAACAATTCCTGCGTTAGCTTTAGCATCATGCCCTCTTCTTCGGGTGCGACACCGATAATCGCCATAATCACGCGCAGCGGATAAAGTAGGGCAATATCCTTGACGAAATCGCACTCGCCACCCATCGACTCCATTTTGTCGACATACTGCTTGGCGATGGCTTCGACGTCGCCGCGCAGATTGCCTATTGGGCCGGGCTTGAACCACTCCCGCGTCACATTGCGCAGTTTTTTATGCTTGGGGTTGTCCATGTGGATGAGTGTTTCCAACCCATTGCGTGTGCCAAACTGCGCCAGCAGTGCTTTTTCAAACTCCTGCTGAATCAGCACGGTGCGAGGGTTGTTGAGGAATGATGCGTTCTTCTGGCTGATCTCCTTGATGTCGTCATACTTGGTGATTGCCCAGAACGGCTCAAAGTCGGGGTGTTCTACCCGGCTAACAGGGTCTTGCTCACGCAGTTCGCGGAACAGTTGGTGCATAGTGTTTTCGTCGCCCATCACGGCGGGATCGAGCAATTTCCAGGACGGTTGCATGGGGTTTTCCTGCGTAGATAAAAAAGGGGCAGTCTATAGAGCACTCAAAAGAATTGCCAGCAAGGTTCTAGGTGGGCCTTGCAAGCTCCTGCTCCATCATGTCGCGCATGACAAATTTCTGGATTTTGCCGGTGACAGTCATGGGGTATTCGTTGACGAAGCGGACGTACCGGGGAATTTTGAAATGGCTGATACGATCGCGGCAAAAATCCTTGAGTGCCGCTTCGCTCAGGCTGCTGTCGGGGCGCAGCTGTACCCAGGCACAGACTTCCTCGCCCATTCTAGCGTCGTGTATGCCGAACACCTGCACTTCGGCAATGGCCGGGTGGGTGTAGAGAAATTCCTCGATTTCACGCGGGTAAATGTTCTCGCCGCCGCGAATAACCATATCTTTGATGCGGCCGACCACTCGTACATAGCCCTCGCCGTCCATGATTCCCAGATCGCCTGAATGCAGCCAGCCTGCGGCGTCGATAGTCTCACGGGTGCGCTGCTCGTCGTCCCAATAGCCGCGCATCACGGAGTAACCCCGTGTGCAGATTTCGCCCTTGTCGCCAATTGGCACCACGATGCCGCTTGTATCCACGATGCGGATTTCCACCCACGGTACTGCGCGGCCCACGGTTTGCGTGCGCCTTTCCAGCGAATCACCGGGCAGTGTCATGTGGTTGATGGGGCTGACCTCGGTCTGCCCATAGCCAATCAGGATGTCCTCCATGTGCATCTCGGTAATCACACGTTGCATGATTTCAGCGGGGCAGGGCGCGCCCGCCATCAGGCCAGTGCGCAGGCTGGACAAGTCAAATTCAGTGAAGCGCGGATGCTCCAGCTCACTGATAAACATAGTGGGCACACCGTGCAGGGCTGTGCACCGCTCTTCTTGTACTGTCTGTAACGTAGACAAGGCGTCGAAGGCGGCATCGGGATACACCGCGGTGGCCCCGTGCGTCATGCATGCAAGATTGCCCAGCACCATGCCGAAGCAGTGATACAGCGGGACTGGAATGCACAGACGGTCCTCGTGCGTGAACCCCATTCCCGCGCCTGTGAGGTAGCCATTATTGAGGATATTGCAGTGCGTGAGTGTTGCACCTTTGGGCGCGCCGGTGGTGCCACTGGTGAACTGGATATTGATCGGGTCATCGGGGCGCAGTGTGCCCTGCAGGGCGGCGAGCTGGCCCTTTTCGGTATCACCTCCTAGCGCGCACACAGTGGAGAAACGCAGCATGCCGGGTGAGGCCGCCTCACCCATGCGAATCACGCAGGACAACTGTGGCAGTTTTGCAGCGCGCAGATTGCCAGGCTCCGCGCGCAATAGTTCTGGCGCGAGTTCATTCAGCATGCCCAAATAGTCGCTGCTTTTGAAACGCTCGGCGCAAATGAGCGCCCGACATCCTGACTTGTTGAGTGCGTACTCCAGTTCGTATACGCGATATGCGGGATTGATGCACACCATGATCGCGCCAATCTTGGCAGTGGCATACTGCACCATAGTCCACTCGTAGCTGTTGGAACCCCAAATACCAACGCGGTCGCCCGGCGCTAGGCCTAGCGCAAGCAAGCCGCTTGCAAGGTGATTGACCTCTTCCTGCAGTTGGCGATAGGTCCAGCGGATGTGTTGGTGCCGCACAATCAGGGCTTCGTTTTCCGGAAATTTCTCGCAGATAGAATCAAAGTAATCGCCGATGGTCTGATAGATGATCTGCGCGTTGGATGTGCCGCAGTAATAACTGTGAGCGAGTTGTGTCATGGTGAAGTCCGCATAATCTGGCCGCCGAGCTGTTGTTCGCGTCGCTTTTTTGTCCAGCCGCACCGCGTTTTTGCCCAGCATAGTACACCCATACATTGTGGTGGAATGCGGTCGGCACAACAGCGAACAAGTGGGGCGGGTGAGAATTCGTCGGCCCCCTGCCAAATTTCGCCACTTTCCCTGTGTATTTTGCCGCTTTGGCCCAGTGCGCAGCTTGTTTTCACCCCTGATACTGTTTTATCTTAGCAACTGTTTGTCCACCCATTATTTGAAATATTGAGCCATGAAAATTGTAGCCCCCATTCTCTCGTTATTGCTGTCCGCCCCGGTGTTTGCTGCCACCTACGATCTGCCGTCGGAGTATTTCGATGTGATTGGCTCGGTTACGACTGTGCAGTCCAAATATGCAGATACTTTGTGGGATATTGCCCGTCGTACGAGTATCGGTCAGGACCAGATGCAACGCGTCAATCCCGACATCGATATTTGGCTGCCAGGTGAAGGAACCTCCATTGTCGTGCCAACGCACCATGTATTGCCGAGGGCGCCGCGAGAGGGGCTCGTGTTAAACCTGCCCGAAATGCGCATGTACTATTTCCCCCCGAAAAAGGCGGGCCAGCCAGCACAGGTTCAAACCTACCCGATTGGTATCGGCCGCATGGACTGGGCCACCCCATTGGGTTCAACCAGAATCACGCAGAAAACGAAAGACCCATCATGGACGCCGCCCGAATCCATTCGTCGGGAGCATGCAGCCAAGGGTGATCCCTTGCCAAGGGTTGTGCCCGCCGGACCGAATAACCCTTTGGGCCGCTACGCCATGCGACTGGGAATCCCTGGTTACTTAATACACAGCACCAACAAGCCGTTGGGTGTGGGCATGCGGATCTCTCATGGTTGTATCCGTATGTTGCCAGAAGACATCGAGAGACTCTTTCCGCAATTGCCAGTGGGAACGCCGGTCGTCATTATTAATCAACCGGTCAAGGCGGGTTGGTACGGTGGCAAGTTGTATCTCGAAGTACATCCCCCTCTGGAGGAATATCCCAATGACCGGACTGCAATGGTCCAGGAGGTCATGCTGGCGCTGGATAATGCTATGGAACGACGTTCAGCGGCAGCAGTATTGAACAACGGCCTGATAGATGAAGAACTCAGCCGTCAGACGGGCATGCCAATGGTGATCTCGACCGGGGGTTGATGTTGATGTTGTAAGCTGAGAGGCACTGACTTTATCTGAAGCGAAGCAACCTGAGCCTCAAAACGAATAAAGATTACAAGGACCGTTCGGCCCATGGAGGGGTGGAGCAGAGAAGGTGTGGGAAGTAGGGCGACACCCTAAATCACCAAAGCGGTTTCACCACACTATCGCTAGTGGGTGAAGCCGCCTCGGTAAAGAGGTGCCCGATTTATTACTTGTTCATTGACTGCTTGAACATACGGTCCATTTTCTCGGAGTTTGCATCGCAGCATGCCTGAGCAGCGTTAGCTTTTGCCAGAGCGGCAGCAGCGTCAGCAGAAGCCTTGCTGGCAGCAGCTTGGGCTTGTTCTACTTGTGCCTTCAGCGTGTCCAGATCCCGAGTAGTAGCACAGCCGGTCATGCCTGTAATGGCTACCAACATGAAAGCTGCGGCTGTGGTCTTGAGCGAATTACGCATAATATTGTCCTCTAAGTGGTCAGCCGATTTCCGGCCTGAAAAGTCTATCCTGTTTGAATGGCGCTTCCCTTTTTAATTTCGGGCTGTTCCATTCGCGTTAGGGCAATGTCGCCAAACCTTTCGGCGAGCACCTCCGGACGCTATTTTCAGAGATACTGAGCGTAATCGCAAGACATTGTTTAAGCGACTTTTTGCCAGTTACCGCACAACCACGCGGGTGCCTACTACCACCCACTTCGCTAATTCGAGCAATTGTTCGTTGGTCAGCGCGATACAGCCCTCTGTCCAATTGATGGTTTCATGTACTTTCATGTCGCCCCTTCCCACGCCATGAATGCCCAATTGGCCGCCGAGACTGGTGCCCTGTGGGGGTGGCAGGCCGCGATCCAGCTCGTATCGCAGCGCCCTGTACTCCCGCGCGCTGATTCGGTGATCCGCGAAGGCCCGCTCTGTGTGGTCAAGATTGGGATAATTGATCGCCATAAACATCTTGAAGCGCTCACTGCGCCTGATCTCGGTAATGGTGAATTCACCCAGCGGCGTGGTCGAGTCATCGCGTTTTCGCACCAGCGTCGGCCCCCTGCTGCCAATGGCGATGTTCTCGAACGTCTCCACAGGGCTGTCACCGCGCATAACAGCCAGGCTGAGTTGTTCTGTATCGATGGACACCCAGACATCGGTGGTGACGCTGTCAAGGACGGGCGTGGCCTGCGCATCCGGTAACGGAACAAGCAGCGCCATCGCGAAACAGAGCGCTAGTGCGAGAGGTAGGATAAAAACGGAGTGCTGCCTGGAAGGCTGCGTGACAGTAGTGTGAAGGTCGGCCACTTGCAAAATCCGGCGTGAAGAGAATGACGAAGATCATAGCGGCCAGCTGGGGGCGATTCAACGGGCTACCTCTGGTAATCTGTCACTGTTTTGGGGCTGCCGGGAACGTCAGAAGCGGATGAAAAAATGGTAAAGGGTATTGCACTTCTCTTTGGGTTAGTGGTGCTGGCCATCAGTTGGCCGGCGTGGCAACTTTATGGTGAGGTTCAAAACGCGCGCAGTGAGGATCCGACCGTCTGGGAGGATGCTATTACCCAGTTGGAGTTCAACTCTCAGGGACTGTTCGGTCCGGGGCAGGGCGCAGTCTTCATCGGCAGTTCCAGTATCCGGCTGTGGGATACCCTGGCTGAAGATATGTCCCCCATTGGGGTGATGCAGCATGGCTTTGGCGGTGCAAAGCTCAACGACATCGTGTTTTATGCGCAGCGCTTGGTGAACGCATGGCAACCCCGCGCCGTGGTAGTGTTTGCCGGGACCAATGATATCGATCCCCGTGCGAGCAAGACGCCCGAGGTGTTGCTTTCCAGCTATCAGGCGTTTGTCGCCGCCGTGCGTGCGGACCAGCCGCACGTGCCGATCTACTTCATTGGTATCACGCCATCGCCCCTGCGCTGGTCAGTCTGGCCTATCGCCAAGGTAACCAATGAATTGATAGAAAATGCGTCCAGGTCAGACCCCAACCTGCATTATATAGAGACATCTGAAGGATTGATGGGCAGCAACGGCGAACCGGATCCAGATAACTATCGCTATGATTATTTACATCTCAATGAGCAGGGTTATGCCGTTTGGAGACAGATTATTGGCAAGCGTTTACGGGATGATCTCGGCAGCACTGCGCCCAATACGTGAAGGCTGCGCCGGATTCAATTGATCGCCGGTTCTGCCGCTAGAGTCTTAGCCAGACTGCAACCACACAGGAGAGTGTTATCACCCATCCAGGCCTATCGACACCGCAAGATTACAGCTTCCTCGATCCGCAGGTTATCGAGAATCCCTATCCGTTTTACCGCGCCCTGCTGCGCGACGCACCGGTGTATCAGGTGCCGGGTACGCAGGTCTATCTCGTATCATCCTGGCAGTTGATTCATGAAGTGCTGAAGAACCAACGCGATTACTCTGCCAATCTCACTGGCATTCTAATGACGGGCGAATCGGGCCAGCCCGAGCTGTTTGACCTCACGCAGTTTGGTGGCTCGGTCGATGCTATCGCCAATGCGGACGAGCCTTTTCATTCTGTGCACCGCAAGCTGGTTTTGCCGCAGCTCAATGCTCGCAAGGTAGCTGCGATGGAGGATGAGGTGCGCCGCTGGGCGCGCGACGGTGTGCGTGAGCTCGTGGCGGCCGGTCGGGGCGACTGTGTTGGTGAGCTGGCCAATGCGATACCGGTCAAAGTGATGGCGCGATTGTTAGGGCTGCCGCTGGCAGATATTGATCAATTAATGGGTTGGGCCTTCAGCGGTGGCGACATTCTCGCCGGGACAGTTGACCTGCAGCGGATGGCCGCGCTGGGGATTAGCACCGGGCAAATGAGGGCGTATCTCGCCGATCATTTGGCGGCTGTGCTTAATGCAGCGGATCATAGGTACCCGCAGGATGTCACAGAAGAACTGGCAAAAGGCGTCCGTGAAGGGCTGATTTCAGAGCAGGATGCCATCGGCATTATGATTGTTCTGGTCGGCGCCGCCGGAGAATCCACCTCCAGCCTGGTGGGCAGTGCGATCCGCATACTCGCCGGGGACCTGCCGCTGCAACAGCAGTTGCGTGCTCAACCCGCATTGATCCAGCGCTACATTGAAGAGGTGGTGCGTCTCGAAGCGCCTTTCAGGGGGCACTACCGGGCGGTATTGAACAAGACGCAACTCGGGGGAATCACGCTTCCGGGCACCGCGCGCGTACTGCTTCTGTGGGCAGCCGCAAACCGCGATCCGGCCGTATTTGCAGAGCCCGATAAGCTCGATATAGGGCGCGGCGACGTCAGTGAGCATCTGGGTTTCGGTCACGGCATACATTTTTGCATCGGCGCGCGTCTGGCGAGAATGGAAGCGAGAGTGATTCTCGAAGAATTGTTGCAACTGACCAGCAATATCCGGCTGGACAGTGCGTTTACACCCGGTCATGTGTCCAGCATTTTCGTGCGGCGGCTGGGTGCGTTATATTTACAGGTGCAGGCCGCCGAGGAAACTGGCTGACGACAGGAGTCGCGACAACGTGACCTTACGAGCTTCTCTACACGACTATGGGTGAGCGCGGCAAGGATGAGCTGGCGCAGGACTTGAGTACCGACCTTGGCAACGTGCTTCGCTTCAATCGCGATGGCAGTATCCCGAAAGGCCATCCATTTGCCACAACATCGGGCGCGCGCCCCGCGATATTCACTTACGGCCATCGCAATCCGCAGGGCTTCGCCAGACATCCGGTTACCGGAGAGCTCTGGGTGAGCGAGCACGGGCCGCAGGGGGGGGGCGACGAGCTCAACCGACTGTCTTCGGGTGCAAATTACGGCTGGCCTGTCATCACCTATGGCGAGGAATACGGCGGGGGCAAAATCGGCGAAGGCACGGTGAAGGCGGGCATGGAGCAGCCGGTTTATTATTACGTGCCCTCAATCGCCACAAGCGGCTTGAGCTTTTACCAGGGCAGTCAATTCCCCGGCTGGAATGGGGACGCGTTTATCGGTGCACTGCGTGCTCTGCATCTCAACCAGCTTATCTTTGGACCGGACGACAAGGTGACTGAGCATCGGCTTTTGTCGGACCTCAATCTGCGGGTGCGGGATGTAAAGCAGGGGCCGGACGATAACCTCTACATGCTTAGTGAACAGGGTTCGCTGGTGCGCCTGACGCCAGCTGATTGAGAGCTTGATAGTCCTTGTTGCTAGAGACTATTAGGGTATAGTCTGAGGTATCTGTAGCCCATCAACTGAGGTTTCGCCCATGTCCGGCTGTCCACATTTCGATCTTACCGCTCCTGAAACCTACCGCGGCGGCGTGCCCAGGGAGGTATTCAAATACCTGCGCAGTGAAGATCCCGTTTATTGGCATGATGATCCCGAGACAGATACCGGCTTTTGGGCCGTGACCCGCCAAAAAGATTTGGACTTCATTTCCAAGAGTCCGCTGCTGTTTTCTTCTGCGGAAAAGAGCTGCCTGCCGTGGGAGTCCGATCCCGAGCGGGTGGTACTGATGCGTCAACAGCTGATCAATATGGATCCACCGCAGCACCTGAAATACCGGCGCCTCGTACGCAATGCTTTTACACCGAAAAAGGTCGATAGCTACGAGGCGCGCTTTCGTGAAGTCGCAAAAAATATCCTCGACCGGGCCATCGTTGGCGGTGAGTGCGAATTTGTCGAAGATATAGCTGCAGAGTTACCGCTGATCGCAATCTGCGAGTTGATGGGCGTGCCTATTGATCGGCGCCAGCAACTGTTCGAATGGACTAATATTATGCTCGGTATGAACGATCCGGAGCTATCGACTTCTGAGGCGGATGCCGAAAATGCAATGGCTCATATGTTCTTCCTTGCTCATGAACTGGCGCTCGCGCATCGCGATAATCCGCAGGACGATATCGTGCATGTGCTGCTCAATGGCACGGTGGAAGACGAGCCGCTGACCGACGAGGAATTCTGCCACTTCTTCCTGATGCTGATGGTGGCCGGCAACGAAACAACGCGCACGGTGACCTCGCAGGGCATGCGTTTGCTGATGGAGCACCCGGAGCAGTACCAGATGCTAGTGGACAATCCAGATTTGCTGGAAGATGCGATCGAGGAAGTGCTGCGCTTTGATCCTGCTATTATCGCGTTCCGGCGCACGGCAACAGAAGATGTTGAAGTGGGCGGGAAGCTGATCAAAAAAGGCGACAAAGTGAATCTGTATTACGCGGCGGTGAACTCCGACGAAGATGTGTTCAGTGATGTCGATACTTTTGATATCACGCGTTCGCAGCGCGAGGACGTCAAGAACAGCCATCGCGCTTTCGGCATAGGCGAACATTTTTGTATGGGCTCGCACCTGGCGCGGTTAGAGCTAAAAGTGATCTTCGAGGAAATTCTCCTGCGCATTCGCAACCCGCGCTTGAAGGGCGATATCAACTGGCTGCGTTCAAGCTTTATTCATGGCATTAAAAAGATGCCGATTGAGTTTGATGTTGCGTAAGTTAGTTGCGGTGGTTCGATGGCTCTTACTTTAGCGGCTAGTCCGGCGCTAAATTGAAGGGTATCGGGCTGGGCCCCGCCGTGAACCTATACCCATAAACAGGGGCAGGTCCTCCATGGGGGCTTGGGCTCGGCTTACTGCCTCGCACAGTCCTAATCCGATACCCTTAAATTCACCGCCTAAGTGCCATTGGCCTCTAAGCGGACTGGAATTTTTGTAATTCGAAGCGAAGCACATAGGCGTCAAAGCTTTACTCGGTTTGACGCCGGTCCACCAGTCAAAGAAGTGCTCTAATCAGTTCCCCTGTTTTAACTGCGCGTGAGCAGAAACGTAATCGCCTCGCCCAATGCATCACACTCTAGCCGGATCGACTTTTTAGTTTTTCTGTTGCGCGGATTAATCTCGTCCGCCATGCCGCGCAGCGTCGCAAACATCAGGTGTCGGGCGATGTCGCTTTGGGTGGGTTCCTTAATGTTGTCTGCAAACAATGCATGCCAGAGTTCTGATGTTTTCTTCGCCCAGCGCGCGACTTGTTTTTGGCCATTGATGCTGGATGCTTCGTCTTTGCCGGCGTTGCGCAGTATCGCGATGCTCACGCGGTACTCTTTCTTGCTGACTAGTTTCAGGACGACATCGATCAATTGCCTCACTCGCGGTTGTAACGCTTCACCCTGCAATGTTGTCTCTTCCAGTGTTCCGGCAAAGTCGTTAAAAATGTAATCGATGACGGCTTGTAGAAGACCATCCTTGTCGCCAAAGTGGTATTGCAGAACGCCCCAACTCACACCGGCTTCTTCGGCGATGCGATTGGTGTGTGCAGCGTGAAAGCCGTCCCGGTAGATGCAGTCGATGGCGGCGAGTATCACTTTCTCGCGCGTTACTTCGCGTTTTTTTTGTTTGGGGATGTTTTCCATGGCTGCACTATAAAATAGTGGAAGCTATAAAACAATCTCTATATAGGGAAAATCCAAGAGTTGTCTTAGTGCGTGGTACTGTATCAGGCGAGACGGCCTACTTGCAGTGTGCTGGCCAGAGCCCTTTTTTAGGGTGCCAGAAACTGTTCGGCGAACGCCTCGATACGCCGCTTCTTATCATCGATACTCGATAGCGTTGTGCGTCCATCCGCATTGAGGAAGTTGCAGCCGTTGACCATGGTCACCCCCGCTTCAGCCAATCGTTCATGCGTGCCGTCGCCGGGGTTTTTAACACCCGTCCAGATATCGAACGGTTTATCGCTGCAGTGTTGTTCTTCGCGCACCGCGCGCAGTGTATCTAACAACGGGTAGACCTCATGCTCTTCGTGGGAGGTTGCCATCCAGCCATCGAAACGGCAGGCGCGGCGCATTGCTGCAGGGGCGTAACCGCCGATCATGATGGGCAGTGGCTTGCGGGTGGCGGGCGACATCTTGACCGGCGGAATGTCGTAGTAGTTGCCGTGGTACTCGACCATTTCACCTGAGAGCAGGGCGGGGACGATTTCCAGCATTTCGTCCGCACGTTTGCCGCGTGTGTGGAAGTCTTGTCCTGTCATCTCGAATTCTGCTTTCTGCCAGCCTACGCCTGCACCCAGTGTGACGCGGTCGTTCGACAGGAAGGCAGCGGTGGCGAGCGCTTTCGCAACGCCCAGTGGTTCGCGCAGCGGTAGTATGTAAATGGTGGATAAAAAGTGCAGGCGGGTTGTGGCTTGCGCCAGCGCGGCTGTCAGCACCCAGGGGTCGGGCCAATGGGTGTCCGGATTCCAGAAAATATTACCGCTATCGTGGTACAGATAGTCGTCAACCTGCTCTGCGGTCGTAACCAGATGATCGCCGTAGGAGACGCCGTGAAATCCCAGATCTTCGCAAAATTTTGCCAGATCAACTATCTGCTCCATTTCCACAAAGGCCAGTGATTGCCAGAATTTCATGTGCTGCTCCTTAGTGACTTCAGCGTCGTCTCAAGTAGTGCCGGAAGCGGCTGCCTCGGTTACGGATGTCGATGAAAATAGAATATTAAGAGCGATGTTTAAGCGCCCAATTTTCTGGTCCACTTTATAGTTGAAACTATATAATAACTCGGCTATTGTGGCTTTGATAGTATAAATCCTGCAATTTCAGTATTGCCTCGACGGAGGGTGAGTGAATGTCTGCATACAGCCGTGAAGAAATGGAAGAGATGATGCGCCGCTGGCTGGCGGTGAACGACAAGGCCGAAAAAGAAAGTAACTGGCGCCATCTGGCGGATTTATACACTGAAGAATGCCTTTATGGCTGGGATACGCCCAACGGCAAGTACGAATTTCGCGGCCGTGAAACGATACGCGAGACCTGCGTCGGCGCGGCGATGGATCCTTACAAGGGCTGGACTTATCCCTACGATAAAATCGTCATTGATGAAACGCGTGGCGCGGTAATGGCGACTTGGTGGCAAACACCCCCGGGCACGCCTGTGCGCGAAGATGGTACTGAAATGAAAGTGATTGGGGCATCGTATTTCAAGTATGGCGGCAATTACCAGTGGTGTGAGCAACTGGATCTTTATGACTACACCAATATCACCAATTTGGTGAAGGAATGCGTGGAGAAGGGTATTCTCAAGGAGATGCCCCTGATGTCCAGTCAACAGATGTCGAGTCAGCAGGTAGCGAGTGGAGAGAAAAAGTGAAGGGCTCCTCCGTGGCGAGTTTGAAGGTGCCGCAGAAGGTCAGTGGGGAAAAGCCCGGTGTTGGCCACATGGAGGAATTTGGGGTCAACTTCGCCCGCTTCCTGATGCGCTGCAATGCGGAGTGCGGCGAATTGGCGGAATTCAACATGGGCGGGCAACAGACGGTGTTGATGAGTGGACCGCAGGCGCAGGAGGCGTTTCTTAAAACGCTGGATCCGAAGCTTAGTCGCGCTGCTGCCTATCAGGCCACTGTGCCGGTATTTGGCCGCGGCGTTATCTTCGATGCCACGCCGGAAAAAATGAAGACGCAATTGAAGATCCAGGTGGACGCGCTGCGCTACCAGAACATGAAGCACTACTCGACGATTATTTCAAAGGAAGTCGAGGACTGGGTGGCCAGTTGGGGCGATGAGGGTGAGCTGGATTTCCTCGATGAATTCCTACGCCTGACCCTGAACACCGCAACCCATTGCCTGCTGGGAGCAGACTTTCGCTACAGGTTGACCGAGGAGTTTCGGCAGCTGTATCACGCGTTGGAGAAAGGCCTGCAAGCCATCGCCTTTGTTGACCCCTACTTGCAGCAACCGATTTTTGAGGCGCGCGATGAAGCGAGGGAGCGGTTGCAGGAACTGATCGGCGGCATTATCGCTGAGCGGCGCGCCCAGAGTGGTGTCGAGCACAGCGATGCGCTGCAAACCTTTATGGCGGGCTCTTACGCCGATGGCAGTCAGCTGGACGATAACGAAATTACCGGTCTTGTAATCGCCACGATATTTGCCGGGCATCATACTAGCTCTGGCACTGCGACATGGACGTTGACTGAGTTGGCCCGTCAGCAGACCTATTCCAACGAAGTATTGCACGAGCTGCAGGGGTTGTTTGGAAATGGCGAACCTATCACCTTCGAATCCCTGCGTGAGATACCGCATCTGGAGCGTTTTATTGAGGAGGTTTTACGGCTCCATCCGCCGTTGATTTTGCTGATGCGCCGCGTCATGGAAGACATCGATTACAACGGCACGCTCATAGCAGCAGGGAAAACGGTGGCGATTTCCACTTTCGGGTCGCATCGCAACACGGACTACTTCCCCGACCCGGAGCGCTTTGATCCGCACCGCTCCAAGCCCGATACCTTGTACGCGTATATTCCCTTTGGTGGCGGTCCGCACAAGTGTGCCGGCAGTGCGTTTGCGATGATGCAGCTGAAGGCGATATTTGCGGCGTTGCTGCCGCGCTACGAGTTTGAATTGGTGGATCCGGATGACAGTTATCAGGACGATTTCTCTGCCATGGTGCTCAAACCGGCAGGACCCTGCCGTTTGCGCTATCGAAAGCGGCGTTAGACCCGAAGCGAGCTGCCATGAAAATTACAGTTGATTTGGCGCTTTGCCAGGGTCACAGTGTCTGCCTTGGCGAGGCGCCCGAGGTGTTTGATGTGATAGAGCAGGCGGGTGGTTATCCGCAGGTGACTGTGCTGCTGGAACATCCTCCCGAAGCGCTGCGCGAGAAAGTCATGAAAGCGGCGAAGTACTGCCCGAATAACGTTATCACTGTGCTGGAAGACTAATACTTTTTATGCTGAAAATTTTGATCACCGGTGGTACCGGCTTCGTAGGGTCCCATGTCTGTCGGCAATTGACAGCGGCTGGCCACGCTGTGCGTCTGCTGGTGCGCAACGCCGACAAGGCACAGCACTACTATAGCGAGTGGGGTGAAGGTATTCCGGAGTTGGTGGTCGGAGACGTGACCGACCTTGCCTCGGTGAAGGCTGCCCTCGCGGGTTGCGACGGCGTGGTGCACGCGGCTGCCGCTACGCCGATGCAGAAAAGCTCAATCGAAGAGATGTTTGCGGTGAACGTCGAGGGTGTAAAGAATGTCGTCGAGAGCGCACTTGATCTGGGTATCAAACGTATTGTGTGCGTCTCTAGTATTACCGCTATTTTCAATAAGAATCCAGCCAAGGTCACTGGCGATGCGCGACTGACAAAATCAAAGTTACCCTATGGCAAGAGCAAGGCGCAGGCGGAGATTTACCTGCGCAAATTGCAGGTTGAACGCGCGCCGATTATTATGGTGTATCCCGGCGGTGTGATCGGCCCTGACGACCCTGGCTTTTCCGATTCCTTCAAAGCATTAAAGCACCGCATTGAGAACGGCTTTCGTATTTTCGGTAAGGGCGGCATTCAGTATGTCGATGTGCGCGATCTCGCCGCACTGATTTGTTCTCTGGCGATCAGTGGCGGCTCCGGAAGGATATTGATTCCTGGCGTGTACACCACCTGGACAGAATTGGCCGATACCGTGGAGGCCGTCTCGGGTTGCCAATTGCAGCGTATTCAGGCGCAGGGTTGGAAGCTGCGTCTGGTCGGTCGTATGACCGATGTCATAAGACTATTCAAAACAGTGGATACGCCAATCTCAGCAGAAACCATGCGCTATGCGACGCTCTGGCCCAATGTCCCAAACTCGCCCGAATTGGCGCGGCTGGGTCTATCGCTACGCAGTTCTAGAGAGACATTTGCTGACGCGATTGAATGGATGGTGGAGGCTGGTCATTTAGCGCCGGATTTGTGTCCAGGAATCACCGCGAGTGAGTCTGCAGCGACAGTGAGGTAACGGACGTTGCAAGATCTGTCGGGCAAGCCATTTTATTTTGATGACCATGTGATCGGCGATGAGCACGCTGCCGGTTCCCATACACTCACTGCAAAAGAGATCGTCGAGTTTGCCACCCAGTGGGACCCGCAGCCCTGGCATGTCGACGAAGCGGTAGCGCAAGGCTCGCATTTCGGCGGCCTTACGGCCTGCTCTGCGCACATTTTTTCCATTTTCTGTATCACCAGTCAGCGCTGGCAAAGTGGTGTCATGCAGCAGGCTCTGGCCGGCCTGGGCTTTGACGAGATGCGCATACACAAGCCAGCGTATGCCGAGGATACACTGCGCTGCATGTCACTGATCGACGCCGCCAGAGTGTCACGGAGTAATCCCACTCGCGGTATAGTGATTTATCATACAAAACTATTGAACCAGAACGATGAGCTGGTATTCAGTATCAAGGCGTCTACTCTGCTGGCAAGGGATCCCGCGAGGCTATGAGATTCTCGCAGCGCTGTGATCGACACCACCACTAGCATCGCTAGGCAGGCAGGCAGGCAGGCCCGGGCGTGCCAGGCATCAGGGAGACGTTCGCCGCGAATTATAGTCTTGCACCACTTCCTGGAGTTTTTGCTGCAGTGTTAGCTGCCATACCGATAGCCTTTGGAACTGCGATGGCACACAACGGCCGTGAAATTTCCCTGTATACTCGGCGACGGACGAATTGCTGGTAATCAGCAGGTCGAATTGTCGGACTTATTTGAGAACCTATCTTTGAGACCTGAATACTATACAGAACCAGACATGAGGGCGGCCCGCCTGAACCCGCCGGGGTTGTCGCTTTCCACAACCGATGAATGCCAGGACGGTGCCCTGTGAGCGCGCGTCTGGGAATCATCGGCGGTGGTCAGTTGGCGTTATATTTATGTGAGGCCGCCCACGCGCTTGGCGTTGAGGTCGCGATCATCACTGAGCCGGGGGATGCGCCGGCACTGCAACTTGCGGATACGCCGATTCAGGCGGAGTTAACCGATATTGCTGCCATCGAAAAATTCCTCGCAGCGTGTGATGTGGTGACGTTCGATAAGGAAGCGATACCGGAGCTTACGCTGGAGTGCCTTGCGGCGGCTGAAAAGCGCGGCAAGGTGTCTGTGCGACCCGGGGTTAACACCCTTAGGCTGCTCAAAGACAAAGCCTTACAAAAGGCCTGGATGGTCAGGCACGGATTGCCCACACTGCCCTATGGCGTTTTGCCCGGCAACACATTGTCGCTTGCAGATCTGACCGGGAAGTTTGGAGAATCGATAGTGCAGAAAGCGCGATCAGGGGGATACGATGGGCGCGGGGTGCAGATACTGGACCCGCTGCGATCGGCTGAGCAGTTGTGGGATGTGCCCAGTATCGTCGAACCCTACCTCGCCAATTGTCCGGAAATTGCTGTTATCACGGTGCGCTCGACCTCGGGTCGTATGGAAACCTATCATCCGGTGGGTATGGCATTCGACGGCGGGTTGAACTCAGTCGAGACAGTGATCATGCCTGCCTCCATATCGTCCAGGTTGGCCGAGGAAGCCATGGTACTGGCTTGCAAAGCGATCGACGTGCTTGATGGCGTTGGGGTTTTTGCCGTCGAGATGT
This sequence comes from Halioglobus sp., assembly GCA_041688425.1. Classification (GTDB taxonomy): domain Bacteria; phylum Pseudomonadota; class Gammaproteobacteria; order Pseudomonadales; family Halieaceae; genus Marimicrobium. Next base: position 3,188 of record JBDNIE010000188.1, on the reverse strand, counting down.
TCATCAATGAGGAGAATGAACTGTTGATCAATGAAATTTCACCGCGGGTGCATAACTCCGGTCATATTACGCTCGATGCCTGCAATGTCTCGCAGTTTGAGCAGCATGTGCGCGCGGTTCTCGACCTCCCGCTGGAACCCATCGTTACTCTCGCACCTGCCGTCATGCTCAATATTTTTGACAGTGAGGAAACCCGCCCGTTTTCGCCGCTAAAACCGGTAACAACCAAACTGCCCGATTTAGGGAGTACGGTTTATTGGTACGGCAAAGTCCCTGGGCGAACAGGCAGGAAAATGGGGCATATTAATGCTCTGGGGTCAGGCGTTGACGAGGCATTGGAACTAGCGCACGAGGCTTCCACCCAATTGCATACCAGCGTAGCCGGGTGCGGGGTATGAGCGCCGTCGTTGGAATCATCATGGGCAGCGACTCGGATCTGCCGACCATGCAGGCTGCGGCGGATCTGTTGGAGCTGTTGCAAGTGCCCTACGAAATGGACATTGTCAGCGCACACCGCACGCCTGACAAATTGCATGAGTACGCCAGTACTGCTGAGGAACGCGGGCTCAAGGTGATCATCGCCGGTGCTGGTGGCGCGGCGCATCTGCCGGGTATGGCGGCGGCGGTCAGTGTATTGCCAGTGATCGGTGTGCCCATCGGCATCACGCGGCTGGATGGCATGGATGCGTTGCTGTCGATAGTACAAATGCCAGCGGGCGTCCCGGTGGCGACAGTGGCCATAGATAATGCGAAGAACGCGGCCATTCTGGCGGCACAAATGCTCGCCACTAGTGATCTGGAGCTGCGCGAGCGGCTGCGCGCTTACAAGATTGGGATGCGAGACGCTGTGTTGAAGAAGTCGTCCAAACTCCGCGGAAAAACGCCCTGATGATTGAGGTATTTTTAAGTAATCTAACGTCACCGCCTCTGCTGTTCTTTTTCCTCGGTGCGATCGCTGTTCTGGTGCGCTCGGATCTTGAAATTCCCAGCCAGGTTGCCAAGTTTTTATCACTGTATCTGCTGTTTGCGATCGGTTTTAAGGGCGGTGTGGCACTCTCCGAATCGACTATCGATGCCACTGTGGTGCTTACGTTGCTCAGTGCAATGGCGCTGTCAGCACTGATTCCCCTCTACACTTTTGTCTTTCTGCGGCGCCGATTTCCCACTGCCGATGCGGCGGCAATCGCGGCGACTTATGGTTCAGTAAGCGCGGTAACATTTGTCACTGCAGCCGGCTATCTCAACATGCAGGGTATTGAGTGGAGCGGTTATCTGGTGGCGGCAATGGCGCTGATGGAATCTCCCGCTATTATCGTCGGTATTCTTTTGTACAGTAAGTTCGGCAAGAGCAAGCAGAACTCGGACTCTGGTTCGAATGACACGTTCTCGTGGCGACAGTTGCTCAACGAAGCGATTTTCAACGGCTCAGTATTCCTTATACTCGGCAGTATGGTTGCCGGTTGGATCGCGGGTGCCGACGGTATGCGCCAGGTGTCGCCGCTGGTCAAGGATCTGTTCCTGGGGGTGCTATGCCTGTTCCTGCTTGATATGGGCATCGTCGCCGCGCGCCGCTTGCGAGATCTGAAATCGGCCTCGGGTGGGCGCTCCAATGCGCAGACGCTGCGGCTGATGCTGATTGCGGGACTGCTGTTACCTGCCATCAACGCCTCGATCGGCTTGTGGTTCGCATGGATGCTCGGCTTATCCGAGGGCAATGCATTGCTGTTCATTGTGTTGGTCGCGAGCGCCTCTTACATCGCGGTTCCCGCCGCCATGCGTCTGGCGCTGCCCGAGGCGAATCCGGCCAGTTACCTGACTATGTCGTTGGCTATTACCTTTCCCTTTAACCTGTTGGTGGGTATCCCTACCTATCACGCCGTTGTTAAGTGGCTGCTATGAAAACCTGCAAGCGTATAGAGATCGTGATCGAAACTGCGATGGTGCCGTCTTTGCTGGTCGCACTAAAACAAATTGATGTGCCTGGCTACACGCTCATTCCTGATGTGCGTGGCTCGGGTGATCGGGGCGTGCGGCGGGGCGACGAGCTGACTGGAGACTCCAGTAACAGCGTGGTTTTAATCGCCTGCGATGATGAAGCCAAGATAGAGCGTATCCTGGAAGCTGTGCGTATTCTGATCGGCAGAAGCGGGGGTATTTGCCTGCTTTCTGACGCAGAGTGGTTGCGCCACTGAGTTCCCGCTTCAGTGGCGACTGAATCCTTACATCTTTGCGAAGATGCCGGGAATATTGGGTTGATTGTTACTACTGCCCAGCCCGCCGTCGATAACGATTTCGGTGCCAGTAATATAGCTGGATGCCGGCGACAGCAGAAAAATAACCAGCTGCGCGACCTCCTCGGCGGTGCCCGCCCTGTGCAACGGGATGCGCGCTAGCCAGTCGTTGTGGATAGCATCAATTGCCGTTGCGCCCGCCGTCAGCGGTGTCGTGATATAACCGGGGCAGACCGCTGTGGCGCGAATATGTTCATGCGCGTGATCCAGCGCGATGGTGCGGGTCAGGTTGATCACCGCTGCCTTTGCGGCGTTATAGGCGGCAAAGCCATAGTCTGCGCGCACGCCGCTCAGCGACGCAATATTGACGATACTGCCACGGCCGCGTTTACGCAGTAGTGGCAGGGCAGCGCGGCACGCGTTGAAAACCCCGTGCAGGTCGATATCGATAACCTTGTGCCATTCCTCGACGGGCATATCAGCCACGGTACCGAGGCTGCCTATGCCGGCGCTATTGACTGCGCCATCAAGACCACCGAACGTTTTCTCTGCCAGAACGCAGGCCGCTTCCAGCTCAGCCAGTTTTGTCACGTCGGTGTGCAGATAACACACGTGCTCTGGATATTGCGCCACCAGCGCCGCACCCGCTGCGTCGTCGATATCGGCAATCACGGCCATACCCTCATGCTGCGCGAGATAGTGCACTACCGCCGCGCCTATCCCCGACGCGCCGCCGGTCACCAGATAGACCTTGTCCTTGAAATTGATATCCATGTTCGTGATTCACTCCTGCTGGTAGGACTCAGCGTCCTCGTAGGTATAAAGGTGTTCTGTCAGGTCAGCGTCCAACAAGCCGAAGGAGCCGACCAGTTCACTCATGCGTGAGGCCGCTGCGGGCTGCCGCTGCGGGTCGATGCGAATATCATAAACGAAACGTCGGCCGGGCTCAGATGCGGT
>JBDNIE010000187.1:0-2961 GCA_041688425.1 Halioglobus sp. | reverse complement strand
TTTAGTCTTCGGCGCTATCGCGGCGGCGTTTACAGTGTCCCGCAAGATGTCACGCTGTTCTCTGGCGGCCAGTCAGTCATCGTGCCGGGTGAGGCGTGTGAAGTACCTCATGTGGGTGCTGTGAGTCTGGTGCCAGCGCAGGCCCATGGTGTGTGCCTGGTATCCGGCGAGCAGTTAGCGTTGCAATGGCGCCAAGGTGGCGAGCGCTGTCGGCTACCCGGGCGTTCTGGCAGTCGCAGTTTGAAGGCCCTGATGCAGGAGTGGGCTGTCCCGCCGTGGTGGCGTGATCGCTTGCCACTGTTGTATCTCGAGGGGGAACTTTTAGCTGTGGGCGATCTGGCCTATTGTGAATCCAGCCGCTTCAGGGCGGCGGCGGGAGACGGGGAGCAGCTCTGGAAATTGGTCTGGCAAAGGCCTGCAGACGCCGGTTCTCATTGAGCTGCCCCTACCTTTCTGGTAACCTGACTCCCCATCTTTTGCAGGACCAGCGCCGGTCGATAAAACTCTCCTAGAGAGCCGGTTGCAGGGTGTTTGCATGTCCAGAAATACAGCATACATAGGCTAAGCATGACGCGTTACATTTTCGTCACAGGTGGGGTGGTGTCCTCTCTGGGTAAGGGCATTGCAGCGGCTTCCATGGCCGCTGTGCTCGAGGCCAGGGGTATCAAGGTTACGCTGCTTAAGCTCGATCCGTATATCAATGTAGATCCCGGCACCATGAGCCCCTTCCAGCACGGCGAGGTCTTTGTCACTGAAGATGGCGCCGAAACTGACCTGGATCTGGGTCATTATGAACGGTTTACCCACACCGTGATGAAGCGCACTAACAACTTTACCACCGGCCGGGTCTATAACACTGTGCTGCGCAAGGAGCGGCGCGGTGATTATCTCGGTGGCACGGTACAGGTCATTCCGCACATCACTGATGAAATCAAGCGCCGCGTTGTGCTAGGCGCAGGGGATGCCGATGTTGCGGTGGTCGAGATAGGGGGTACCGTCGGTGATATCGAAGGCTTGCCCTTCCTTGAGGCCGCGCGCCAGCTAAAGCTGGAAATGGGCCCAAGCCGTGCCCTGCTCATGCACCTTACTCTGGTGCCCTACATTGCCACTGCCGGAGAGATCAAAACCAAGCCTACGCAGCACTCGGTCAAAGAGCTGCGCTCCATCGGCCTGCAGCCCGATATTTTGCTGTGCCGCTGCTCCGTGGAGATCGAGGAGAGTGCGCGCAAGAAAATATCGTTGTTCACCAACGTTGAAGAACGCGCTGTTATTCCTCTGCTGGATGTCGATTCGATCTACAAGATTCCTGGCATGTTACGTGATTTTGGGCTCGACAAATTCGTCGTCGAGCGCTTTGGGATCAAGTGCAAGAGCGAGGCTGACCTTTCGGATTGGGATGATGTGGTTGAGCGCGAGTTCACTGCGAGCAGGGGCCAGGTGCGTGTCGCGATGGTGGGGAAATATGTGGATCTGCAGGACGCCTACAAGTCGCTCAACGAAGCGTTGGGTCATGCCGGGCTGCAGACCCTGACCGACGTAAAGATAGAGTACTACGACGCCGAGGATATCGAGCGTCAAGGCACGGCGGCGTTGCAGGGCGTGGACGCTATTCTGGTGCCCGGTGGCTTTGGCGATCGCGGCGTGGAAGGCAAAATTACCGCTGTGCGTTACGCGCGGGAAAACAATATACCTTTCCTCGGGATATGCCTGGGCATGCATGTCGCGCTGGTGGAATACGCACGCAATGTTTGTGGCCTGGAGGGCGCTGATTCCACCGAGATGAATCCGGCCACCCCGCACCCGATTGTGGCCTTGATCACCGAGTGGATGAACGCTGACGGCAGTGCACAGTTGCGTGACGAAACGTCTGACAAAGGCGGCACCATGCGCCTGGGTGCTCAGCCCTGCCATCTGGAGCCCGGCAGCAAGACCCGCGAGATCTTCGGCGAGGATGTCATCAGTGAGCGCCACCGGCACCGCTATGAAATCAACAATAACTATCTCGATCAGTTGCAGGACGCGGGGATGCGAGTCGCCGGCTGGTCTGCAGACCACTCCCTGGTGGAGATGGTTGAGCTTCCCGAACACCCCTGGTTTATCGCCTGCCAGTTTCACCCGGAGTTCACCTCCAGGCCGCGCGGAGGTCACCCACTGTTTACGAGTTACATCAAGGCGGCTATCGCCCATGCTCAGACCGGCAAGCAGGCGGTTTAATAAAAGAACCGACAGTGAGAGTAGCGTGTGACTGAACAATCCGTTTCTATTGGAAAACTGTGCATCGACAACAGCGCGCCCTTTGTATTGATGGGTGGTGTGAATGTGTTGGAAAGTCGCGATTTCGCGCTGCAAGTGGCCGAGCACTATGTCGAGGTATGTGCCCGCCTGGGCATTCCCTATGTATTTAAAGCGTCTTATGACAAAGCCAACCGCTCCTCTATTCACTCTTTCCGCGGGCCAGGGCTAGAGGAAGGGCTGTCGATTCTAGCTGACGTGAAAGCAACGTTTGGCGTCCCGATCATCACCGATGTGCACACGCCGGAGCAGGCTGCGCCGGCTGCCGAGGTCTGCGACATCATCCAGTTGCCCGCGTTTCTGGCGCGCCAGACCGATCTGGTGGCGGCGATGGCGGCGACGGGTGCGGCCATTAATATCAAGAAGCCACAGTTTCTCAGCCCCTCGCAGATGGCCAATATTGTTGAGAAGTTCGCTGAATGCGGCAAAACGCGCGTTATGCTGTGCGAACGCGGCAGTAATTTTGGCTACGACAACCTTATTGTGGATATGCTCGGGTTCGGTGTGATGAAGCGCACTTGCAACAACGTCCCACTCATTTTTGATGTGACACACGCATTGCAGTGCCGTGACAGTGGCGGCACTGCGTCGGGCGGTCGGCGCTCACAGGTGGTTGAACTGGCACGATCGGGGATGGCACTGGGTCTGGCGGGATTATTTCTGGAAGCA
>JBDNIE010000186.1:0-11070 GCA_041688425.1 Halioglobus sp. | reverse complement strand
GCCCAGTGGTAGTAGTCATTGCACCACCGCCTGGCATGCGCGGCGCTGCTGAACTTGCCCGGGTAGTCGGGCTGGTATTTCAAGGTCTTGAAGGCGCTTTCGCTGACCGGGTTGTCATTGCTGACTCGCGGTCGGCTGTGGGTACAGGTGATATCCAGCGCCCGCATCGCTCCCAAAAAGCCGTTGGCTGTCATGGGCGAACCCCGATCCTGGTGCAAGGTCAATTGCCCCGGTACGATGCAATACCGAGCGCTGGCCTCATTCTGTTGAATTGCACTTAAAACTGACCCCCGGGATTTGCATCTAAAACTGACCCACCCTGGTCGCCAGATTATGGCGTAGTTTTGATTTTCTTTCCGCCCTTTGTTTTCTCCTGATGTATCGTCGAATGCTTCAACCTGCAACTGTCATTACCCGTCTCCAGGATATGGCAGTGATGGGTCAGTCGATCCAGCAAGGCCGTGGTCATTTTTTCATCACCAAAGACCGCTGACCATTCCGCAAAGCTGAGGTTGGTGGTAATGATAATGCTGGTGCGCTCATACAGCTTGCTGATCAGATGGAACAGCAACGCCCCACCTGCCTGACTGAAGGGCAGGTAGCCCAACTCATCCAGTATTACCAGGTCGGTGTGGATCAACCGGTTGGCGATGCGTCCCTGTTGCCCCACACGTTTTTCCTGTTCCAGCGCATTGACCAATTCGATGGCGGACAGGAACCGAACCCGCTGCCGGTGGCGCTGGATGGCTTGTACGCCTATCGCGGTCGCCAGGTGGGTTTTGCCCGTACCGGGGCCGCCCACCAGCACCACATTCTGCGCATCGCCCAGGAACTGGCAGCGGTGCAGTGATGTGACCAGGGCCTCATCCACGGCACTTTGCCCAAAGTCAAAGCCGGTCAGATCCCGGTACGCCGGGAACCGGGCCGCCTTCATCTGGTAGTTGATCGAGCGGACGTCCCGTTCGGAGGACTCAGCCTTCAGCAACATCTGTAAGATTGGCACCGCCTGTTGATACGCCGGTGAGCATTGCGCCGAGAGTGTCTCAATGGCATCGGCCATGCCGTGCAGCTTCAGGGACTTCAAGGTGGTGATCATGGCATCAGGGTTCATGGTGTACGCTCCTCAGTTGATCGCAACGGGCCGTGTCGGCCTGCGGCTCAATCACCAGCTTCAACGCCGCTGGCGGATTAAGTGGCTGCGGGCGAGGGGGCTCCTCCAGTCGGCTGAGGCAGTTCAGGACATGCTGCTTGGAGGGTTCTCCCGATTCCAGCGACCGGGTCACCGCTTGTTCAACAAGTCGTTCATCATGGAGCAACACCAGCGCCAGGATGTCGGCCATCTCCCGGTCAACACCGGGGCGCTTCAGCAGGCGCGACTGCGATTGCCGGAAGCTGTCGGGCAGTTCCAGGAACGGGGCGCCATTGCGCAGGGCGCCGGGTTTGCGTTGCACGACAGCCAGATAGTGTCGCCAGTCGTAGACCGTCTGCCCAGGAGGACGCTTGTCTCGACTGAACACCCGGCCATGCTCGGCCACCACCTGTGCCTCGGCGACGATCACGAGTCGCCCCGGATACACCCGCAGGCTGATCACCCGGTTGGCAAAGCTGGCAGGTACGCTGTAGCGGTTGTGTTCGAAGGTAATCAGGCAGGTGGAGGACACCCGCTTGCTGTGCTCGATAAAACCATCGAAGCTAACGGGCACCGGCATCATCTGGGGCAATTCATCGGCCAGGCACTGTGCCAAAGAGCGAGCCCTGAACTCAGGATGGGCTTTTTCCTGCCACAGCGCCCGGCACCAATCCTGCAGCCACTGATTGAGTTCCTCCAGGGACTTGAAGGGCGGCGGGTCGTACCACAGGCCGTGGCGGGCATCCTGCACAGCCTTTTCAATCTGCCCCTTCTCCCAGCCGGAGGCGGGATTACAGAACTCGGGCTCATACAGGTAGTGGCTGACCATCGCGTAGAAGCGTTTGTTGACCTGCCGCAGCTTGCGGTGCCGACGGGACTCCCGGAACAACCAATTGGTGAGGGTCTCCCCGTAATCGTCCAGCTTGCTGGGGGGTCTTGCGCGGTGGGTAGGCCGGTTCGATCACCTGGCCGGCCAGGTACTTGCGCACCGTGTTTCTGGACAAGCCGGTGCGGCGTGCCACTTCCCGAATCGGTATGCCCTCACGCAAATGCCAGCGTCGAATTACACTCAATAATGCCACGTCTATCACTCCTCAATACCCCTGCTTAGTGTTTCGCAGGGAGGGGTTATACGTGGGTCAAAATTCGATGCAAATCCGGGGGGCTAATGGCTCAATTTTGGATGCAATTCAACAGCATGCTCGATGAGCACTGTGTCATAATTCAGCCAAAACGCATACTCTGCCCGCTTATCTATAACTTACCGTCGGAGTTTTCACGACCAGGATCCAGTCGGGATATGAAAATCCCAAAGCACTGCAATACTTCCCAACGCCAGCCAGTACACATCAATTGCGGTCACTCCCACTCAATAGTAGCCGGCGGCTTGCTACTGATATCGTACGTCACCCGCGACACGCCGGATATCTCGTTAATAATGCGATTCGAGCAGCGCTCCAGCAGTGCGTAGGGCAAGTGGGCCCAGCGCGCGGTCATAAAATCAACCGTCTCCACCGCGCGCAGCGCAATCACATACTCGTAACGGCGGCCATCGCCCACCACACCCACGGATTTGACCGGCAGGAATACCGCGAAGGCTTGGCTGGTCTTGTGGTAGTAATCGTCGCGATGCAGTTCCTCGATAAAAATCGCATCCGCCAGTCGCAGCAGGTCGGCATACTCTTTTTTCACTTCACCCAGTATGCGCACACCAAGACCCGGCCCGGGGAATGGATGGCGGTAGACCATGTCGTAGGGGAGGCCCAATTCGAGGCCGATGCGGCGTACTTCGTCCTTGAACAATTCGCGCAGCGGCTCCACCAGTTCGAGTTTCATATCGTCGGGCAAGCCTCCCACGTTGTGGTGGGACTTAATGGTGTGGGCTTTGCCGGTCTTGGCCCCGGCGGACTCGATGACGTCCGGGTAAATGGTGCCCTGAGCCAGCCACTTCACTGCAGTGAGCTTGCTGGCCTCTTCATCAAACACGTCGATAAAGGAATTGCCAATCACCTTGCGTTTGGCTTCCGGGTCGGACACGCCCTTCAACCTGTCCAGGAACATGTCCTCACAATCGCGGCGCAGTACCTTCACGCCCATGTTACGCGCGAACATTTCCATCACCTCATTGCCTTCGTTCAGGCGCAACAAGCCATTGTCGACGAATACGCAGGTCAGTTGATCGCCGATGGCGCGGTGCAGTAATGCGGCGACCACAGAGGAGTCCACACCACCCGACAGGCCCAACAGGACTTTATCGGTACCAACCTGGGCTTGCACGCGGGCAATCGCATCTTCCACGATATGGGCCGCAGTCCAAAGTGCCTCACAACCGCATTTTTCCAGCACAAAATGCTCGAATATGCGCATACCCTGCAAGGTGTGTGTCACTTCGGGGTGAAACTGAATGCCGTAGAAGGGCTTGCTCTTGTGCGCCATCGCGGCAATAGGACAACTGGCCGTTTCTGCGATGAGTTCAAAATCGGGGGGCAGTTCCACCACCTTGTCGCCATGGCTCATCCATACATCCAGCAGACCCCTGCCCTGCTCGTCGATATGATCGCAAATATCGTGCAGTAAGCCGCCGCTGCCTACCTGCCGGATCTGGGCATAACCGAACTCGCTGATCGGAGAACCGGCCACCACGCCACCAAACTGCTCAGCCATCGTTTGCATGCCGTAACAGATTCCTAGGACGGGCACGCCTAATTCGAACACACTGGCTGGCGCACGCGGGGATGACGCTGCAACGACTGACTCGGGCCCACCCGACAAAATAATACCGCTGGGGCCGAAGGCGCGGATATCGTCGTCACTCACATCGAATGCACGAATCTCGCTATAAACGCCGACCTCGCGAACGCGCCGCGCGATCAACTGTGTGTACTGGGAACCAAAATCCAGAATAAGAATTTTCCGGGCGTGGATATCTGCGCTCATGTCTTGTCCTGCTGAAAAAGCTGGCGATAAACTTCTCAGTAACTACTGGAAGAGATAGCAATGCCGAGCTCTATCCAGCTTCGGCAACGCACGAGTTTCGCGTACTGGGTTAACGCACTGGGTTAGCGTACTGGCTTAACGTACTGGATAATTCGGCGCTTCTTTCGTAATCGATACATCGTGCACGTGACTTTCGGCCATACCGGCGCTGGTCACCCGCACAAATTCCGGTCGCGTGCGCATGACTTCCATCGTGGCGCTGCCGGTATAGCCCATAGCGGAGCGCACCCCACCCATTAACTGTTGGACAATGCCCGATACCGGGCCTTTGTAAGGGACACGCCCTTCGATGCCTTCGGGCACCAGCTTTTCACTGCCGCGGCTGGCGTCCTGAAAATAGCGATCTGAGGAACCCTGAGTCTGCGCCATGGCACCCAGTGATCCCATGCCCCGGTATGCCTTATACGTTCTGCCCTGATAAAGCTCTACCTCACCGGGCGCCTCCTCTGTGCCGGCGAACATACTACCCACCATCACGGAGTGCGCCCCGGCCACAATGGCCTTGGCGATATCGCCGGAGAAGCGGATACCGCCGTCGGCAATAATGGGGATTTCAGTTCCCCTCAGGGCCTCACAGACGTTGGCAATCGCCGTGATCTGGGGTACTCCCGTGCCGGTGACAATGCGGGTAGTGCAGATAGAACCTGGCCCGATACCCACCTTGACGCCATCGACACCCGCTTCGGCCAGCGCCACTGCCGCAGCGGCGGTGGCAATGTTACCCGCAATGATCTGCACCGAGGGGTAAAGCCTCTTGATCCGCTTGACCCTGTCAATCACATTGCGCGAGTGCCCGTGCGCTGTATCCACTACCAACACATCAACACCGGCGGCTATTAGCGCTTCCACACGGTCATCGGTGTCAGCACCCGTTCCGACCGACGCGCCGACGCGCAACTGGCCATAGGAATCCTTGCAGGCATCGGGAAAGCTCTCGGCCTTATCGAAGTCCTTTACGGTGATCATCCCGCACAGGTCGAAGGCGTCATTCACTACCAGAATTTTCTCTATCCGGTGGCGGTGCAACAGTTCCTGCACCTCAGCCAGATTGGCGCCCTCCTTCACCGTCACCAGCTTATCGCGGGGCGTCATAATCGCAGAAACCAGCTTTTGCGGGTTGCATTCAAAACGCACATCGCGGCGGGTAACAATACCCACCAGATCAGTGCCGCTAAGGACTGGTACGCCAGAGATGCCGTGGGCGCTAGTCAATTCAATCAACTCGGCAATGGTTGCACCCTGCTGGATAGTGATCGGGTCTTTCACCACACCACTTTCAAATTTCTTGACCTTGCGCACCTGCTCGGCTTGCTCGGTGATCGTCATACTCTTGTGGATAATGCCGATACCGCCCTCCTGCGCCATGGAAATCGCCAAACGAAATTCGGTAACAGTATCCATCGCCGCCGACACCAAGGGGATATTCAGGTCGATATTGCGGGTAAGCCGCGTACGCAGCGATACATCGGTGGCAACAACGTCAGAGTAGCCGGGTAAGAGCAGAACATCGTCAAAAGTAAGGGCTTCCTGAGCGATACGCAGCATAGGGGCGGCTCTCCGGCGGGCAAGGTTGAGGTTAACCGTTAAGTATAAATCCAAGCGACCTGCAGCACAATTGCCGTTGCCCGCAAATGTACTTTATATGCGCTGCCATGCCCGCCAAGATGGCCGCCAGTATGTGCGCCACGATGGCCCTGAGGGTGACCGATGCAGTACACTGACGCAATACGCCTGAAATGACCGACACGCTCCTCGTAATGAACCGTTCCAGCTCACCGGACAACACGCCCCCGCCACTCACGGTCAGCCAGCTCAACAGGCAGGCCAAGAGCCTGCTGGAAAGCCACTTTGATTTTGTCTGGGTAGAGGGCGAAGTCAGCAACTTCATGGTGCCGTCGTCTGGACACTGGTATTTCTCCCTCAAGGACGGCAAGGCGCAGGTACGCTGCGCCATGTTTGCCAATCGCAACCAGCGGGTCAAGTTCACTCCGCAAAACGGTGATGCTATACGCCTGCGATGCCGTGTATCGCTGTACGAGGGTCGCGGCGAATTTCAACTGATAGTTGAGCACCTGGAGCTCGCGGGAGCCGGCGCCCTGCAAGCGGCGTTCGAAAAGCTGAAGGCAAAATTACTGGCTGAGGGCCTGTTTGATGCGGCTCGCAAGCAGCCGCTCCCCACTGCTGTGTCGCAGTTGGGCGTCATCACCTCCCCCACAGGGGCTGCGATTCACGATATTCTTAACGTTTTGCGCCGCCGGTGCCCGTCTATAGCGGTCTTCCTGATTCCTGTTGCGGTGCAGGGCGAGGGTGCTGCTGCCCAGATTGCTAGCGCCATCAACCGCGCCAATCGCTGGCAACAAGAGGGCAAAATACAGCTGGATGCCCTCATCGTGGGCCGCGGCGGCGGGTCGCTGGAAGACTTGTGGGCATTCAACGAAGAAATAGTGGCGCGCGCCATTGCAGCGAGCACCCTGCCCATCGTCAGCGCCGTTGGGCATGAAGTGGATTTCAGCATCGCCGACCTTGTCGCAGACTCCCGCGCACCCACCCCCTCAGCGGCGGCGGAACTGCTAAGTCCCGATCAACGCGTGTGGCAGCAGGCCCTGCAAGCCGCCGAAAGAGACCTCCTGCGCCAGATTCAGCGCAAGCTAGTCGATGCCAACCTGAAGCTCACACACCTCAGGCAACGCCTGAAACACCCGGGTGCGCAGCTGCGCGAACAGGCGCAACGTCTCGATGATCTGGAGCAACGACTGCGGTTGGCGCAGAAGAACCACGTGCTACGACAACACAGCAAACTCACCTTATTGGAAAGCCGCCTAAGAGCCCGATCACCCCTTGCCCGATTGCAGCAATTGCGGCGCGATACCCGCCAGTGGCGCAACCGGCTGGATGTAGCAATACAACAGCGCCTGTCGGCCCACACCAAACGTCTGGCTAATCTGGCCCGGATGCTCGACTCGCTGAGCCCGCTCGGCACCCTGCAGCGCGGCTATGCCATCGTAACGGACAGCCACGGCAACGTGCTTCGCGGCGCCGATAAGGTTAGTGTAGGGGATGAGGTGGAGGCCAGATTGGCCAGCGGCCGTCTCGGCCTGACGGTGATTAGCAAGAAAGACTGAGGAAGTCCTGAACTGCCGATAGCTTCACGGCAATGCTTATTAGCTACAAGCGCAGTGCCATTAGGAGCGCTAGTACTTCGCCGGAAGCCTTGAGTTGATAATGATGTGCCGCCCCTCAAAACGGATATACTCGCCAATGGTGAGATCCTTGAGGATGCGTGCGACCATTTCACGTGAGGCTCCGACGCGATCAGCAATATCCTGTTGCGTTAACTTCTCGGGAATATAGAGTGTGCCGTCGCCGCGCTCCTCCGAAAGATCCATCAACACGTTAGCCACACGCCCGTAGACATCCTGCAGCGCAAGGCTTTTTACATCCGCAGTCAGTTTGCGTACCCGTTGTGCGAGATTACGCACCAACTGTCGGCCGATATTCGGATGTTGGTCTAGCACCCGATTAAAGTCTTCCTTGTAAATAATACAAAAGCTCGACTTTTCCACCGTACGCACTGAGGCGGAGCGAGTGGAGTCATCGAGCAGCGCAAGCTCGCCGAAGTAATCACCGGCGCCCTGCGTATTCATAATAAATTCCTTCCCATTTTTGTCACTGCAATACACTTTGACCTTACCGGCCTCTATTACGAACAGTGAGTCAGCGGGGTCATTCTCATGAATGACGACGGTATTTTTGGGAAACGAGCGGCTTGTGCTGCTGTCCGCAAGCGCCTGCAGCTCTGTCGGTGATAATCCTCGAAATATTTCAACTTGTTCCAACATGAGAATACCCAGTCCCTTTCAAGTGCGGCCCTAAAACGCGTAGTTGAATATAGTAACCCAATCTTTTGTGAAAGCGCACCTTTGAAGCCAAATTTGATTAGCCTTCTGAATTATCCCTAGGACTCGAGCTTTTCTCGCATCGAAAGCCCTCCTTCTAGGCTTGTTTAACTAAAATGGCAGCTGGAAAACCCTGTGTAAGACCGCGGCCATATTGGTACACTCTCTCAAATTCACAATAAGGAAGCCATGGCGTCGCTCACAGGGCGGCGCGCGATACGCCAAATCATGACCATCACCCAAAATCCGAAAAATCTGCCCTGGGCAAACTCGCTGTTAGGCGAGATCAAAGCGCTGCGGCAGCAATTGGCCAATCCACATGATGAGTTTGGGGCGGCCAGCGCGGGAGATATTTCCCACTTGCTGGATGCTGGCGTCCGCCTTGAAACGATGCTTGCCACTGGCAGCCAACCGGCCAATCAGCATGACCTCATGAATGTCCTTACCGCCGCGCGCGGCTATGCGGAAATGTTGCGCGAAGATATCGGCGCCACACATCTGGGCATTGACACGCGACTGTCAGCCCTCCTCACCTGCATTCAAACCGCCCATGAAGACAACACGGAGCAGGAATCGCCCGGCAACCGGTTTATTCAGTCAGAGCCGGGATTTATTCTCGCGGTGGATGATCTACAGGAGAACCGGGAGCTTGTGGCCAGAAACCTTTCCCGCAGCGGCCATATTGTGATCACTGCCGCCAGTGGCGAAGAAGCATTGCGCGCGCTCGAACAAAGCGACGTCGACGTTGTATTGCTGGATCTGTTGATGCCCGGAATGGACGGTCGTGAAGTGCTACGGAGGATCAAGGAGCATCCCCAATGGCGGGCCACACCAGTGATTGTCATCTCCGGAAGCCAGGATATGGACGGCATCATCGAATGTATTGAGGCGGGCGCCGACGATTACCTGTTCAAACCCTTTAACCCTATTCTGTTACAGGCTCGCATTAAAGCGGGTATCGAGCGTAAGCGCTGGCACGACAAGGAACAACAGTATCGCCAACAATTGGAGCGCAATGAGAAATTCATTCGAGCGACGTTTGGCCGCTATCTGTCGGATGAAATCGTAACCGACATTCTGGAGCGCCCCGAAGGCCTGGAACTTGGGGGCGATCTGCGCCGAGTCAGCATCATGTTATCCGATATACGCGGTTTTACCACGCTCAGCGAGCATCTTGCGCCCGCGCAAGTCGTCACCATGCTAAACCGCTATCTGGGGGCAATGACAGAAATCATCATGGCCCACCATGGCACCATCGATGAGTTTATCGGTGATGCGATTTTGGCCGTCTTTGGCGCACCACAGCATCGCGACGACGATGCAGACCGCGCTGTTCTGTGCGCGCTGGCAATGCAGGACGCCATGATAGCGATCAATATTCAAAACGAGGCGGAGGGTTTCCCAGCGGTCTCTACCGGCATCGCCATCAATACCGGCGATGTCATTGCCGGCAACATCGGCTCGGAGCGTCGCAGCAAGTATGGCTTCGTGGGCCACCCTATGAATGTGACATCGCGTATCGAAGATGTGACGCGAGGTGGCGAAATCCTGATTTCTGACAGCACGCTGCAGAGCCTTAAACACAGTTTTAAATTGGGCCGAAGTGAGGACATCAACGTCAAAGGCATAGACGAGACGATCACCGTTCACCAGATCACTGGAGAGGAGGAATGACAGCGGAAAAGTTCATTTTATTGGTCGAGGATAACGAGCTTAATCGCGACATGATGGTGCGCAGGTTGAATCGTGCCGGACTGAAGGTGATTACTGCGGGCAATGGTCAGCAAGCACTGGACATGATGCAAGCAGAGCAGCCCAGCATCGTACTGATGGATATGAATCTGCCTATTCTGGATGGCTGGGCCGCCAGTCGCAGGGCCAAAGAGGATGAGCGTATTCGTCATATTCCAATAATCGCCCTCACCGCACACGCCACTGAAACCTATAAACAGTATGCTCTGGCCGCCGGGTGTGACGGCTATGCGACCAAACCGGTAGATTTCCCAGCACTGCTGATCACCATAAAGCGACTTGCCCTCGCATGAGTTTACGTCGCCAGCTCACACTCTCGCTCATCACTATACTGATACTATTTGCCGTTAACGTGGGGACACACTTCTGGGGTAGTTATGCTCGGGGCGAGAGCATGGTTGCCTATCGAAACTCTGTCACCGCTACGCAACTGTCTACGGAGGTGGAGCAATTACTAGAAGATCAGCGTCAACAGATCCTCATACTAGCGACGCTGCGCGAGACTACCGATGACCAACTAGGTGACGCAGAGTTACAGCGCGCCGAAGAAGCGATTGAGAAAATCAACAGTAAGATTCAGAAGCTCGGCAGGCTCAGCCATTCTGTTACGGAGCTGAACTATGAACTGCTGTGGAATAAAAGCAGCGCCCTGCTCAAACGCTGGCTCAAATTCTATCGCAGCTATAACGATCCTAATATCGAGATGGACATGAACGACCCCCTGCGTTTCATGGACGTCAGCCAAAGTTTACAAGATTTGGAGGAACGCCAGGCGTTCATTGCTGCACAGCGCGCCAATATTATAGACCGCACAATAGCACTGACCGACCGCATCACTGTTATCGCATTCTTCGCGTCCATATTTCTCACCGCCACACTGGGCTACTTCCTGGTGAGCTATACCAACACGTCGTTCAAGCGCTTGAAAAAAGGCACTGAACGATTCGGCAGTGGCGACCTTGATTATCGGATTACTGATATAGATGACACCGGAGAACTCGGCGACCTAGCAGATGCGTTTAATGACATGTCAGACAAACTGCGTAATGCCATATACGATGTCCACAAAGCCAGAGATGCCGCCGACGAAGCGAATGAGGCCAAAAGCATGTTTTTGGCCAACGTCAGTCACGAGCTGCGCACCCCACTGAATGCGATCATTGGTTACAGCGAGATGCTGCACGATGAACTGGGCGACAAACATGAGATAAATCGAGCTCAGTTCCAGCAAGACCTCGACACGATTATTAAATCAGGCAGGCAACTACTCAACCTGATTGACGACATACTGGACTT
>JBDNIE010000185.1:0-13408 GCA_041688425.1 Halioglobus sp. | reverse complement strand
GCCTACCCACAGCAGGGGCTCGAGTATCCACCAGATGTAGCCGAGGAAATAGCGAGCGGCATCCGCTCGCAGCGACATACGCGCCATGGTGTCGACCAGACGAAAATATTGAGAAAGCGGCATGTACGGAAGGTCTAACCTGTAGTTATGTTCGAAAAGACCCACGAGTGTAACAAAAAGCGCGGCAAATGGACTAGCCCACGGCACAAATGCTCAACACGCGTTACAATAATCGCAATGAACCGTCCTCAACCACAACACCGTGCCCGCAAGCGCTTCGGCCAGAACTTCCTCCACGATGCTACGATCATTGATCGCATCGCAGCGGCGGTGCAGCCGCGGCCGGGGCAACATCTGGTGGAAATCGGCCCGGGACAGGGTGCACTGACAGAGGCATTGATCGGCAGTGGCTGCGCGTTGGACGTGATTGAACTGGATCGCGATCTGGTACCGGGGCTGCTGGCAGCTTTCTGCCTGAACCCTGGATTCAAATTACACAATGCCGACGCGCTGACTTTTGATTTCGCGGAACTCCTCAATAGCCGCTCGGACAATACGGGCGACAATACAGGCGATAAGCGTCAGCTGTTGCGTGTCGTTGGCAACCTGCCCTACAACATATCGACGCCGCTCATTTTCAAGTTGCTGGAGAACTGTGCCATCATCCAGGACATGCACTTCATGCTGCAATTGGAAGTGGTGGAGCGCATGGCCGCCACTCCGGGAAGCAAGCACTGGGGTCGTCTGGGCATAATGACGCAGTACCATTGCCGCGTGGAGCACCTGTTTGATGTGCCGCCGCATGCGTTCCGGCCGGAGCCTAAAGTGCAGTCGGCGATCGTGCGCTTGACGCCCTGGGCAGAGTCTCCCTGGCAGCCCTGTAACGAATCGAAGTTGCGCGCACTGGTAAAGGCCGCCTTCGCGCACCGCCGCAAGACCTTGCGCAATAACCTGAAAGAGATACTATCTAGCGGTGACTTGGAAGCGCTGGGTATAGACCCCGGCGCGCGAGCAGAAACACTTCAACTGAAACAGTTTATCGAGATTACCAACGCCCTCCATGCCAACACTACCGTTTAATCCGTCCCAGGTGGGAATCGAGGTGATCGCCACCTATCTTCCCAATCACTCTCGCCCGGAACATCGCCACTACACGTTTGCCTACACTGTGACCATCAGCAATGAATCCAACTTAACGGTCCAGTTGTTATCGCGTCACTGGATCATTACCGACGCCGACAACGAAGTGCAGGAGGTGCGCGGCGAAGGCGTGGTTGGAGAGCAACCTGTGATCGCCCCAAAGGCATCATTTCGCTATACGAGCGGTGCCACGCTGACTACGCCAGTGGGGTGCATGGAGGGCAGTTACGCTATGGTGGTGCGTGAACCCATGGACACAGACCTCAGCGAACTACCCACCTTTGAGGTGCCCATCCGCGTATTCTCGCTGCACACCCCCATGGCGCTAAACTAACCTTTTATGAGTACTTACGTAGTGGGCGACCTCCAGGGCTGCCTGCAACCCCTCAAATGCCTGCTACGCGCGGTAAAATTTAAGCCTGAAGATGACGTGCTGTGGTCAGTGGGCGACCTGGTCAACCGTGGACCAAAATCGCTGAAAACCTTGCGCTTCCTCTACAAGATGCGGCGCAGTCTCGTGACCGTGCTCGGCAACCATGACCTGCACTTACTGGCCGTCGCGGCCGGCGTGCGCAAGGCCAGTCGATCGGACACGCTGGACAAAATTCTCGCAGCGCGCGACCGTGACAAGTTGCTTGAGTGGCTCGCACAGCAACCACTGATACATCACGAGCACGGCCATACGCTCGTGCACGCGGGCATTCCACCGCAGTGGACGCTGACGCAGGCACTTGGCTATGCGCAAGAGGTGGAAAGCGCACTACGCGGCTCTGATCGCAATACATACCTTGAGGCCATGTATGGCAA
Source organism: Halioglobus sp. (assembly GCA_041688425.1). GTDB lineage: Bacteria > Pseudomonadota > Gammaproteobacteria > Pseudomonadales > Halieaceae > Marimicrobium. The sequence continues at coordinate 11,461 of JBDNIE010000185.1, read as the reverse complement.
TGAACCCGCACAGTGGTCGGATGACCTTACCGGGATGACCCGTCTGCGCGTGATCACCAATTACCTGACGCGCATGCGCTTCTGTACGCCAAACGGCACGCTGGACCTGATCAGCAAAGACAGCAGCCCAACGCCGGGGGTTGCCAACCTCGGCAATCAAAAAGTGGCCGCCTGGTTCAGCCACCCGCAACGCAAAACTGCAAATGAGCATATCCTGTTCGGCCACTGGGCCACCCTGGCGGGCCAGTCCAGCGACCCCAGCACCGTTGCGCTCGACACCGGCTGTGTCTGGAACGGCGCGATGTCCCTGTATCACCTTGAGAGTGGCGCCTTCACCCGCTGCGCCTGCCACGATGGCAAGTGCCGCGGCAAGCCCATCACCTCTGCGTCATGACGCCGCGCTCAACCGGCGCTACACTCACGTTATGAAAATCTACCTGGTTGGCGGCGCCGTGCGGGATGCACTCCTTAATTATCCGGTCACAGAACGTGACTGGGTGGTTGTTGGCGCCCGCCCCAACGATCTGCTCGCACAGGGTTACCAACAGGTAGGCAAGGACTTCCCGGTATTTCTGCACCCACACACAAAAGACGAGTACGCCCTGGCGCGCACAGAACGCAAGCAGGGGCATGGCTATACCGGCTTTGCCGTTGATTGCGAACCCAACGTCACACTGGAAGAAGACCTGCTGCGCCGTGACCTGACTATCAATGCGATGGCCCAGGATACTGATGGCAGCATCATCGACCCCTTCGGCGGCACCTTGGACCTGGAGCAGCGCCTGTTGCGCCATGTGTCAGAGGCCTTTGTCGAAGATCCGCTACGCGTCCTGCGCACCGCTCGCTTCGCCGCACGTTACGCCCATCTGCAGTTCACTGTCGCCGCGCCGACCATCGCCCTGATGTCCGAGATTGTCGCGCAGGGAGAACTGGCCCACCTGCCCGCCGAGCGCGTGTGGGTAGAAATGGACAGAGCACTGGGCGAGCGCGATCCGCAGGTGTTTATCCAGGTACTGCGCGATTGCGGCGCACTGGCCAAACTGCTGCCGGAAGTGGAGGCGCTGTTTGGGGTGCCACAACCCCCGGCGCACCACCCGGAAATCGATACCGGCGAACACCTCCTCATGGCCCTGCAACAGTCGGCATTGCTGTCTGCTGAGACCGACGTGCGCTTCGCCGTGCTCCTGCATGATCTGGGCAAGGGCAGCACACCGCCGTCCGAGTGGCCGCGCCACCTGCGCCACGAAGACCGCGGTATAAAACTGGTTGAGCAGGTCTGCCAGCGCCTGCGCGCACCGAAACGCCACAGCGAATTGGCGCGGGCTGTATGCCTGCATCACACGCTGTGTCACCGGGCACTGGAGTTGCGCGGCAAAACTGTGCTGAAACTACTGACTGCGACTGACGCGTTGCGCCGACCGGACCGATTTGAGGCGTTTCTGCTGGCCTGCGAAGCCGATGCACGCGGCAGGCTAGGGCTCGAAGATCGAGCCTATCCACAGGCCAACTATTTGCGCGCTGCACGCGAGGCAGCGCACGCGGTCAGTGCAGCCCAATTTCAGGACAGTGGGCTGAGCGGCAAAGCGCTGGGAGAAGCCATCGACCAGGAACGCGCAAAGGTACTGGAGGCGCTAAGGCCAAGGTGAGTTTGTCTGCGGCTGATAGCGATTGTTATGTCGCACATCATTGCGTGTATTAGTCAAAATGTACTGCGTTTAGCGGCTGTCCCGACGGTTGCGATTCGTAAGTCAGCCCTACTAATCCGCCGCAGAAATCGCGCGGCCACGCCACATAAAATCCACTCTCGCCAGCGGCTGGTCGGCACGATCATACGCCGCCCACAGCGCGGCGTAAGTGCGCTTCACACCCGGGTGCAGGCTCTGCGGCGATAACTCTGCGAGTGGGCACAGCACGAAGGCGTTTTCCAGAATCTCACCGCGCGGCAGCTGCACTCTACCCACGGTGCCCACGACATCGTCGTAGGTGAGAATGTCAATATCCAGATGTCGCGGACTAAAGCGCGTGGCATTGGCAGGCCGACCAAACTCTACTTCAATGTGCCGCAATCGCGCCGCCAGCTCCGCCAGTGGCAAAGGGGTATGCACAGCGGCCACCAGATTCAAGAAGGGCTGCCCCTCAAAACCAATGGCGGCGCTGTCGTAGACGGAAGACAACGCAAGTTCATCGAATACCGCTTGCAACGCATCCAGCCCCGCCGCGATATACCGCTCGCGTTCGATATTGCTGCCCACGCCCAGAAACACCTGCGCCATCGTCAGGACCGCGCGCCGAATTCGATGCGCTCTCCCATTTCGATGCGCTCTCCCATTTCGATGCGCTCTCCCATTTCGATAACAACGCCCACATCTTCGGCCTCGGCTACCGCATCGGGCTTACTCAAGCGCAGGCGCAGCCAGGGCACGGCGAAGTCGCGCCTGATCATCTTGGCGACCGCATCGGCGAGCGTTTCTATCAACTGATATTCACTGGCTTCAACCAGTGCAATCACCTGTTGCGAGATCGTGGCGTAATCCAGTGCGTGGGCGATGTCGTCGTTCTGCGCCGCGCGCGCTGTGTCGCTGGCCATCTCCAGGTCAATAACCAGGGTCTGGCGAATGTGGCGCTCCCACTCGTAGACACCAATCACCGCTTGCATGCGCAGACCTTTGATATAGACGATGTTCACTGCTGCGATCTCTGCGCTGCACTCTGCGCTGCACTCTTTGCTGCACTCTTTGCTGCACTCTGCTCCGAAGAGCTGCGCGGGCTAGTGGTCGGCATCAACAATGGTGGTAGTTCCTCCATGGGCCAGCGCGGTCGTACCCGCGTGCTGGCATCATCGACCTGCCCGGCCTGCAAGCGCTGGGCCCCGGCATAGGCGATCATCGCCCCATTGTCGGTACAAAACATCGGCGCGGGATAGAATACCCGCCCGCCCACTTTGGCAAGCGCATGCTCCAGCGCCACTCGCAGGCGGGCATTGGCACTCACACCACCGGCTATCACCAGCGTTTTCAGCGCCTCCTGCTGCAGAGCCCGGCGACATTTGATGACCAGGGTGCCGACGACGGCCTCTTCGAAGGCGCGAGCAATATCGCAGCGGTCCTGCTCGCTGAGGTCTTCCCCGTGCTGGCGGCAGCCTGCAATGGTGTTGAGGGTATGGGTCTTGAGGCCACTGAAGCTGAAATCCAGGCCGGGGCGATTGACCATCGGTCGCGGGAAATTAAAGCGCTGCGCATCTCCGTGCTCCGCTATACGCCCGATGTGTGGCCCGCCCGGATAGGGCAGCCCCAGCATTTTGGCCACCTTATCGAAGGCCTCACCAGCGGCATCGTCCAGCGACTCCCCAAGCATGCGGTACTGGCCTATGCCATCCACCCGCACCAACTGGGTATGCCCACCCGACACCAGCAGCGCGACAAACGGGAACCGGGGAGCCTCGGCCTCCAGCATGGGCGCCAATAAATGGCCCTCCATGTGATGCACGCCCAACACCGGCACCCCCCACCCCCAGGCCAACGCCCTAGCCAGCGTGGCACCCACCATCAACGCCCCGGCAAGTCCGGGACCCGCCGTATAGGCCACGCCGTCTATGTCGCTCGCCTGGCAACCCGATTCCCGCAGAATCTCATCGACCAGCGGCAGCGTCTTGCGCACGTGGTCGCGGGAGGCCAGTTCAGGCACCACACCACCGTACTCCACGTGCACATCCACCTGGCTGAACAGCGCGTGCGCCAGCAGGCCGCGCTCCGTGTCAAAAAGAGCGACGCCGGTTTCGTCACAGGAAGTTTCCAGGCCCAGCACTAACATCGTTGGCATTCCTTCATAGCAGGCGCGCATGGTAAAGGCTCAGGGTACGGCAAACCAGCGCCAGCGACCCAAATTACCACTTTGCGAGGCTTTGCAAAACAGCTGATATCGGGATAGAATACGCGCCCTTTAATGCATCCGGCAGCCCCTTTGGCACCCGGTGTCCCAAAACAGTGAATTGAGGTCGGTACTTAATGCCCCACATCAAGATCAAGGAAAACGAGCCCTTCGACGTAGCACTGCGTCGTTTCAAGCGATCCTGCGAAAAAGCGGGTGTGCTGGCTGAAGTTCGCAAGCGCGAGCACTACGAAAAGCCCACCACTGTGCGCAAGCGCGCCGGTGCCGCTGCTGTCAAACGCCACTTGAAAAAGCTCTCCCGCGAAAACCGCAAGCGCGTGCGCCTGTACTAATACACAGCCACTGCGACACCACCTCTCCAATGAGCGAAGAAACACTCGCGAAAACCATCAGGGCGGCCATGAAGGTCGCCATGAAAGCCAAAGATAAAGATAGACTGTCCACCATCCGCCTCATTCTAGCGGATTTCAAACGCATTGAAGTTGATGAGCGCATTGAAGTCGATGACGCCCGCGCTCTTGTGGTGCTCGACAAAATGGTCAAGCAGCGTCGCGATTCTGCCCAGCAGTATTCTGATGCCAGCCGCCAGGAGCTGGCCGATCGGGAAATCGCCGAAATCGAGGTGATTCAGGAATTCTTGCCGAAGCAACTCAGTGAAGCCGAACTCAACACCATGATAGACGCCGCAATCGCTGCCAGCGACACCCAGGGCATGGCGGCCATGGGCGCCGTGATGGGGCAGCTCAAACCGCAGGTGCAGGGGCGGGCTGATGTCGGCGCTGTTAGTCGCCTGGTCAAAGATCGCTTAACTGCTGACTGAGTACTCTTTTTTACTGACATTACTAGCGGGCTTTTGACTTCTGGTTATAGGTCGGGCGCTTACAGACTGGTTTGTTCGAGGGCTCGGTGCGCATGATCTCTCTGCGCTCAGAGGGCTGCGAAGTACTGCAGAGGCATGTAGGAGTGGAGTAGACCCCGTAGCGAATTCCCAGCCCTCTGAGCGTACGGGGTCTACTCCAGTCCTGCATGCCGGTCCAAATTACTAGCCGCAAATGTCAGTCCAACGTTCCGGCCCAAGACAATTACCCACTCCCAATGACAGAATCTAAACTTTCACCCCCAAGCATGCTTCAATAGACACCCAACTCTCACCACCGTGAAAACCAAGAATGGCCGGACGCATACCACAAGCTTTTCTGGATGACTTGCTGGACCGCGTCGACATCGTCGAGGTGATAGACCGGCGCGTCAAACTGAAGAAGACCGGCAAGAACTACTCCGCCCGCTGCCCGTTCCACGAAGAGCGCAGCCCTTCCTTCAGCGTCAACCCCGACAAACAGTTTTACTACTGCTTCGGCTGCGGAGCGGGCGGCAATGCGCTGACCTTCTTGATGGAATACGAGAATGTAGAGTTTCCGCAGGCGGTGGAGAGTCTGGCCGGCAGTGCCGGAATGGAAGTCCCGCGCGAGCCGAGCCGCGGCGGTCGCGACCCCGCACAACAGGAAGACAGCCTCAAACCCTTGTACGCCGTTATGGAGCGGGCGTCGACCTACTACCAGCAACAATTACGCAGCAACCCACAAGCCCCACGGGCGGTGCAGTATCTGAAGGGACGCGGCTTGTCGGGTGAGGTCGCCAAGCAGTTCGATATCGGATTTGCGCCGCCGGGCTGGGACAACCTGCACGCGGCGCTGGGCGGTGGCGATGCACTGCGCGACCTGCTGATTAGAGGCGGCATGCTGGTCAAAAACGAGAATGGCAAGATCTACGACCGCTTCCGCGACCGGGTTATGTTTCCGATCCGCGACCGGCGCGGCCGCGTGATCGCCTTCGGTGGCCGGGTGCTGGGGGATGACAAGCCCAAGTATCTGAACTCCCCGGAGACCGATATCTTTCACAAAGGTCGTGAACTCTACGGTTTGTATGAGGCGCGCCAAACCACGCATAAACTGGAGCGTATTGTAGTGGTGGAAGGCTATATGGACGTCATCGCGCTGGCACAATACGGCATCACCTATGCCACGGCGACGCTCGGTACGGCCACCAGCCCTACCCATTTGGAGCGCGTGTACCGCTTGTGTCCTGAAGTTGTGTTCTGCTTTGACGGTGACGCGGCAGGCCGCAAGGCCGCGGTGCGGGCGCTGGAAGCGGCGCTGCCGAGCATGGAGGACGGCCGCCAGGCCAGATTCCTGTTTTTACCCGAGGGACAGGACCCCGACGATGCGGTGCGCACCCAGGGCCAGGCCTCCTTCGAGGACATGCTGGACAAGGCGATGCCGCTGGAGACCTTTCTCTTTGAATCGGCGGCTCAGGGGCTGGACCTTGCCAGCCTGGATGGCCGCGCGCGCATGAGCAAACAGGCTCTGCCCTACATCCGGCAACTGCCTGAGGGTGTTTACCGCCAGTTGATGTTTCAGGCATTGGCACAGCGCACTGGCCTTGAATTGAGTAGCCTGATGCTGCTGGAGGCACCGCCGCCAAAGCCTTTGGAGCCCGATTATGAGCCGGATGACGATAGCGAGCCGCCACCCGACTACAGCGGCCCGCAAGGGTCTGACCAGGAATATCGCACGCCCGCGCGCGAACAGCATTTCAAACACCAGGTGCCCGCCAAGGGCTATTCCAACCTGGCGCAAGCGGCCATCGCGCTACTGCTGCATCAGCCCGGTATCGCGCGACTGGCCGGCCCTGAAATACTGGAAGGTGTTGTCCATGAGGATGGGCAACTACTGCTGCAATTGCTGCAATTGCTGCACAAGCGCCCCGAATCCAGCACCGCTATGCTGCTGGGCCACTGGTATGGCACCGATGAGGGCAAACTGCTGAGCCGGCTGGCCGGGCAGGAGCGCCTTATCCCCGCCACCGGCATCGAGCAACAGTTTACCGACACCATGGCGGCACTGGCGCAACTGCCCCATCAATCGAAATTGACCGCGCAGGTCGACAAAATGAAGCTCACCAACTACGCTGAAGTCAGCGAATCAGAGAAACAGCAGTTACGTGAACTACTGCAGGAGAAATTGCAGCGCGACAAACAGCGCACTAAACCCAAATAAGCCGCGACAGTAAGCTGCCAACGCACACTGGCGGGCCACAGGCGCTCTGATTCAACCGCGCCGCGCTACGGTTGAAAAATGTACAGAGCAGCCCCATATAACTGTAAGTACCGATTGGCGATTGCGGGCCAAATAACCCGACAATCGAGAAGTTTCGCGACTTACCTGTAGGTAAGTTTCTGTTTTCTGGTTATAATCTCCGGCTAATTTTTTTCCCACTTTTCAGGGTTCTTTTTCAATGACAAAAGTCGCGCACCAACAGTCTCGCCTCAAAGATCTCATCGCTAAAGGCAAAGAGCAGGGCTACCTGACTTACTCTGAAGTCAACGATCACTTACCCCAGGACATTTCCGACCCGGATCAGGTTGAAGACATCATCCAGATGATCAACGACATGGGTATTCAGGTGTTTGAATCTGCACCTGATGCCGACGACCTGTTGATGACTGAGGGCGACTCCACCGCCGACGATATCGCCGCTGCGGAGGCTGCCGCCGCACTGGCAGCTGTTGAAACTGAAGCGGGGCGCACCACCGATCCCGTGCGTATGTATATGCGCGAAATGGGCACCGTGGAACTGCTGACCCGCGAGGGCGAAATCGTTATCGCCAAGCGTATCGAAGAAGGCATTCGCGAGATGCTGGCTGCCGTGGCCCTTTACCCCGGCGCGGTGAAGAGCGTGCTTGACGAGTACGACCTCGTCGCCAAGGAAGAGCGGCGCCTGGCCGAAATTATGGTGGGCTACCTCGATCCGGCCGAACACGTGCCTTCAGCAGCCGAAGTAGCGGAAGCTGCCGAAGCGGCTCAGTCCTCCAATAATAGTAATGATGACGACGAAGAAGAAGTCGATACCGGGCCCGATCCCGTTGAGGCAAAAAAACGCTTCACCGCCCTCAAGCGCCAGTACAACAAAACCGAAAAGGCCATTGAAGCAAAGGGCCGGCTGGACAAAAACGCCATCAAGGAGATGGAAAAACTGGGTGAGCTGTTCAAGTTCTTCAAGTTCACACCGCGCATTTCAGACCCCCTGACCGACTCCCCCCGCAATGTTCTGGTGGCCGTGCGCGATCAGGAGCGTGAGATCATGCGGCTGGCGATCAAAGTCTGCGGCATGCCGCGCAAAGACTTCATCACCTCATTCCAGGGCTCGGAGACAGACCCCCGCTGGGTCAACCGCTTTACTCGCAAGAAAGAGTACGGCGCCAAACTGCTGGCCGAAAAGGACGAGATTCAGCGCCTGCAACGCCGCATCGCTTCAATCGAAGTAAAAAGTGGCCTGGCTGTTACCGAAATCAAGGAAATCAATCGCGCCATGTCTATGGGCGAGGCCCGTGCACGTCGCGCCAAAAAAGAAATGGTTGAAGCTAACTTGCGCCTGGTCATTTCGATCGCCAAGAAATACACCAACCGTGGCCTGCAATTCCTCGACCTTATTCAGGAAGGCAATATCGGCTTGATGAAAGCGGTCGACAAGTTCGAATACCGCCGCGGCTATAAGTTCTCTACCTACGCCACCTGGTGGATTCGTCAGGCCATTACGCGCTCCATCGCCGACCAGGCCCGCACCATCCGTATTCCCGTGCACATGATCGAAACCATCAACAAGCTCAACCGCATCTCACGCCAGATGCTGCAAGAGATGGGTCGCGAACCCACTCCTGAGGAACTGGGCGAGCGCATGGAAATGCCGGAAGACAAAGTACGCAAGGTGCTGAAGATCGCCAAAGAGCCAATCTCCATGGAGACACCGATCGGTGATGACGAAGATTCCCATCTGGGCGACTTCATCGAAGACCACACCATCCACTCACCCGTGGATGCCGCCACCGGCCAGGGCCTGCAGGAAGCCACCAAGGAAGTGTTGGCCGGCCTTACCGCGCGCGAAGCCAAAGTACTGCGCATGCGTTTTGGTATCGACATGAACACCGACCACACCCTTGAGGAAGTGGGCAAACAGTTTGATGTGACGCGCGAGCGTATTCGCCAGATAGAAGCCAAGGCGCTGCGCAAGTTACGCCACCCGACCCGATCAGACTACCTGCGCAGCTTCCTGGACGAAAACTGATCGCGGGGCTATCGCGCGGAGGCAGCCGATGCCAAAAACCAAAGTTGTAATCATTGGTGGCGGCTTCGGTGGCATGTTCACCGCCAGGAAATTGCGCAAGATGTGCCGGGGCGGCCCGGGTATTGAGCTAGACATCGAGCTGATCAGCAAGATCAATTACTTCGTTTACCAACCGCTGCTGCCCGAAGTAGCGGCAGGCACACTCAATCCCCAGGACGCCGTCACTCCGCTGCGCACCCTGCTGAAGGGGGTTCACGTGCGCCTCGCTGAAGTCACTGGCGTTGACCTGGACGCGAAACAGGTGGTGTTACTGCAGGGGCAAAAGAAAATCCTGCAACGCGTGGATTACGATCATCTGGTGATTGCCACCGGGCAAGTCGCCAATCTCTCCGCATTCCCCGGCTTTGAAAACCACAGCCTTACCATGAAGGATTTATCCGACGCCTATCGGCTGCGCAACCATGTGATCGAGTGCATGGAAATGGCCGATGTCACCCGCTTTCCCGACATCAAGGCGCGCGCACTGACCTTTGTAGTCGCCGGCGGCGGATTTTCGGGGGTGGAAACCATGGGTGAAATGGCCGAGATGATCGAGCGTATTTTGCCGCAATACCCGAATATCCGGCGCGATGAAATTCGACTGTTGATGATCCAGTGGGACCCTCGAATACTGCCCGAATTACCCGAGCACCTCTCGGAATACGCACTCAAGCAATTGCAGCAACGCGGCGTGGAAGTGTGGCTGAACACCGGCATTAAATCCGCCACCAACCAGTCTGTATGTACCAGTGATGGCCGCTCCATAAATACGCGTACCATCGTCACCACTATCGGCAACGGTCCCTCGGAGTTCGTCAAGTCCCTGCCGATACAACTGGAGCGCGGACGTATTCCTGTCACCCCACAACTGGAAGTGGTCGGCCTCGAAAATGTGTGGGCGATTGGCGACGCCGCGTTGATTCCGCTGCCAGGCGACCCCAACAAACCTGCCTACGCCCCGCCGACCGCACAGTTTGCAACCAGCGAAGCGAATACACTGGCGCACAACATTTTAAATCGCTCGCAGGGCAAATCATTAAAGGCATTCGATCACAAATCGTCGGGGATTATGGCTTCCCTTGGCGGTTACCGGGGAGCCGCCGAAATCTATGGCCAGCGCGTTACGGGTTTGCTCGCATGGATGATTTGGCGAATGGCCTATATCGGCATGCTGCCCGGATGGGCGACCCGAATTCGCGTAGCGCTGAACTGGATGTTCGATTATTTTATGCCGCGCACCATTGTCTACATGGGCGACACCGATCGCCCCGCAACGCGGTACCTGCACTATGCCAAGGGCGAAAACGTACAGCGTGCCAACGAAGTGCCCGCCGGTTTCTACGTGGTGGTCAGTGGCAGCCTGGAACAGGTACTGCAAAGGCCGGACAGTGATCCTCACGTTAACCAGCTACTGCCCGGCGACAACTGGGGTGCGCGCGCGATGAAAGAAGAACGCCTGACCCATGGCACCATCACCGCGCTGGAAGACTCCAAGCTGTTACTGGTGCAGCGGCAAGACTTTAAACGGTTGAGCAATGCCTTCGAACCACTGAATGAGCTACTGTCGAAACGCGACAGCTAGCGATAAAGGAGCAGCGACCACAACATGCTCAACATGGATTTCAACCAGAAGGTGGTCATCGAAAGTGCGCAGCAGGATTGGGTGGCAAGCCCCATGCCCGGCGTCATGCGCAAACCACTGGCACGCGAGGATGCAGAGCGCGGCCACGCCACCAGCATTGTATGCTACGAACCCGGCGCAAAATTCAGTGCTCACGACCATCCTCTGGGCGAGGAAATATTGGTGCTGGACGGTGTTTTTTCCGACGAGACCGGCGACTATCCAGCCGGCACCTACTTTCGCAACCCCGAGGGCTTTCGCCACGCACCGTTCAGCAAGAAAGGTTGTGTGCTGCTGGTAAAGTTGCATCAGTTCCAGACCGATGACACCGACCATGTTGTTATCGACACCCGCCGTGAAACTTTCAAACCAGGCTCTGGCAACCTTCAAGTATTGCCACTGCATCAGCACGGCACAGAGCAGGTAGCACTGGTGCGCTGGCCCGCAGGCGAGCGTTTTCAGGCGCACACACATTTCGGCGGCGAAGAGATCTACATCATTTCAGGCGCGCTCAAAGACGAGCACGGCAATTACCCTAAGGGCACATGGATTCGCAGCCCACATTTGAGCAAGCACCACCCCTTTGCCGAGGAGGAGACATTGATCTGGGTAAAAGTCGGCCATCTGCCCATCTAAACTGTCACCCAAAAGTCACCCGAGAAAGGTGTGACATCGCCGCGTTCTTCTTTATACTCACGCCTCGCTTTTCAGGGCCCATAGCTCAGCTGGTTAGAGCATCCGACTCATAATCGGCAGGTCGAAGGTTCGAGTCCTTCTGGGCCCACCATTTTT
>JBDNIE010000184.1:0-19486 GCA_041688425.1 Halioglobus sp. | reverse complement strand
GAGCGTCTTCTCGTAATCACCCACGTGATAATAAAGACGAGCCAGCAAAAATTCAGCACGCGAATAATCCGGGTCTGCCGCAACCGCCGCCTCCAACTCCACCAGTGCGCCGCTGGCATCCGCAGTGGCCAGCAAAGTGGTAGCACGCTGGGTTCTCATCGAGGCAGAATTAGGGGCCATCGCGATGGCCTTGCTGAACAGCGGGTCGGCTTTTTCCAGTTCACCTGCCTGCAGGTAGGCATTGCCGAGCATAGAGACCAATTCCATGTCTTCCGGCGATTTATCCATCGCTCGCTGCAACACTTCGATACCGCGCGGCACCTCTTCTCTGCGCAACAATACAATGGCTAGTAATTTGCTGCCTGCAGGATCGCCTGGCAGCAATACCTGATGGGCATTGAGATACTGCAGCGCCTCCTCATAATCGCCCTTGGTTAGCATGATCCATCCCATCAGCAGCAAACTGGACGTATCATCAGGTGATCGACTCAGAGCAATGGACAGCGCGTCCTCTGCTGCGTCAATATCGTTGTTCGCCGTCAGTTCTTGCTGTGCTACCAGTAGCAACAAGCCCGAATGCCTGGGATTGGCGTCCAACAATCGACTTATGTCGGCATTGGCCTGCTCAAAATTTTCTTGCACCAATAAAGTCTGCAACCGCGCCAATTGCGCCGGCAGGTCTCCCTCGACAATGCGCAGTGCCTGCTCAAAATCTGCTTGCGCGCCGGCAGCATTGTGCACAGAGATGGCTATCTCACCCTTAAGCATCCAGCCCAGATAACTATCCGGTTCCAGCTTAAGGCCCTCCTCGAGATGCCGCTGCGCGTCCTCAACATTCTGCAGTGCAAACGCGGTAGTGGCCAAACCAATCCGGGCTTCAGAACTGTCAGGCGTGAGACGCAGTGCTTCCTCAAAAGCTTCTCGTGCTTCGTCAAATCGGCCCAGACCCAGACGTGCCCGGCCGCGGAGGATCAGCACGGTAGGATCGTCTGCAGTCGGCGCCATAAACGCCAGTCTCGCCAGAGCTTTTTCAAACTGGCGATCCATGAGCAGTGCGCTTACCCATCGATCATTAAACTCGCGCCCGCTCACACCGAGTTCTTGTGCACGCTCCAGTTGCGCAAGCGCGTCGGCCCCATTGCGCTGCAACAAATAAAGCTCAGAGAGTAACCAGCGGGCATCAATGCTGTTGGGTTCTTTCAGAACCGTCGCTTGCAACTCTACTATTGCGGACTGCAGATCTCCTTTTGTCTTGTAGTGGAGCGCCTGTTCGATATGCTCCGATTCACTGGATTCTGGCTGAAAAGCATAAAAGCCAAAACCAATCACGGTCAGACCAACAACGCCTCCCAACGCAATCAACACGCGACGCCATCTATTACGGGAAGGCTGATGCCTTCTCCTGCGTCTCCCACGTCGTGATTGCGAGCTGCGATACCCTCTGTGATTCGGTGTTTTTATTGCGCTTTCCATTTAATGTGTTAGTGAATTAACTCTACCATGGCTACCGCCACGTCATCGCCTGCAATGGATTTTCAAAAGCCGAAACGTGCGGCAATCATCTGGCTATAAGATTCGAATTCGGCGGGTTTGAGAATCCAGAAAATCGCACTGGCATCAAGGGTCGGCAATTTCTCGACACTGGCGGGAAGAGCTTCAATCGCATAAGAGTAATTACTGCCGTTTACATCTCCCGCAACGGTATCACCACCATCGAATCCATTCGGATTCTGACTTACGTCGCTGATACCATCGTCATAGTGCGAAAAATCCTGGTTGCTGCCAACGGCCACAGTATTTGTCGTGGCGGCCTGCAAAGCGGAGGTTAGTTCATCAGAATCGGCATCTTGCGTGGCGATATTCCCAAAGGACACATGCGACCAAAGTAGCAAGTTGCCGCGCAGGCCAGCCGAATTGCTCAAGTTGGTGAGCGCGATCTGAACGGCATCCTGGGGGGCAATGCCCAAATCCTGGGTAACTACGTCGAAGTTAGCGCCCGCGGCAATCAAATCTCCAGATTCCGCGCTCAAGCTAAGACCGTCAGCTTCCATAACGTAGCTGGCGTGGGCCGAAATACTGACCTGCCACATGACCGCAACCATTGCCGCGATCAGCGCAGGGACTATTTGGCGATATCTCATAGTGTACACCCCCCTTACAGGGTTGCAGCGCTTGTATAGCCGCTCAAGCCAGACAGCGGGGCTCCCCATTACCGCTGTAAAGTAACAAACAATCAACACTCGCCAAACACATTAAGGCCCGTTTATAGATTCACATCGCACTTTTGCGCCACGGACCTCCGTTTACTGAATATCGTCCGCATCACAGGGTCCAGCACACAGGTTTTCGGTAACTCCGGTGGCATAAAACCTACTCAGGCTGTCGCCGATATTGCGCAGTTCTGTGGCGCGGCCATGCGGATCTCGCATCTCATCGCCCCAATGGGGGATGTTGGTGATAGGAGGGTCGGGGTTACCAAAATCCACCTCAATCATCGCCGATCCGGTATGTTCACCGGTGACAACATCCAGACCCCAGACGTCGCGGATCAAAGGCGCCAGGTTCACGACTCCGCCGATAGTGCGCGCCATAATGTGCGCGCCAAGGTTGGTGACCTGGTGATCGGCCTTGGAAACCTGAATCAATACCTCGTGCGGGGGGGTACCCGGCAGCAGATTGGTACGGATATATTTCGAATAGCCGGTGGGCTCTGCTCGGTCCCACAAGCCCTGCAACAGGGCCAGATTCAACTGCATATCCAGCGCGTTCCAGTTGTAGGTCGCATAAATAGCGGTCGCGTAGGGGTCGAAGTTGACACTGCGATTGAGCAACAGATTATAGGACTGTCCGGGCACCGCCAGCAGACCTCTTTGGATATCGGTGGTCAGCGCCATCAGGCTAGCACCCAGAATTCCGCCCTGGCTGCCGCCAAAATAATAGCGCTTTGAGCCGTCGATGGCCGCGCCCCCACAATGCGTATTGAGGGCCTCGTTCAATGGTGTAGCAGGGCCACCATCGGCCGCGACTGCCAGGGTGCGCATCGCCACCAGGAAATTCAACAAGCCTTGGTGCATGCGCTCCGGAACGGCGCGGAAGGTGGCAATGTCACCCGTCAGCGCAGCCGCCACGGTAACCACGTCATCAAATGCAAAGCCTTTGAAATCGAGACCAAATGCCGCAAAGTTCTGGGCGGCGGCGATCGGCTGAAAACCCAGCACCTGCTCTTTTGCTCCCAGCTGGCCGTGGCCGAACGCGACCAACGGTGCCGCCTCGGTTTGTGCGCTCATGGGTATGACCAGCGCGGCAGCATAGGGGTAGGTGCCATTTTGTTGTGGCAGACCGTCCTCCCCCAGATTGAGCAGGCCGCCTGTTTCACCTTGCGTCATATACAGAGGCATGTCGAAGGTCACTTCGAGCCGGCAGGCCATACCATCGATCAGGGACTCATTTTTTACTGTTATAGCGTAAGGGACACCTGCGGGCGAATTGGCCAGTGCGTCGTCACGCATATGCACCATCGCCTGCGTATTGTTCTCGCGACTGGCGGTGGTGAAATCCCATGCTATCTGTAGATCGCCACGTGCGATGCCCTGTGCCTCAAGCGTGTTGAACAACTCTTCAAAATGAGCGCGCCGGGACTCAATAATGGGGTCATCCGAAGGCGTGCCATCGCGCAGTGCCAAAAATCCGGGCGATGGTTCGAGTGCCATACCGTCAGCGTCGATCACATTGCGAATAGCTACGATGTACCGGGTGGCGTCCTCCGGTCGAATGGCCGGGCGCAGCATCAACGCCTGCTCCTGTCGCAGTTCGTCGATATCGCGGTCAATATTGAATCGGGGAAGTCGCTCCATATCGCCAACACGCAGTTTGGCCTCCACCACATACTCATCGCGGTCCACCCAGTGCGCCAGTCGCTCTCCCGTTGTGACATTGATGATGACGGTGGGCGACTGCGGCAGCAGCGAGGCGGCAATGGTGTCCGGTGTCGCCAGCCCCGCCACGGTCGCACCGGGCATATGCGTCATCGCAGCGATGCCCGGTGAAAATCCATCCATCTCATTGAACGGAGCGGTACCGGACTGCTGGCCTGCAGCGCTACGGGGCATGATGACCTGCGGCAGTGCCAGGCGCAGCCCGGTAACTGTGCTGGAATCCTCCACCGACCAGTAATTATTGGGATACGGAAAGCCACAGTAGCTGGGGGTCAGTGGGTCGCAGTCCAGCGGAGGCGCCGGAACCGCCACTTCCTCATTGGGTCCCGGATTCGGTGCGGGGTCAATCACCGGGGCAGCAAGCAGCACATTACGGGAGTTGTTGCCGTCGGAGCAGCCCGTGGCGACGATTAGCACGCAGACAGCGAGCAGCGAGGAAAGCTGGTTATTCATATTATTATCCACTTTAGTAACTGACCACCCGATATTAGATGGGGTCTTCAGGCGGGTCAATACGTTCCTATCGAGGCAAAAATACTAACGTTATGCACTGCCTTTTAGGGCGCCTGCGTCAATCCCCCCGACAAAAAGCCGCAAGGTCACGCGCGGTGTCACGGCTGATATCCGGGCAGCATATCGGAAAGATCTCAGTGCCATGGATGGTGCCCATGACCTGCCGGCACCGCGCTGCAACACCATTTTTTAACAGCAATCGATAAAAGTTAACGCCCTCATCACGCAAAGGGTCGCACTCATTTACGCTGATGACGGTGGGCGGAAGACCCGCCACATCGTCGTCTTCCGCAAATCCAGGCCACGCGAGCGGGTTGCGCTTGTGCAGTTCATCGATGCCGTATGCCATGGCGCCGTTGTTATTGTGCAGATCCAGCAGCAGACCGTTGTTCTCGGTGGAGGATGGGTTCTGTGGTAGCGGCCAGATGCCAGCGATATAAGGGCACAACGCATACAGACCCTTGATCAAGTGCAGAGCGCCGTCACGCTTTAGACGTATACCCGTGGCCAGCGTCAGGTTGCCGCCGCCGCTCTCACCGGCAACGATAATTCTCGATGCATCAATGCGCAGCGCTTGCGCCTCACTGGCCAGCCATTTGATGCCTGCCACGCAATCATTCAATCCCGCCGGGTAAGGGGCAACTTCCGGTGCGGAGGATGGGGTTAGCGCATTGCGGAAATCGACCATGGCTACCGCTACGCCGCACGCGCCAATAATCTTACCCCAGGCTCGATAGTTACCATCGAAGCAGGACAGAGACTGCATACCGCCGCCGTGAATGTAGTAAACACAGGGCAGTGGCTCTGAGGATTGCGGACGAATAAACTGCACCTTGATGGTGTTGCCATCCGGTTCGGAAGTGAAACTGAGAGTACTGATTTCGAGCCCGGTGGAGGGCGCTATCTCGGGCGTGTCGCACAGCTCCATAAAACCTCGAAACGCTTCCGCCATCGCTTGCGCTTTCGGATTATTGGCTTTCTCCAGCATTTCTTCACGGCTGGCCACATCGACACCCTGCGGGAGGTTCATCGCCCCCATAAGGGCCTTGATACGGGGGTCAATACGGGGGTCGTCATTCATGTTGCGCGCAGTCATGGGTTATCCGGTTCAGGCTATAAGTTCAGGTTCAGGTTCGCCGCTCAAAATACACCGGCAGCCCATCGTGCGGCTTGGAGATCGGGGATTGCTGCACTGGCATCTCATAGCCCTCGGGCACCGACCAGCGATAGCGGCGCAGCATCTCAAACATCACCAGCTTTATCTGCATGATGGCAAAGTGCAAGCCAATACACATGTGCGCACCGCCGCTGAACGGCACCCAACAATACGCATGCCGCTTGTGCTCCGCGCGCTCGTCACTGAATCGTTCGGGGTCAAATGTATTGGGCGCTGACCAGTACTCTTCCATGTAATGCGTATGTATTGGATAGGTGATCACTATGGCATCGGCGGGCATTTGCAAACCTTCAAACTCAAACGGTGCGACGCTGTATTTGGGCAGTGTGGACAGCGGCGGGTACATGCGCAGCGCTTCCTTCATCACCCATTCCGTCTCCACCAGGCGATCGAGATCCTCATAACGCAGGTGCTCGACGCCAAGCGCATCGACTTCCTCAAGCAGCCTCTGCTGCCACTCGGGGTAGCGTGCCAGCGCATAGGTCATGCTAGTGAGGGTGCTGGTGGTGGTGTCGTGTGCTGCCATCATCAGAAAATTCATGTGGTCGATGACTTCCTGGTCTGTATAACGATTGCCATCCTCATCGGTG
Source organism: Halioglobus sp. (assembly GCA_041688425.1). Lineage (GTDB taxonomy): Bacteria > Pseudomonadota > Gammaproteobacteria > Pseudomonadales > Halieaceae > Marimicrobium. The sequence continues at coordinate 13,271 of JBDNIE010000184.1, read as the reverse complement.
GCGTTGCACAGCAGTGAGAACATGTCAGTGCCTTCGCGTGACCGTTTCTCGGGCAGCTGCTTACGAAAATACTGGCACATGTACTCGCGCGCTCGAATACCGCGCCACAGGATAGTGCCGGGGATGGCCAGCGGGACCTTGGGCATGGAGGCGGCCACAGTGGCCTCGAACGCGTCATTGAGCTTGGTAGCTTCATCGCCGAGGTCCATGCCGAGGAAAACCGAAGCGGCCAGATCCAGCGTCATCTGCTTGAAAGCGGGAAATACTTGCAGTGGCTGCCCGGGAACCACCGGCCACGCGCCGACCGCCTGTTGCACCTGCGGCTCCATCTTCACGAGGTAGCGCTGCATCGCGGCACTTTTAAAACCCGCTTGCATCAGGCGGCGGTGGTAGCGGTGATCGTCGCCATCCCGCAGCATCAACCCGTTGGGGAAGATACGACCGATAATCTGGTCCCACGCTTTCTTATTGGAAAAGACCTGGCCTTCGTTTATCAGGGCGAGGCGGTGCGCGTCAGCGCCAAACAGGTGAACAAATGTCCTGCGCGCCATTTTCTGCATGACCGCATTCCCGAAGCGGGCTTGCAACTCCTGCGCATGCTCTCGCGGATAGGTATAGCTTTTAATCACCAGGCGCAGAGTCTCGAAGAAACCCACCCGGATGGGCTGCAATCTCTCTTTGGCGCCCGCCTGCACTATCGTATCGGTCATCGTGTTTCCCTTGTTCGAGTTCGCCGGCGCAAGCGCCATGACTGCCGCTATAGTCAGGCGGCTAGCTTACGGCCTACCCTATTGCCTTTCTTGCCGGCGAGCTTACCGACGAACACGTCAATCCAGGACAATCTGCGGGCACGCTGCATTGACAACACCAGGCGCGGACCAACCATCGCCATCGACATCAACGAACAAGGGGTTGGTGAAGGCGAATGCAGGCGTGCCGCTCTCACCGAGATTACCGTCGGTCAAATCTGCCAGCGTAGTGTTGCTACTGCTGGCGAGGCTGGCGGGCAACACGGGAAATAACGGTTCCGAGACGCCGTCAGTGCCGCGCGCAGTTACCACTATCCAGGTGTCCTCAGTGACCTCGTCCAGCATCAAGGTTGCGGTAATATCGGTGCGCGAGCCGCCCTGTACTGCCGGGTTGATCACCACTTCTACCGCCTCCCAGCCCGCGTCACCGGCACTTATCTGTGCATTCGGGCAAACGCCGTAGCGAGCAGCGCGGCCGGGCGCACTGGTCAACTCGGGCTGGTTGTTGATATAGAACTCCACAGTATCTACCCCGGCCCACGCAGGGGTGCTGACGGTAACAGTCAGCACAACATCACTACCGGAATCCGCCAACAGGGTGTTGTCTTCCTCAAGGCGCAGCCCGGCGCGTTGCGGCATTCCAGCGAACTGCCCGTCTGCCTGCAACAACAGGAAGGGTGTATTGGTGGCGATAGCTTTGCCTGCCAGTACGTTTGCGGCCAGCGCCTCCGCACCCGTAGTGAGAGCGCGCGGATCTTCAGTCGCGCTCGCAACCAGAGTGCGCGCCGAGACCTGCGTGAACCTGCGATCATGCGTGTCGGAGTTAGCAATGCCGATACGCACCAGGTTCTGGTTGATGAGATTAAACCAGTCGCCGGCGTTCTGACCCAAAAATTCATTGAGTATGCCGCTGCGGCCATTGGTACCTATCCACACTTCAAGCGCATCGAAACCAGCGTCGAACGCGTTACCAATGGAGGGATCGAGGCGCTTCTGTGACAAATCGGCGCTGGATTGGGGTGGCGTCATGCCCGTATCAATGGCCAACCCGCCAGCACCAAAGTGTGAGCCGATGTGGTTGATCTGCACCAGGTTGTCCATCGGGTCATCGAGCAATCCGGCAATAATCTGTGCCGGTGATAAGTTGTAGAAGCCATAAGACGGAAAGTCCATACCCGCCGGAGCGGCGCCGGCCCAGTCGAAAGAGCCGCCGCTGATACTGTCGGGATCAACCCACACCGGCCAACTGTTGAAATGGCCGTAATCGAACGTAGTTGTTTCGCTGCTGGCTGCCACACCGATCAGGTCTTCCACACCCATCGCCTTGATGGTGGGAACAAAATCAGAGCGCACGCCGTGATCGGAGGGCGTAAAGAAATCCATACCTTCAGCCAGCATGACGGCAACGCGCTCCTCACGAGTCACTTCCCCATCAGGGCTATCGATGGAGTGAACATGAAAATCGCTATGCACAAAGCCACTGGTGTCGAGCAGTTTGACTATTTCAGCCTGCACGGTCGCGACCTGACCAGGAATAATGGTTACATTCTGCTTGTAGACTGAATAGCGCGGCCCCCGGGAGATCACTGCTTGATATTCGCCAGGTTCGAGGGTGATTCTCTCGCTTGCGCCATTGCGATCAATAAAGGCGGCCTGTGCTATACCAAACGGCAGAGAGTCTGCTCTAACATCGCCAAAAATGCCGGCTTCATTACCGCTCACGACATTGGTTAAGGGTGGGCTGGGATCAAAGCCTACCAATTGCAATTTGGCGGGACCGGGCCCTGTCTCATCTATCACGGTCACGTCGATATACCCCGACTCTGGCATCTCAAAATTGCGTTGCACGGCATCGCCGGCTACCGTCAACGCAGCGGGATCACTCTCGGGAAAGCGATAACCCTCCGCATTGGCCCTGATCTGGTAGTCTCCCGGTGGCAGGGTGAGCGTATAGCCGCCAGTGGCATCGGTGCGGCTGTGATTGACCATAAAGAGTGTCGGTGGACCGGACTCCACGTCCAGAAGCTGATACACCGCCACCTGTGCATCCTGCAGTGGCTGCCCTGCACTGCTCACGGTGCCGCTTACCGGCGTTGTCTGGATACCGAAGATCTCATCGCGAATGTCCGCAATGCTGGCGACGCTGCCGTCGCCGACCGCAAAATACCGTCGTAACAACAAACTTCCATCTGCAGGTACCGAGTAGTTCGCAGGGACGATACCCAGAATCAGGCTCAGCGCTGCGTCGCCATACACCACGATGTTGATGCCGACCGTTGAGAAACTCGATGAACGCTGCTCCGCGTGAATCAATCCGTAGGAAACGCCGGTACCGCCATCAACGCCGCTATAGGCGACAAAATTGCATTGATCACACAGGCCACCTTCCAGCGCGTCGCAGGCCAGATAGGTCTCCTCAGGGCAGGATGGTGTAAACAGGGGCTCGCCAAAACCCGCGTAGGGCTGGAAGAACTCAACCTGGCCGGATCCGTTCAGGTATTCCGTCAGATATATGGGCAAATCATCAGAGTCCTGATTTTGAATTGTGGTGTCCATCGTCACATAGCGGGCGCCTGGCTCAACGGTATAGCAGGTCTCAATCTCTACCGGTAAATCGCGATCATCGGCACTGGCCGGCAGGCTCGCGCCGAAATCGCGGATGGAAGAACTGGCATTGGCAAGCTCAAGCAGGTCATCGGGTCCGGTGGCGCAAATGACAGCAGACTCTCCATCACTGCCGTCGCGCTCTATGCGCACATCCGTATAGTTGGGCGTGTTCTCGATGTTAAGGCCCATCACAAACTCTTCCAGATGATCGGGCAGCATCCCACCCGATGAATCTTTGCGACTGACGTCGATAATATTGCCGCCGAATGTCCCAATACTGAGCCATTGCCTGCCAGCCTTCTGGATAATAATCCGAAGATTCTCGTTCTCCAGTACGAAGTCCCCGGCCCTGCCGCGCGCCAGAGGCCCTGTCAGTAGATCCGCGTCTGTGGCGAGTCGCGCGGACACTGTCGACTGCGGCGGGGTCGGGGCCGGTACATCGATACCATTCCCGCTATTGTTATTGCCATTACTACAGGCGGCCAGAAGAACCGCGAGCGCGATGACACAGGATGCCCGTGATATAAGACGTGGTCGTGTTGAAGGCATCGACATTCTCCAGAATTATTATTCGAACCTGCGCTCAAAATAACAGAAACAGGCAGCCCTTGGCCACTCACTTCACACCCGGACCGTGATGCCCGGAGCCCAGCTGCGAATAGCAACAACGACATACTCTACTGCAACATCGGCCATTGCACGGCGAAGTTGCCGCTCAGACAGTGTTTGCTAGGACCTGCCAAACCTGCCCATACTCCTTGGCAAGCTTCGAGCCCTCATCAACGCAGGCGACGGGAGCGGCTGATAACAAATAACAGAGACAGAGACAGAGACAGAGACAGAGACAGACATAGCGTTATGCAAAAGGTAGTGGGATGCCTGCTGGACTATCAACGACGGTATGTCGACTGGAAGCTGTATTTCAGTATCGCCCTCTTTCTGGCTGTTTGCATCGCCGTCAATTATCGGTTCGATTTTCAACACAGCGTCATCAACGCATATTACGGCCAACCCATTCGATGATTGTGGATGTTTCTGTTTCACGCCTTTCCCATTATCGTTATCAGTTTGATTCTGGTGGTGTTGGGCAAGATCGAGAACTGCTTCGTCAAACGGGAGTTCTGGCTGAAGCTGCTGGTAGGTGTCGGCATATTGGCCTTTGGCAGGGCGTTCTGCGGCATCGACTATCTAGCGGAGTTTTTCCCGCGCGACGCATTCTTTTTTATTCGCCAGTGCCTCTACTGGTCATCCAGCCTGGTGATCACAGGGCTGCCATTGCTGGCGGCCTATTACTTCCTAGAAAAGCAGGACCAACCGAAGATCTGGCATGGCCTCTCCGTGCAAAAGTTCGATCCCAGACCGTACCTGTTAATGTTGCTGATTACCGCTGTGGTGCTAGGCATCGGCTCGTTTATGAGCGACATCCAAGAATACTACCCCCGCGTACTGCAGGCCGATATGGATCTGTTTCTCACGGAGTATCAGCGGCCGCGCTGGCAGGCGGTTGCCTTGTATGAGCTTTGCTATGGCAGTGACTTCATTTCGGTGGAACTGGTTTACCGTGGCTTACTGGTACTGGCTTTCACTCGTATACTCGGGCCTTACGCCGTACTAACGATGATCGGGTCCTATTGCTTCCTGCATTTTGACAAGCCGATGGGGGAAGCGATCAGCTCAATTTTTGGTGGCTATGTGCTGGGTATTATTTCCCTGAGTACCCGCAATATCTGGGGCGGCGTATGCCTGCACATTGGCGTAGCGTGGCTGATGGAATTGTTTGGCTGGTGGCAAACCGAAATTGGCTAGGAGTCGATAGGCTCTAGGGCAAGCCCATACAGTTGGCGAAGTAAGTGACCGTGGCGGGCCAGTCCGAGAACACGCCGCGAACACCTACATCGTTTGCCAGCACCCGCAGGATATCCATCGTATTGCCGTCATTGTTGATCAGTGGAGCGATGCTCTGGTAATACCAGCCACCGCCATTGGTGAGCGACCCTGAGCGCTCCACAGACCATGTGATGAGGTCGAGACCCGCCGCCCGCGCTTGTTGCGCATAAATAGAAGGCACGATGTTTTGGCCTTGCGCCGCCACCAGCATCCATATCGGCGGCGCGATGATGCGCACACCACTATCGGCTAATTCCTGCATGCCCGGCGTCCATGTGCCAGGATCCGTGTGATCGAAATCAGGGTCATCGTATCGGTCATCCAGATAGATCAGCCGCGGGGCGAATTCAGGATAGTGCTTCATCCAGAATCGTATGTCGGCGAGACTGAATGATTGCGCCCAGACCTGCGCAGGCGAGACGCCCGCAGCCCTGTACTCATCGAGCATTTTTCGCGCGTAATCCTGCCGGGTAAAATCGTTGGGCATTTCAATCTCCGGCAGCTTGAGTTCAGGAATCATCTGCACACCGAGTTGCTTGAACAACTCGATGCTCTCGCGATGCGTCATCAGCGTGCCGTTCGCGCGCGAGGCGGCAGCGTCAGTGTCCGTCCCGTACAGATACTCGCGCACTGACTTGGCCCCGGCAAACTGCTCATCCCGCTTGCCCTTAAGCTGCCTGAATTCGTCTAGCGTGATATCGCTGGTACAACAGCGCGCGGAAGCGCTGGAACGCATGGCGCCTGTTGCCGCGTCGTATCTCGCAGACCGAAACGGCTCGCTGCACTTTTCCGCTAACTCTGGTAACTCGAGAATATTGCTGGTCGTATGCAGATCGCATTGCGAATGTCTGCACACTAGCTCCCTGTCGCGGGTGAACGTCACGTCGCATTCGATCAGTCCCGCACCCTGCTCTGCCGCCGCGATATAGGACTCTCTAGTATGCTCGGCAAAGCGCACCGGTGCGCCACGATGCGCAATGGAAAAGTCTGACCGCCTGAAAACATCTTCTTGGCAGCTCTGTAGTTGCTTCTTGAGCTCGCTCTCTTCCATCTGCCCAACCAGCAACATCGGCCTGCTTCCCAGTTGGATTTTCGGCGGCTTCAGTTGCGCGATCCTATCGGTGGAAGTCTCGACCTTACTGATATCAGAAGCGACTGAGGCAGACGCAATCGGCTGCAGTAGAAGTCCCACTAAAAAACTGCCAAACAGAAACCAGTGCATCAAAACCTCGATTGCCGACAGCGAGCTGCCCGCAGTGTCAAGCCGCTAGTGCATACTGTATACCATCCGCAGAAGGCAATCAGATGACACACAACATTCACCAGCCATGCGGCCGCTCCTCTGCTATATTGCCAAACAGCAGGTGTTGCGATGGCATTCACACAATCGTCATACAGCAGCTCTAATCTGTGTGCTAAAGGAGACTCAAGATGCCACCCAGTCGTCGTACTTTCCTCAAGGGCCTAGGTGTTGTCGCCCTGGTGCCGGCCCTGCCCGGCTGCTCCAACGGCAACGACAATCTGCGCATTGAAGGGGGGGCTGCATTGCCCCCACCAGAGCCACTACCCGAGCGCCCGGTACTTTCGGATAACTTCGATTTCCCAATTGTCTCGGAACTGCCCTTTGCGCACGGCGTTGCCAGCGGTGATCCGCTGCCTGAACGCGTCATCATCTGGACCAGAGTGACCGAAGAAGAGTTCTCCTTACCCGCCCTGCCCGTAGAGTGGCGGGTAGCAACCGACCCCGGCATGTCTAATGTGATCAGCAGCGGCACACAGGATGCTGTTGCTGATCACGACTGGACCGTCAAGGTTGATGTGGTAGGTCTTGCGCCTGCAACTACGTACTACTACCAGTTCAACGCGCTCGGCGGGCTGACATCGATTATTGGGCGGACGCGCACCGCACCAGCACAGGATGTTAACGCTGTGCGCATTGCCGTTGTGTCATGCTCCAGCTACTGGTCATCCTGGTGGAGCGGATACGGACATCTCGCCAATCGCAACGATATCGATCTTGTCGTTCACTGCGGTGACTACATCTACGAATTCGTTGACGAAGACGAAAAAGTACGCGCGAGGCGCGATATTGCCGACATCAACTATGTCGATTACCGCGACTGGTTAAACCTGGACGAAGTGCGCCGCCGCTACGCGCTGTATCGCGCTGATCCAAACCTACTGCGCGCACACCAGCAACACCCCTGGGCTATTATTTGGGACAACCACGATATCTCCGTAAATTTTGGCAATGAACTTGACGACAGCAGCGTCGATGACAGTGTCCAGACAACAACCCTAAGCGATACCACAAGGGTGTTTTACGAATGGACGCCTACCCGGCCGGTGCGCGCTGACGGCAGCGGGGAGTTTGTATTGGTAGACGACGGTAGCTATCCAATGCCTGCGGATTCGCTACAGATTTACCGCAAACTGGATTACGGCCCGATGGCCGATATATTTTGCCTGGATACCCAGCTCTACCTCCCCTCGCGAGAGCGGCCTGAAGTGGTTTCCGACAACAGTCATTTGTCCTCTGGGATCAGTCTGTTTTCAAGACCGCAGTATGACTGGCTAACGGCCGGCATGCTGGCGTCGCAACAACAGGGAAAACGCTGGCGGCTGCTCGTCAACCAGACATGGATTACCAGTGACCTCACGCGCTGGGCAAACTACCCCGAAGAACGGCGCCAACTACTGGAATTCCTGCGTGGCGAAAACGATTCCGAGCAGCAGGTACACAACAACATCGTGGTCTCCGGCGACATGCACGGCAACTGGGGATCGGATCTCGTCGAGAAGGACCTTCCCGGCTATCGGTCCGGAGGTGTCACACCAAATACCCTCAATGGCTCAACACCAGAGAATATCGCTGCCGGCTTTTACCGCGACAGCACGGCCAACACAACCATCGACAATGCCAGGCGCGGCTCGGTAGGCATTGAATTCGCGCCAACTTCCATGGGCAGAGGTGGCTTCGATGAAATCATTGCCAATAGCTCACCGAACTCAACAGCAGCGGAACAAGTTGCGGCCTCGCGCGGCGTGGAACGCGGATTACTGAACAGCACCCCGGCATGCCAGTTCGTGGAATGGGTTGATCACGGCTATGGCATTGTGCATCTGACAGCGGAGTCGGCGACATTTGAGTTCTGGTGGCAGGACAAACTCACGCCCGGGTCACCCGATGTTCTAGGCAACCAAATGATCACCTTCGCCGCCGATGATGTCGCGGCAACACCACCGCGCTATCGCAACCAGCTCGACCATGTGAGCCTGCACGGTAAAACGGTTGCAGCAACGGCAGGCGACAGAATGGCAGAACCCGCGCCCGAGGGTATTCTGAGTCCGCGCTGAAGCTGGAAAAATGGGGACAGGTACCGTTATGTTTAACAAAAGCATTCCGCATAAACTGCTTCTATGAAGCGCTTAGTGATAAGTGTTTGTCTGGTGCTTTCTGGAGCAGTGGCAGGGTGGTGGCTGCGTGAACTGACCCACGAAAGGCATCTATTGCTCGCGCAAGCGCCTGTCGCGCCCTCCGATCTCCCAGTAGCCCCTGGCACCTCAATGCAGCGCTCCGCTGCGGAAAAAACCAATGCTGTAATCCCGCTTTCACTGCCTCGGTCAACGCTACCAGCTGAGGCAGCAAGCTTTGCAGAACTGTTGGGGTCTGGCAAATATGATCAGGCGATTGCGTATTACGAAACTACGCTTCAGGTTGACGATGGAAACCAGGCATTCCTGAAGCCTCAGCTAGTTGACTACTTGCGCGCCCGTATTCAAGGGTGTGCTGATGGCGCCTTTATTGACTTGGTACAGCGGTGGTTGCAAGCCTACTACGCAGATATCGATGTATTACTGCTGTTGGCGGATAACCAGAGTTTCTGCGGCGCTCCTGAGGAGGCGGCGAGGACGCTCCAGATAGCAAATACCTACGCCTTGAATCCCGGAGAGTGGGCAAGCGTGGCGACCGGTGTGGCGCGTCTGATTGCAGCAACGGAAGAGCAACTGACCGGGCAGCAGGACTGGATCAAGTTACTGGGTTTCTATGAATTCCTTGAGGCTAGCGATCTTGCTACAAATATATCGCAGCTAGGCAGGGCATCACTGTACGAGAGGATCGGCGAGATACAGCGCAGCCGGGAGTTGCTGCTGGCACTGCGCGAAAGCGATAACAGGATCAATGTTGAGTGGACGGCAGCGCTCAATCGACAGTTAGCCAATGTTTCTGAGCAACCTTTGTCTGAGACTCGGCCACAACATGAGATACCCCTTACTCGTCGCGGGAATCACTATAACGTTGCAGCGATCATTAACGGCGGGAACCCGCTGGCGCTAGTGATAGACACTGGTGCCTCCATAACGACACTGTCCAAAGAGAGTTTCAGCCAACTGGAAAACCGCGGGGCCCAGTATCTCGGCACGCAACTCTTCAACACCGCCAACGGGATGACCCAGGGCGAGATTTACCAAGTGGACTCTATTCAACTGGGCGAGATAAACATACCTAACCCCAAGATTGCAGTGCTTGATTTTGAGCCTTCGGCAGGCCTTGATGGCCTGTTAGGCATGAATGTATTGCAACGCTATCGTTTTGAAATTGATCAGGACAAAGACATTTTGTACATGAGCCCGCGGCTCTGAATTCCAGTGCCCCAAGTATGCTGTCCGCAGCCGCGTTCTAGTAATGAGCTCGTTTACTGTTCTTCAATACCTGCAGTAGTGGGTTGTAACCTTCCGGCACGGGTACTAGAGAAACTTCAGTTGCATAGTGTTCATAGTCGGCGATCATTTCTTTCACCATTTTTGGCTTCGACGACGCCAAATTGTTGATCTCGCTTGGATCAATAGTGATGTCGTATAGCTCCCACTCACCCGTACCCTTTGGTGGGGGGTTGTTGGACAGTTTGTACTTGCCTTTAAATACGGCGCTGCTTCCGGCCAGTTCATACCCGATGGCCTCCGAATCCGGGTGTGCGGTTTCTGCTTTGCCTGTCATCACGTTCCAAATGCTTGTGCCGTCGGGGGCGTGGATATTTCTGCCCTTATACGTTTCGCCGGGCATATCCACACCCGTTACCTCGAGGATGGTCGGGTAGATGTCTCTCACGAAGGCAAATGTGTTGGATCGGTGACCCGCAGGAATGGCTGCGGGGTAGCGTGCAATAAACGGTACGCGTAAACCGCCCTCGGTGGAAAAAGTTTTGTAGTAGCTGTTCGGGCTGTTGGCAGCCGCCGCCCAACCCGGGCCATAATCGGTGTAGGAACCCTTCTGGCCCATAGCAGAGTAGTCGCCCTTGTAATCTTCCATGTAAGTATACTGATAATTTTTCATATACCAGTCTCGATACTCTTTCTTGGAGGATAACAAATTAGGGTCGGTGCCATTGTCTGCCAGAAAAATAATCAAGGTGTTATTCAATTCGCCGATCTCGTCCAGATAATTCAGTAGCTTGCCAATATTGTGATCCATGTTGTCGGCCATACCGGCATACGTCTGCATGCGTCGAGCGTTAAACTTTTTCTCTTCGGCGGACAGAGAGTTCCAGTCGGGAATCTGCCAATCACCGAAAGACGTTTTTTCAAACTGCTCGTCAAGTTGTACGCTGTCAGGAAAAATCCCCAATGCTTTTTGTTGCTTCAGGCGGTTGCGGCGCATCTCATCCCAGCCACCGTCGTACACCCCGTTATACTTATCGATAAACTCTTTAGGTGCCTGATGTGGGTAGTGTACGGCCTGGTAACCCAACCATGCGAAAAAGGGCTTGCCTCTTTCGCGGTCGGCTTCTATGTTCTCGATAATACGCTGAGTATAAAAGTCAGACGAGAAGTAGTCTTCCGTTGGTAGCGACACCTCGTTACCATTTTCAAAATAGTGTACGCGATCGTACATAGGTGCATAGGGCTGCTCTACCCAATTGTCGGCCCCACTTTCGGCAAGGGCGAAGGTCTGCTCGAAGCCACGGGCAGAAGGGATCGATTCCGGGTTGCCGCCGAGGTGCCATTTACCGGCCATATAGGTGTTGTAACCCGCATCACGCATTACGGTGGCGATACTCACCACACTGGTGTTGAGATAACCTTCGTAGCCGGGCTTGCCGAATTGGTTGTCCGCCATGATCTCACCCATGTTGCCAAGACCCGCCAAGTGGTTGTCCACACCGCTGATCATCATGGTGCGGGTGGGTGAACAGGTGGCGCCCACATGAAAATTGGTAAAGATGGCCCCCTCTGCCGCCAGGCGATCTATGTTCGGAGTCTGGATTTCACTGCCGAAGGCGCCGATATCGCTATAGCCCATATCGTCCGCAATCAGTATCAGAACATTAGGGCGCTTTGCCTGTGCGTCAGCCGGTGCTTGCTGCGAATCGGCTAATGCGATGTGCGTGGTCAGCATAACAGTGGAGGCAAGGATGCTCGTCCATAGCACTGCAGACACGTTCTTCATTCGTTATTGCTCCACGGGGAAAGGCGAGTTACCCGATTTGACCATGCAGTCAGTGTGCTGTCTAATGCATTAATTAGATCATTTGAAGACTATAAATGCATAATGCTTAGTCACCGCCAGTTAGTGCACGCACTGTGCCTTCGCAAGCATGGCAACTTTACGCGCGCAGCTCTCGAAGCGAATATCTCCCAATCTGCCTTCTCACGAAGTATCCGTAATCTGGAGTCAGATTTGGGTGTGCCGCTTTTTGATCGTCACAAAACAGCGGTGAAACCAACACGATACGGAGAAGTTTTTCTGCGCCGGGCAAAGTCTATCGCGGCCGACTCCGAGGAATTGGAAAGAGAAATGCAACTCATGCGAGGGTTGGGGGCCGGGCGCTTTGCTGTCGCTCTGGGGGTGTACCCTGCGGAAATATCTGGAAACCGCGCGCTGGGTAGTATGCTTAACGACTTCCCGAAACTGCAGTATCGTAGCTACGTCGGGAATTGGGAATTGGTTAACGAGATGGTATTGAACCGGACTGTAGACATTGGGTTCGCGACGATAGAGGCCGCCGAGACAGCGGGTAACTTGCTGGTAAAACGGGTTAGCTCACGTGAAATGGTTCTTTACTGCCGCAAAAACCATCCGCTGGCCGACACCGCTAAGCCAAGTAGAGCGGATCTGGATCAGTTTCCTTTGGTATCGATTCGCGTACCCGCTGCGCTTGCAGACGCCATTCCCGGTAAGGCAAGTATCGATCCTGCAAGCGGACATCTGGTACCAGCCGTTGAAATTGACGACATCACAACCGCGCGCACAGTTGTCAGCCAAAGCGACGGAATTGGTGCGGCGGTACCTTTACAGATTGAGTCCCAATTGATGTCCGGGGAGCTGGTCTTGTTGAATTTTCAAAACCCGTGGATTAAACCGGCCTATGGTTTCTTGCTGTTAGAGAATCGTGCGATAAGCCCTGCGGCTGAAGTCTTTATGGAAAAAGTGATCGCACTCGAAAGGGACGCCGATAAAAAAAACAAAATCCTTCTGGAAAAATACCGATGACGAAACCGTAAGCTTCCCCCTGTCAGCGAAAGGACACACCTGGAGCTTTCCGCTATCGCATTTGTCAGCACTCTTTTCGGGGCGGCTATATCGGGTGCGTTTTTTTTGGGCTAGCGACTCAAGTCGCGAATACTTCTGCTGCTTCCTGCAGGTGCGCCTGCGCACTGGCAAAATCGAACATATCCAACGCCTCGTGCGCAGCGTGCAATTGCTCAAATCCGTGCGCGCCTTCCCCCAGCCCATCCAGCAGACGTTGCGCAATATCCAACGCTTCGGGGTTGTTGTCAGCAACGGCGGTTAGAAGGCCGGCAAATACAGACTTCACTTCCTCCTGACTCATCGCTGTTTGCATCGGCTCCGCTGTTGCAGCAGGCACGAGGCTGGCCTGTGACAGCGCGACCACCGACAGGCCATCCGCCAGTGCTTGCACGCTTTGCGGTTCGAACAGTTGCCCCGACTTCAGTGCGAGCTCAATCGACTCTGGAAGCGGGGGACAGGCCACGCTTCTAAAAACGTGGTCTGTCCCCGTTTGTGTC
>JBDNIE010000183.1:0-10357 GCA_041688425.1 Halioglobus sp. | reverse complement strand
GTGGGGCGGCCATCCGTGGGGCGGCCATCCGTGGGGCGGCCATCCGCGGGGCGGCCTATATGGATATATTCACGGCGTGTTCCAAAAAATTCTACTCGGCTTGGCCGCGGGCTAGCAGAGAAAGTTAATACAATTCGGCCTAGAGACTATAGTATTTAGAGCGCCGCCAACTTCGAAGCTAAAATACAACGAGACGTTATCATGCATACGAGTGAAACCAACAAAGCCATTGTCATCAAGTTCTTCGACGCACTGAACAGAGGCGACGTGGACTTCATTGTCGACACTTACGCCGCCGACGGCTGCGTGCAAACCATGGGAAACACACTAATATCCGGTATTTTTTCGCGAGAGCAGATTGCCGCCTCCGCCGGTGGTATCTTTGAGGTATTCCCACAGGGTCTTGAATTTGTCGTAATCGACATGATCGCTGAAGGCGACAAGGTTGCCGTGGAAGCGACGAGCGAAGGCAAGCATATTTCAGGCCAGATATACTCCAACGACTATCACTTTTTGTTCGAGTTTCACAATGGCAAGTTGTTACAGCTAAAGGAATACATGGATACCGAACGCGTAACAGATGTACTGTGCGCAGGACAGCGCCCGCTGGCAGACAAGCCCTAAAAGTCTGCTAGCATACACACTATAAACAGCTCGGCAATTCAGCCGGCACTGATCGGGAGACATCACTATGCATCGTCGCGAATTATTAAAAGGCGCAGCCCTGAGCGGGTTGGTTGGCACGCTTCTGGCACCGACCATCGCTACCGCTGCTAATGCTGCTGCTCAAAATAAGACCGACAGCCAGGCCGCTCAGGCGCTGGCGGAACTTCAGCAAGCATTGGATGAACTGGAAGTGACCTTTGCCAGCCCCGAGTGGAAACTGCGTACACCACAGGATTATGCCGAAGCACGGCGCGTCATGTTGCACGCGCTTATGCATGGGCTACAGAATTGGCTCGAGGCAGACCCTGCGAGGCCTTTCTTTACGTCATTTATCAACCAGCATAAAAAATTGCTGGGCGACAATCCCGACGCGCGCTACTACTCAGCTGTCATTGACGATCAGCACAGTTACCGCGTGCGCGGCAACCTCGCGGGCGCAACTTACACCAGCTTCACTCTGGAGCTGGGTGCAGGAACCGACGGCGACGGTATCGGTTCGACCCTCAATGACACGCAGTTCACGGCCGATGAAAATGGTGACTACGAGATTATAGTCAGCACTGAAAAGGTCGATGGCAATTGGCTACCTATGACCAAGGGTGCTACCAGCATCACCACGCGCCACTATTACGAACATGCGCAGAGCATCAACAATGACCGCCTGCACCATATTCCCATCGACATACGGAACTTGCAGAAAGTACCACCAAGAGCCTCACCGAATGACACCGATATCGCGGCGGGCATTCGCCGGGTGACGACATTCGTGAAGGGCAATGTGATAACCATGAGTGCTGACAAAAGTCCGAGCTGGGTGTCGCGGGTTCCGAACCAGTTTGTACCGCCAAAGAAGGACGACAGCCATGAAGCCATCACCTACGCCGCTCGCGACAACGTCTACAGTATGGCGCCGTTTGTACTGGGTTCCGACCAAGCCCTGCTGATTCGGGGCCGCTTTCCCGACTGCCGTTTCGCAAACGTCGTACTGTTCAATCGTTTCCTGCAAACGTTGGACTATGAGGAACGCAGTGTTTCACTGAACCGCGCGCAGACGGTGCTGGACGCCGACGGTAATTTTGAAATGATACTCGCACACCGCGATCCCGGTCGGCCGAACTGGCTGGACACCGAGGGCCGACCCTACGGCATCATGTTCTGGCGGTTTCAGCTGCCCGAAGGTGATATCGCACCTCTGGAGACCGAAGTCATTACTCTGGCTTGAATGGCACGTATTGAAGCCCAAAAGCGTCAAATCGAGCAGAGCTTAAAGGAACCGTCTGAGGCGATAGCGGGTGGTGCGGCCTTCGTCGGGGCGGCCATCCATGAAACAAGCCTACACGGGTGTATTTGCGGCGCGCCCCGAAAAGCTCTACTCGGTTTGGCGCCGATCTCGCGGCCGGTGCCTTAGCTTCAATTTATCGCCTGTGTGCCACTTGTAAACTTAAGTCAGTGCCATTCTGCTCTGCCTTAAAAGGGCTACTCCTCACTCCTCCGATGACTGCGCAGAGCAGCCTTCACTGGGAGCCTCGATAAGCCATGCTAGAGCATTGCCAATCAACTGCCTGAACTGCGCCTGCTCGAAAGCTTCAGCTTTATGGCCCATAGCGGTATAGACGGTTCTGCCCTCGCCGATACAATTGCTCCATACCACCGGATGGTCACCCATACGCAGATCGCGCACGTTACCCATGAAATTTTGCACCGGGACATACGAATCCTCATCGATAGTGGCGAGTATATTGAAGCCCTCTGCCCGCGGACTTTGCTCCCACGAATACCACTCTTCCTCGTGCTGCCAAATATTGGGCAGACCACGCATAGCCGGGTGGTCATGATTCTCCAGCACAACGTCTGCGGTTTGGAACCGGGGGCCCATGATATGCGCGGTGAACGTCGCGCCAATCAGATTTTCGCGATACCACTGCCATTCCCGATGTGAAGAGTCTCCCGCAGCATGAATACCCAGCCATCCACCACCGGCCTGCAGCCAGGACTCAAAGACACGTTCCTGCTCGTCACTGAGGATATCGCCCGACGCATTGAGAAATACTACGGCGCTAAATCTCGCCAGGTCTGCCTCATTGAAAACAGCTCCGTTTTCAGTATGGAACATCCCCCAATCGTGTTTGCTGGTAATCGCTTGCAAGGCCTTGGCGCCACCGGCAATTCCCTCCTTATGGCGAAAGGCATTGGTCTTGGAAAACACCAGCACAGTTGGGGACCGGAGGTCGTTGGGGATTATCGGGGCCACGGTATCGTGGTGGAGGGATGGAAAAACGATATTCCATGCGCCTACCTTCCAGATGGCGGCCAGAGATAAAGCAACACTCACAATACCCAGGACGAGTAATATCCTCAGCACTTTTGACAATAAGCTTCTCTGCTTGCGCATTTCGCATTACTCCGCCGGACGGCAACTTTTGACACATCGTTATATTTTTGATGCGCCTATTTTGCACTCTCCGACGGAATAAGGCTATTTTGCGCCGTCAAACCAATCGTCGAAACCCAGCTTGGTCGATGGGCCAATATGCATTTGCTCCAACACGCCATGGCCGACCTTGTCGCCGCAGGTCGCTTTCACGATTTGCTGGATATGCAGGTTCTCCAGCGCCAGGGGATCAAGTTCACTGTCTTTGAAGCTTTCGCCGGCGATGGCCAACTCCCCCTGCCACTTGCCGTGCCCCCATTCTGGATGTTGATAGCCCAGACCCTTCATACGGTGCAGCAGCACTGGCTCCAGATGAACCTCCATACTCTCGCCGGAACGGTCGTGCATAGTGACAATCGCAGAGCTTGCCCGCCGCGTGCCCGGAATCATGGTGATGTTGTGTTCCACTTCCCCCTGCCAGACGCGGGCATTCGGGTCGGTGGTGCCAGGGATTGCGTCCATATTCGGGTAGAGCGGCAGGAACGCCTGATCAGTATGCCATTGGTGCCCGGTGGCATCCTCGAACCAACCCGCCAGGCTACACTCGGACTCCCAGTGGATAGGCATCCAGTTAAAGTGCACTGCCTGAAAATCTGCCAGTGGGGCACCGCCAGTATAGGCGTCTCCTACCGGACGAATTCCCCATGAACGATCCTTGAGACCGAAGGTGGTTTGCCCATCTACTTTGAGTGTCTTACCGTCGTAGCGAATCCAACCGGACCAGAAGCCGAACTGATCCAGACGAGTGGCGTCCATCACAATATAGCGCTCATTGCGCAATGTCTGACGACCCTCCTCGATGCAGGCCGTGCGGGGTGTGAACATGAGATCGCATTCAATGCCGGTCTCGTTGGCAGCGATGACCACCCGATGACGCCCCATGGGCTCCAGTATTTGCACTGCGAATGGCCCCACCGTGGTATCGGTCGGTTCCTGGGGCGCACGGCGGGACCCGTGAAAGGCGTATTGATGGCCATCGATGGCAAGACTCAAGCTGCAATCCAGAATGCCAAGGTTGGCATAGCGGCACATCCCCACGCCAAAATAGAAACTGCCATCGCGAGCGTGACCGTTATACCAGTAGCGGTCATAGAAAAAACGATCGCTTGATGCGGTGTGAAATACCGGCTCGGGAGTCTGGTGAATCGGGTAATCGTCGAATTTTGATAGCATGGCGCGAACACTCCGTATTATTGAATGGCACAAGCATGACCGACATCGCGCGACCCAACAAGCGCGCAGCGCAATCAAACAGCTCGCGTATGCCATTTCAAACCCGGCATTTCATCTTTAGCATGCAGCCACGCAGCCGGTTTTATGACGATACGGACTATTTCCTATTCCCATTGAGCGTTTTGCACTGGCAGACGCTGTCGTGGAGCGAACAGGATGATCGAATAGAGAACACACCAGGAGCCTGCGATACGGTCAAAATTTTCGTATGTCCCGCCGACATCGTTTGCTACTCTCCGCACATCGACTTCAAACCTGAAAGAAAAAACTATGACCAAAAAATACAATATCCACCCCGACTTCGCAAAATTTCCAGTCATCACCTTCAAATTCAACGCGTTTATCATGGGCGCGATTAACGGTTTTATGACGTTGCAGCGTTGGCTAACCAAACGTTCTTTCGCACTCGACATCCAGAAACACGCGGTTGCAAGCGCGGACGGCAGTCATTTCAAGGTCATTGTGATGACCCCTCACGGCCTGCCAAAACCAGCTCCCGCGCTGCTCTATTATCACGGTGGTGCTTTCGCCATGAGTTACGCCAGCATGCATCTGGAAAGTTGTGAACGCTATGCCAACGAAGCGGGTTGCGTGGTTGTATTTGTCGATTACCGCCTGGGGCCCAGGCACCCGTTCCCCTGCGGTTTCGATGATAGCTTTGCAGCGCTTGAGTGGGTGCTACGTGAAGCCAACGCTCTGGGTATCGATGCCAAAAAGATTGCTGTGGGCGGCGATAGCGCCGGCGGCGCATTGGCGGCGGGTGTTGCGCAGAAAGCGCGAGATGAAAAACTGGACGCGCTGTGCGCGCAACTTCTGATCTACCCGGTATTGGACAACACCTGCTCCTCTGTGTCTGCCACGGAGTTTGTGGACGTACCATTGTGGAATGCGATTTCCAACCAACGCATGTGGGACATGTATTTAAGCCGCTATCCAAAAGGGCAGACGCCACCCTACGCAGCACCGGGCCTCGCAAACGTGCAGAACCTGCCCCTGAGCTATATAGAAACCGCAGAGTTTGATCCGCTGCGCGACGAAGGCCGCAACTATATCACCGCGTTGCGCGCCGCCAATATTGAAGTTGTTACCAACGAAACATTGCAAACCATCCATGGTTACGATGGCAACGCCGCTAGCGAGATTGCGAAACAGTCTATGAAGGACAGAATTCAGTTTCTACAGAAAGGCTTTGCCGCAGAAGCGACCTGAATCTGCAAATCGCAGTTCACATTCAGCTTTACCCACCGATAAGGTGATCAGTGCTCTAATGCATTGATGATGCGGGCAAAGTTTATATCCACGGGATACTCGGTCGAACTCCAGCCCAGGCGGACGATCGCAGCTTGCAGTGAAGGCAACATCATCACCACCTGCTCGCGATTGCCTAACATGGCGTAGGCAGACGGGGGCAGCGATGGCCAGTGCGGTTCTGGGCCGCCGGCATTAAGCCAAAATTGGTAGCCATAGCGCGCTTCATTGTTGCTGTTGTTGGGCTGCACAGCTCGCCTCACCCAGTCTTCGGTGAGCAGACGCCGCCCATTGATCTCCCCACCATTGAGCAACAATTGAGCGAAACGCGCCCAATCCCGAGCAGGCGCATACATAAAGGAACTTCCCACGAAGACGCCGCTGGCATCTGGTTCAAAAGTGGTTTTCTGCAGTCCAAGCGGTACAATAATCTCGTGTGTAATATAATCCAGCTGCGCCTGAGCCGAGCCTCCCACCCGCTCAAAAACAAGCCTTGCCAGCAGATTGCTAGTACCTGACGAGTAGGACCAGAAACTGCCCGGCGGATACTCCAGGCGACTGGCCATAGCGACATCCGACGCACTGGACGACATAAACAGCATCCGGGTGGAGTCACTACCGGGAGCATACTCTTCTGTAAAATTTAACCCTGAGGTCATCTGGAGCAAATTTTCCAACGAAATAGCACTGCGATCATCGTCTTTCCAAGCGGAAAACAGATCCTGCTCCGAGACTGAGATCTTGCCCATTGCCTCTAATCGACCCAGCAGAATGGCGGTTACAGACTTGCCCATGGACCAACCCAAAAGCTCTGTAGCCGCGCTGATGCCGGGTGCGTAAGCCTCGCCGATGATCCGCTGCTGATGCAACACCAACAGTGCGCGAGTATCCAGGCCTGCTGCGGCATCTTCCTCCAGCACTTGTGCTAGTAGTTCTCTCATACCGGCATCAGGCGCACCAACAACACTGCCCTGAGGCCAAGGCGCCTCATCGTTGATCGTAGGCGCCGTATACATCACATCATCCAACAGGCTGGCGTCACTGTATTCCAGCGTACAACCGAGCCCTGCGCGGTAGCGAGCAATGGCCGCAGGGCTGCCCAAGAGACTCGCGGCTATCCCGTCTGGCGCGACTGCTTGCACGCTAAGCAGTCGGGTCAGCGTAGAATAGGTTGCAAGGTCGTCGGCGTTTTGCTGTGCATCAAAACCCGAGAGGTATTGGCCTGAACACGCGAGTTTGGCACCCAAACCCGTCGCCAATGCCACCCCTGAGGGCAATTGGCGCGGCGACAAGTCTGCCAGCAGCCAGAGTAGGAATACGCCAAGAACGGGTATGAGCAGTAGTGCAATTGCCAAGCGTTTCATCAGGTCGTCGTTCTCACAGGGGACGTGCCATATTGATGGCTGAGCAGAGAGGCACTCACTTTAACGCAAAAATGGCACTCGGCGGTGAATTTGCATCACCCTCAGATCGTTGGTGTTGCGACCACCAGTTGACCCGTATCGAGCTCTGCACCGTCAAGACCATAACCGATGACGTCACTGGCACCAGCAAACAGGGCAGCACTCACCTGCGGTGGGTAGACAACACTGAATCGAACCGCTTGCAGCCTGCTGGCCTGATAATACTCGGGAGTGGCAGCACTGGCCGGCGTCACTGCACCAATACCGGACGGGTTAAGCACAACGACATGCAGCGTGTTGGTGCCATCGGCGGACTTGGTAAAACTTTGAATCTGCAAGTGTTCATTGTTGGTAGCAGACACGCCACGAGGCCATTGGTCCGGTGACAGGCCGTCGACATTGGCAGTGGGATACTCGAAGCGAAATTCGATAGCGCCCAACAAGTTTTGCTCATTGAATACTGCTTGAGGGTCTTGCAGTACGTATTTCACCTGACTGGCAGGACGCAACATATTCAAGGTATTGAGTGTGCCAAACGACATCACCGGGTTAATGGTACCCGCCCCCGGCAATATTTTCAGGGAGCGCGTCTGGACAGTGGCCAATCCCTGAATCTGCAGTGTGGCGGGACCCTCTGCGAGATTAGTCGCAAAACCCGAAACCGGCTCAACCAGATCGATGGCGGCAAACCAGAACCCGCTGTAGCCGTCAAAATCCGGCGATGCCGAATGGTTCAGGCTACTTGTCTTGTCCACGTTAAGCGGAAAGACTTCCCTCACTGTGACATCTACCTGCATGCTGCTACTGTCAGTCAGGGTTGCAGAGACGTTGCCCGCCGCCAGATTTATCTGGCCAAGCTCTTCATGAGAACCGAGAGACACCAGAATAGTGCCGCCGTTTTGCACAATCTTGTTCATGGAATCACTGTCACTGCACGCGATTAGCCATTGCGATGCAATGAGGAGTGCCAACAATCGGATAAGGTTCATTTCAATTCTCCAGACATCATTGCAGACGTCATTTCAGACATCACTGCTTTCTGACTAAATTTTCACCACAAGTGTAGGGGCCGCAGCGCGGCTGCGCAATAATAATGCGGCATCATATGACTGCAGGAGCACGCGGAACTTACACGCCGTCGCTGGCGCTCAGAAGTCGTCTACAAGCGCCAACAGCGACTCGTGACTACTCAATTGCTGCGCCTCGCTAACCCCTGAAAATCCAGCGCGCACGATCAGGTGACTGAGGTTCAAGCGCTCACAATATTCACGCAACTTGTCTTTAGCGTACTGCCGATCTCCCACAATCGCCCATTCCTCAGCGTCCGCCGCCGTTTTGAGCACAGCGGTATGCACTGTATCGGCAAGCGCAGAGCGCACGCGTCCAGCCAGAGCAGCATCCTCGGTCACGAATACCGACCGCATAACAGGGATGGTTGTTACCGCGGGCTGTCCTGCCGCAGCCACGGCCGCGTGATAGCGTTCATAATTTGCCTCCAGTACGGCAAGCGTCTCCAACGGGGATGCGAGATACGGCAGTCCCAAACCCGCTACCTGCTGCAGCGCCAGCGGTCCAAATGCGGCAACCCACAGCGGTGGTGACGGTTGTTGCAGTGGCAGTGGTGCCAGGTATATCGGCTGACCGTGGTCATCATAGTTTACCGGCTCACCGCGCCAGGCGCGCCGCATTAGCTCTAGATTAGCCTGAAACAGCTTGCGCTTATCGCTGGCGGCAACACCAAAGACCTTGAACATCGCTGCTGCAACGCCGCGTCCCAAGCCGAGCACCAGACGCCCGCCACAGAGCTGGTCCAAAACAGCCACCTCCTCCGCCGCCAACAAGGGGTGACGGATGGGTAGCAAATAAGAAGTGCAGCCAAGCCTGATAGATTGCGTGCGGCCAGCCACTGCCGCCAGCAGCATCAGCGGCGCGGGGATAGCGCTGCGCGTACCAAAATGATTTTCCGGCAACCAGAAAGAATCGAAGCCCAGCGACTCAGCAGCTTCAGCTTGCTTGCACAGCCTATCTGCACAGCCCAGAGCATCCCGGGACCAGACTGTAGTCCCGAGCTTTAGTCTGCGAGACATAGTCGCATCATATAGGGAGTGCCAGAAAATACCGCCACGTCGCAGTTACCACTGGGCAAGCTCAATTCACCCGCACTACCAGTTTGCCGAAGTTATCGCCGGTGAACAGGCCAAGAAATGCTTCGGGCGTGAGCTCCAGACCGTCGATCACATCCTCGCGATATTTGATTTTGCCTTCTGCCAACCAGCCGCTCATGTCTGCTACAAACGCGGGGATACGATCACGGTAGTTACTGACGATAAAACCCTGTAATTTCAGGCTGCGCTGCAGAATGAGTGCCTGCAGCATAGCCATACGATCGGGCCCCGGCGGCAATTCTGTCTGGTTGTAGTGCGCTATCAAGCCGCAGACCGGCACCCGCGCAAAATTGTTCAGCAATGGCATCACCGCTTCCCAGGAGCTGCCGCCCACGTTTTCAAAGTAGACATCAATGCCATCGGGACAGGCCGCCGCCAACTGCGCTGCCATGTCCTTGTCGTAGTGACTAATGCAGGCGTCGTAGCCCAATACATCCACTGCGTAGGTACATTTTTCCCTCGCACCGGCGATGCCCACTACCCGGCACCCTTTGAGTTTGGCAATCTGGCCAACCACAGAGCCCACGGCACCGGTGGCTGCTGCCAACACCACAGTTTCCCCGGCCTTGGGTTGGCCGATATCCAGTAAACCCACATAGGCCGTCAACCCCGGCATACCCAACACTCCGAGCGCATAGGAAGGCGCGGTAATGCGCGGGTCCAGCTTCATCAGGTCGCTGCCATCGGATATCGCATAGTCCTGCCATCCCGCAGCAGCGGTAACCAGATCCCCCTCGGAAAACTCCACATTGCGCGAGGCAATCACTTCACTGACTGTTCCGCCCACCATAACGTCGCCCAGCTCCACCGTGTCTGCATAACTTTTCCCGGCGTTCATGCGGCCGCGCATGTACGGATCGAGGGACAGGAACCGCGTTTGCAGCAAAACCTCGCCGTCTGCCGGCTGCGGTATGGTCACTGTTTCCAGACGAAAGTCCTGCACTCTCGGTGCGCCAACCGGCCTGGAGGCCAGCACGATGCGTCGATTGGCGTCCTTTGTCGCTGCATGCAAAGGGTTCAACAATAGCGCGCTGGCGGCGGTCAACGCGGCCAACGCAAATTCTCGGCGGTTCAGGGACATGGATAGTGCCTCTTTAACGAACAGGAAACCTCAACACCAACCATAACCCAGTAACGTGGCAGTGTCTGTGCCATCGACAAGCCAGATCCAGTGATCCACTATCCGCAGGCACTCTCCGCAGGCACTCTCC
>JBDNIE010000182.1:0-5004 GCA_041688425.1 Halioglobus sp. | reverse complement strand
CCAGTCGCGGGACCGCATGCGTGCCTACTACAACGAGGACCCCGCTGAACTGTTCCGCCAGCACGTGTGGATAAATCCATTTTGGGAAGATGATGTGAACGAGGTGGCCCACCATATGGGCGTCGATCGGGTCATCTTTGGCTCAGACTGGCCGCATATTGAAGGCTTGCCCACTCCGCTAGATTACGTTGGCGAACTGGAAAATTTCAACGACCAGGAAAAGCAGCTGATTTTGCGCGATAACACACGTTTCCTGAACACGCCTCAGCCGCTTTAGTACATCACGGATAAATCATAATTCGGGAATACGCAGTCAAAGCCCTTTTCTATTTTTTCCAAAAAGCCCCGCAGCATTAGCGCGCCAAGACCCGGAGCCGGCTGCTGGGCTCCGAAGATCGCGGCCTCAGTCGCAGTACGTCCCTAAATGGGCGTTTATGATAGCCTCGTCAGTATAATCGGTGATCCCGTCCGGACGGCTCCAGTCATCAGGGCCACCAAAGTCGTACCAACTTCCCCTACCCCCAGCATTTCCAGTTGTTAGCCCCGGGGTGGTCTCAGCAAATTTCGCCCACTCATCGAGATCTGTCTGGTCGACAACTTTATCCATGTTGCCGTCACCGGGGCACGCCACAACACTGCCCTCTATTTCCGCCAGACGGTCCTTCAAGGACTGGTACGCAGCGCTTTGGCTCGCGGTGAGTTCCCCAAGCAGTAGGTCCTTATCCGCGGTATCAATCTGAGGATTCTCGGCATTTTCATTGATCTGGTACAACTCGTCTTCCACCGTCGGAGGATCGACAGCCACGCCATCCTGGCAATTTTCGCCAACCTGTCGAACGAGCTTGTAATTCTTGTTGCGAATCCCCGTCGATGTAATCGCGGATAAGTAATCGACACCCGTCGCCTGATTCACCTGACAGCAGGAGGTGTAGTAACCCGGCTCTTCAGTGACTTCCCCTTCGGGGCCGTACCATTTGCCACTTTGATCTATACAGGAACCTTTGCTGGGGATGCTATAACTGCACTGCTGTGTAACTTCAACTACGCATGGATAGGATACGGTGCTGCTGGCACGTATATTGTTTCCTTGGATCGTGTAGTTGGTGGTACGAATAGCCTCTTGCTCCGGATTGAGTAGGTAGGGCATGAGCTTATTAGAATCCAATTCGCGGTAGTCCGGTACTTCAGCGCGAACGTCCAAGCCGGCGACCTCGCCAAAAAAAGTGTAAAGATCGGTTAGGTTTACCATATGCTCAACCTCGCGATCCGGCGAGTTCACGTTAGGGCCTGCGATAATCAAGGGAACCCAGACGCCGGTTTGATAAGCTGTTCCTTTTGCCCTGGCGGGATCAAAAGGCTCTCTTACGCTAGTTGTCCAAGTACCGTTGTCTGAGGTAAACACCACGTATGTATTGGTTGTTCCCGGCTGGTAGTTAAGGCTGCCATCACTGTTATAAGTGGCCAAGTTGGTTTCCACCAGCAATCGACCTACTTCATGGTCTATGGCTTCCAGCATCTGCGTGGCAAGCTCCCGCCTTTGAGTTTCGTTACTGAGACAGTCATAGGCGTCCGTGGGCGGCGAATCGGAAGCCACCAGGCCAGCCGGTGACTGTTGAACCGGTTCATGAATAGCCGATAAGCCGACGGTCAACATCCAGGGTTTGTCGCCACTTTGTTTGTTAATCCAGGCAATAGCCCTATTAACTTCTTGTTGAGTCTTGAACCCTCGCGCTCTTTCATCGCTCGGTGGCTGGGTAATCGTTGTTATGCCATCTTCTTCGTTGATGACCCAGTTGCCGGTGTAATGGCCATTTTGAGTATCGAAATTCAGCGTGCTGGGCATTGCGCCACAACTGGCGTTGGGAACAAATATGCCTCCCTGCTCTAAACAGCTTCGCCCCGGTGTGTGGTGACTTTGCGTTGATAGCTCACTACAGGAGCCACTCGCTAAGTAGCAGGCGCCATAATCAGCCCCCGTGGCTGCATTGTCCGTCAACGAAGGTACAAAGCCACAGCTATAGGTGCCCTCAATGCCAACGCCTCCGGCCGTGGTGTCAATCGGATAGGGCGCCCCTTCCAGATAGCCTTCAAAATAGTCAAAGCCCAGCTGACGCATCGTTTCATTCATGTAGGGCAAGTTGTCGGGGTCAGTGGTAATACTAGACATATGCATCTTGCCGATCGTCGCGCTAACGTAGTTTTTAGTTTTTAGTACAGTTGGAATCATGTACTCGTAAGGCGAGACCTGCGAATTGGGCAGATCCGGGGGGACAGGCGCAGATAGCACGTTGTTACGGAGGGTGTAGCGGCCATTTAGTATGGATGATCGGGTAGGTCCGCAGCTGGGATGCGACCACGTGTTTCGAAAGCGCACACCCGCTCGGCCAATGGCATCAATATTGGGTGTCTTGGCCTGCTCATCAGGATCGCCACCGTAACCGAAAATCGTAAATTGGTCGATTCCGGTATCATCGGTAATGATTGTGATGATGTTGGGTAATTGCTCGGCTGGCCCCGGGGGGGCTGGTTCGGGTGTATTCCCACTGTCACTGCAGCCTGCCAGCAGGAGGGCCGCGAACAGTGCCACAATCATTCTTACTGCGGGGGCGAACAGGTGGCGATTTACGGCTACTGAAGCGGTGGCCATTGGTGGTATTACCTTGTATTTGTAATTATTGGGATGACATTACTACAGCGCACAGGGCGCCTGCTTGCGTTTAGATGGGGCTAGGTCGATTGCCCGCAAGGTTCAGATATTATTCGCTAACGCACTGAAAATCTACGAGTGTCTAGATTTACCTACTGCAACGAGCAGGATGAAATGGTGCCTGGAGACAGACTTGAACCACCGACCCACATCTTCCGCATCGTGCGCGTAAGTTATTGAAAAATAAAAACTAAAAAATCCTTAACCGTTCAAGGATTAACGTCAGTGTATTACCCTGATGTGACCTCTTCGAGTCACGTTTCCAAGGGCTCTACGCCAGTGAATACCACGTTCCCCGACCCGCACCATGGCGCTCAATATGCCCATTCTTATGCAGGGACTTCACATGATCTTTGATTGTCCCACGGCTAACGCCTGTGGTGGTTTCAATATCATTGATGGTCACTCTGCCGTGTTCGCGAGCGATTTCTAGAATTTGCACAGACAGTTCTGGCAGATCACCCAGAATGAGACGTTCTCGCTTGATCTTGGCGTCCAGCTTTTCCTTTTGCTTGTTAAGAGCTTCCAAGAAGAAAGTGACCCACGGTTGCCAGTCAGGAGCTTCCGTTCTGATCGTGCCCTGTGTTTGCCGCAGTGCAAGATAGTAGCCTTCCTTATTTGCTTCGATGACGCTTTCCAAAGAACTATATGGGACGTAAGTATACCCAGCCTTCAACAACAGCAAGGTTGTCAGAATACGCGACAGCCTGCCGTTTCCGTCTTGAAACGGGTGTATCTCCAGAAATACCACCGTAAAAATCGCAATAGTGAGCAGGGGATGTAGGGACTTCTCATCAAAGGAAGTGCTCGTCCAAGCGATAAGCTCGTCCATGAGGCGAGGTGTATCAAAAGGCGTGGCTGTCTGAAAAACTGCGCCAACGCTTTCACCCCCTGCGTTAAATGCCTCGACACTATTGGAGAGTGTCTTGTACTGCCCCCGATGGCGTACATCCTTTTCAGAGTATTGGAGCAGCTGCCCATGAAGCTGCTGAATATAGTTAACCGTTAGCGGAATATCGTTCGCGTTTTCAAATACGGTTTCCATGACGGAGGCATAGCCCGCCACTTCTTCCTCGTCTCTATTGGCAAAGGATTGGCTCCCAAGATTGGATAAAAGCTTTTCGACTTCCCGATCCGTCAGCTTTACCCCTTCGATCCGCGTGGATGAGCCAATGCTTTCAATGGTCGCTACATGCCGTAAGCTGGATAAGCGTTCAGGCGCTATTCGTCCGATAGCTGTCCACGCTCCCTTGAATTCATCCTGCTCAGTAATGAGCTTCAGAATCGCGTTCGTTATCTTGAGTGTTTCTACATTCATCAATCCATCCAATCTTCCATCCGTTTCCATCCATTTAAATATGACGCATTTCCATCCATTTTTCCAGCCAATTCCATCCATTTAGTTGTTTGACAGTTAGGGGTTGTTCCAGCGCCTCAATTGAATCTAGCTCTAGGATGTTGAATTGCATCCCCCCTGGGTCAGTTTTAAGTGCAATTCAACAGGCTTATACCCATTGGTAGTGAGGGGCGGGGCGTTTTCAACCCGAAAAAGTCGATCCAGCATCTCTGGATTATCGGAATATCGCTCCAACAGGGCTTCGGCACGCTCCTGAAGCTTCAATGCAAGAGCCTGTTCCTTGTCTGCATCGCCAAAGTCGATGACATGGGTTCTGCCAAAGGGGTCACGAAAGCTTATGGCATGGGCTCGATCTTGTTTCTTTTCGAGTTTTTCGATCTTTTTGAGATGTTTTGCTACCAGCCTTTCCATTTTATTATCTGGTGACACGCTAGAAAGCCTCCCTGACACCCATGCGGTAAACTCAGGTGTTGTCTCAAATACAGGAGTTTCGACTACTCCCCCCCGATAATTGATCAAATCCGTGCTGACATTCTAACCAGAAGGCTGTGGCCTGTCTCTTTGCCACTATCTTGTCGGTTGTACCCAGTGACTTCCGCAGCTCACGTTTTCCGTTGAATTGAGGGCGTAGATCAAGTGGGACAATGACCCGACCATACCAGATATTGTGATGGCGATTACGAACTAGGAATTGGCTGGTAGCCATTTGAACACCTCGCAATGCGCGGTGTATCACCTTGGGTACACTTTACCGATGCGAGATAGAAATACTTGTAGTAACAGTATCTTAGGGAATTAGTGGTGCCCGGAGACAGAATCGAACTGCCGACACGGGGATTTTCAATCCCCTGCTCTACCGACTGAGCTATCCGGGCGTAACTTCTTTTTACTGTTCGCGCATTGCGCGAAAGGCGCGTATTAAACCTGTCTGGCCAGCGTG
>JBDNIE010000181.1:0-2588 GCA_041688425.1 Halioglobus sp. | reverse complement strand
TGCCGGGGCGGGCACGAACGCATGTCGAACTCGGCGTGGTAAAGACAGTGATCGGAAGTACTTGATCAGTACTCCATCGGATTAAACGTATGAGTAGCCCTGGAGGGTAGTTCCATGCAAAGCAAAGTGGATAAAATGTTTAAAATAGCGCCTTGTTTTGTGGTGCTCGCTTTGATGAGCGCGATGTTCCCTGCCGTGGCTGATGACACTGAAATTTACCAGGCCGAATATGACGCCACCAGCAACGGTGCCCGGGCAAAGGTGCTGATCGTTTTCGATGACTCCGGAAGCATGAGTACGATGGTGGAACAGCAACGCCCGGAATATGATTCTGAAGAAAGCTATACGGTAAGTTTTCCCGCCGACAGGATTTACTGGTCTACAAACGGCAACGTGCCCGCGACCAACAGCAGTGATTGGTTTTCGGCCTCCAAGAACCGCTGCGCCTCGTCTTACGACTCCCTGGATGGCAACGGCAGATTTACCGCCGAACGCGCAAGACGCTGGGTAGACTCCACCGTTCAGCAGGGGCAGTGCAGCAGCGAGTGCCCGGTCGGGACTGTTTATCGTGATCCTTCCGGTCCGAATAACGCAGGATGTTATCAGCAGACTACGACTAGCGTGCCCGTGACCAAACTGGTCTACGTGGAAAATGATTCGAGCGGTAACAACTGTGGCAATTTGATTTATGTCGATCCTCCTGGCGGCGGTAACGATGCCTGTTATCAGGAAGTGGCATCAAGCAGCCCTGTAAGCGGATGGATATATCGTAGAGATGATGGCAAGAATAATTGGTGTCCAAGCGGCACTGACCGCTTGTACGTTGACCCCCCGGGTGGCGGGAACGCCTATGATGCCTGTTTTGAGCTGGTCACCGCTCCGGAATTTACCCAGGTGACGGATTGGCAGTGGTCCGGTCCTCTGGTGGAGGTGTGTGAGGCGGACACGGATGTGCCCGGCTCGTGGGAGAGCCTCACCAGCAGTGTTCAGTCGCCCACCCATGTTGAGTGCCGCGATGATGTCACCGACAGTATTGGCGATAATGGCGCTGGCCAGAATGCCGGCTACCCGCAAAATAATGTGCTTAATGGCAGTGAGTACGGCCCCAACGCTGATTCAACAGTGCAGTGGGGTGGCTCGCCCTACACCTTCTATACCTCGCATTATCTGAACTGGTATCACGACGACAGTCTCGTTGCGCCGCGCTCCAGGCTGGATATAGCGCAAGAAGTTATATCGACTATTATTAGCACCAACACCAGCATCGATTTTGGACTAATGGAGTTTAACTTCGACGAGGGCGGACGGATAGCGCATCGCATCATAGCGGGTATGAGCGCAGCGCAGCGCACCAATCTTATAGGCCTGGTGAACCAGATGGATCATGCGGGCAGCACGCCAATGTGTGAATCCATGTACGAGGCCTACAACTACCTTGCGGGCAGGAATGTCGAGTATGGGAATTCGGCCATCACTGGCAGTGACTCCAGGGGAGTCTATGATGTATTGCCAAAGGATCCCCTGGCGGAAATTAACGGGAAATACATCTCCCCCAATACCGAGTGCGCCTATACCTATGTCATTCTCATGACCGATGGTTTCCCGCAGAGGGACATAGGCGCCAATCTGAGGATCAAGAGCATTACCGGGAAAGGGTGCAGTAACTACGAGGATGCAAACGGCAATATCACCGAGAACTGCCTGCCTCAGCTGACGGAATATATGGCCAATAATGACCTTGCCCCGAATACTGACGGAGATCAGTTCGGTATCACCTATACCATCGGCTTCACTACCGACCAGGCCCTGCTAAAAGATGCCGCTGAAAACGGTAAAGGCGAATACTACACGGCGAACAATGCGCAGCAGCTTACTGAGGCGTTCCAGGGCGCTATAGTAGGAATTTTGTCAGCGGCGACCACATTTACCTCTCCGGCCGTCGCGGTCGATACGTTCAGCCGCACCCAGAGTCGTGACGAGGTGTTCTACGCCATGTTCAAGCCAGGCTCCACGGTGGACTGGATAGGTAATATCAAAAAGCTGAAAATCGATACCAACGGGGTCCTGATTGATGCTGGCGCGCAGCCGGCTTTGGACCCGGTGACAGGTGACATCAATCCTAAAGCAACGACGTTCTGGAGCACCGGTGAGGATGGGTCGGACGTTGGTAAGGGCGGGGTAGGCGCTCTGTTGGCCGCACGGAATCCCGCTACCCGCACTCTGTATAGCAATACCGGCGCAAACAGTGCGCTTGAGACATTTGACACGACTAACTTTACCGCCGTTGCGCTCGGCCTGGTATCCAATGCCGAACTGTTCAGCCTGCTGGGTGCGTCAAATCAGACTTCGTTTAATAATCAGATTGCCTGGGCGCAGGGCTTTGATGCCTATGATAGGGACGGGGATTCAAATACCAATGAAGCCAGAAGCTGGATACTGGGCGATATCCTGCACAGCCAGCCTTTAGTCCTCAATTACGGCGCCCTGGGTGCAGCGACCAATGAGGACCCTGATTTGCGGCTGTTGGTGGGCTCAAACTCCGGATTCGTCCACATGTTTGGAAACAGCGACGGCCAAGAGGATTGGGC
>JBDNIE010000180.1:0-2255 GCA_041688425.1 Halioglobus sp. | reverse complement strand
ATGGATCAGGGGGTTCTCGCAGGAACAGCTTGTCTGCCCTGGCATAGCCAAGATCTTTGATGATGTTTGGTTTAAACCCGAATTTTGTCTGGTACATTTCCTTCAGAAATGGCGAGGATACCCACACTTCGTCGTAGCGCTGTTGTAGTCGAAAATCTTCGGGCACAAAGCCCTTAAAAGGGATGCCGTGCCAGACATCGACAAATACTATATTCGTTAGTGAAAGCAGCGGGGACATTGCGTGTAGACCATGGTCAGTAATAATGGCGCTGCAGCGGCCGACTCGCACCATGTCGGTGAGTCTGCCACAGCGCAGCACATTAACGGCTGCGTCACTCAACAGGCGAGCATACTCAGGATCAAGAGCTAGAAAATAGCAGTCAAATTTCGTTGTATGCGCGCGCTGCCACTCCTCGTACAAGGCCTTGAGATTGCCAGATAATTGGTGGCCGTACAGCACCACTATTGGTTTTTTGGGTTTGCTGGAGATGTATCGGACGCATACCGCAAACAGCGTGTAGAGACCCTGTCGAAACAGAATCAACCAGTGATGTGGATTGCGCTTATCAATTTTCACGGGAAGAATTTCTCTACAAGTTAACCCGGTTTCGTATCGAGAAGCATCAATTGATCTATGATGATGTTGGTCGGCGAAATGGCAGAGTGCTCAGCCACTGTTTGATAGCGTGGCAAGTCGCTCACCACTCGTTCAATCTCCGGGTAACTATAGTTACAAATAACAGCGTTTTTACCCAGTCCCTCCTGCCGTTCGCTGGTGGCGCGCATAATGATGCAGGGTTTGCCAATGTAGTAGCATTCCTCCTGGTTGCTTCCTCCGTCGGTAATGACGAAGCTGGCTTGTTTGATGAGTTTTATAAATTGAAAATAGCTGTATCGGGGCCGAAGTTCGATACTCGAACACGCCTCCAGTTTTGATCTCAATTTGTATTGTTCCAGCTTTTTTTCTGTGGGTTTATGCAGAATGAACAGCAAAGGCATGTGTTCGCTTGTTCGGAGCAATAGATCGACGATCTCGGTCAATTTTTCCTTGGAAAATATATTTTCAAATCTATGAACGGAAACCACTGCATAGGGATAGTCAGGGATTTCCACCTTCGCTTCTGCAACTGCACTTTCGCTAATTCTGAGTGCATCCAATAGCGTGTTGTATACGGTATTCACCTTTATGCCGCGATATTTCTTTAAGTTGCCAAGCGCCCATTCCCCCGGCGCGAAATAGATATTGGAGAGCCAAAATGTCAGTATTCGGGTGATTTCTTCTGGAAATGGATGCAGTAGGTTAAATGAGCGCAATCCAGATTCGACATGGGCTGAGCGCTGCCCACAGACGCGAGCTAATAGTGAGCCCAGTAGAGTTGAAAACGTGTCGCCATGGTTGAGTACAATGCCATTCTTGTCGCCCTGCCATACTTGATGACGATTCCAAAGGGTAAAGAAAAGAATGCGAATGCCCCAGAGCAGCATTTGAAAGATGCTGGTGATGTCCTTGCCCTTGTATAGGGTTACGTCTGGGTCCTTGATGGCAAATTCATCGCGAATATTTTTTACTGTCGCCTGGTGTTGGCCGCTGAAGATGAAGTTGTACGGGATATTCCTCCGCTGCAACTCAATCATTATGGGTGCCATCTTGATAAGTTGGGCTTTGGTGCCGACGAAGACGTGAATCATGCTCTATAAACTTGATACTTCGATGGTAGTGCTGGTTTTAAGAGCGGGCAAGCTACTTGTCCTTAGGGTGGGTAGGCGATCTAGTATGCTTTGCACGATACTCTCAGTATCCAAACCCGTCCAAGTCAGCTGATCCGCATGGCTGCCATGCTCGATAAACGCATCAGGTATACCCAGGTTCAGGATAGTTGGAGAGAGACCCTGTGCCGCCAGAAATTCATTCACGGCTGACCCTGCCCCGCCGGCCACTGCATTTTCTTCCAGTGTTACGATCACCGAGTGCTGCTGCGCAATTGCCAGCAGCATTTCTTCATCCATCGGTTTCACCCAGCGCATATCGACGACTGTGGCATTTAGCTGGTCGGCGGCTGCGAGCGCTTGCGACAGCAGAGCGCCGAAGTTGAGTATTGCGACTTCGGTGCCGCTGCGCACTTGCACCGCTTTGCCAATGTCCAGCTCTGTCATGGCGTCCTCAATCAATGCGCCCGGTCCTGTTCCCCTTGGGTAGCGTATGGCAGCTGGCCCCGGGTATTGATACGCGGTGTACAGCATCTGCCGGCACTCGT
>JBDNIE010000179.1:0-26234 GCA_041688425.1 Halioglobus sp. | reverse complement strand
CAGGTCGAAGCAGAAGATCGATCCCACTGCAGAAGGCGCGAAAGTTCAGGTTGTTAAGACCCAAGCGCGGAAAAAAGAGCAGGAGGTTAAACGGAATTCCTACCGAGCGACCTCTATCGATTTCGATGAATCCTGTTGTGACGCGATCAAGGCAATCGGTCAGAAACGGTTTCTCTTAGCACAAGGTAAAATACCGCTTCTCCCGCTGACAGACTGTGATGCAGCTGAATGCAGTTGCACGTATGTGCATCATGACGATCGAAGAGACTATGATGGCGAGCGCAGACATGTTGGCTCATTGAAGACCGATTTGTATGGGGAGACCGGCGAAGAAAATCGAGCAACAAAGAGCCGAGGCCGACGTAGATCAGATTCCTAGGGGCCCGTGGCGGCGGATCCTCCGCGTCTGCTCACTTTGCGGATGGTTGGCCAGGCCATAGCGGCACCAGTCCGATGTGGGTGTAGACGGCATCGCAGTTGCGGCCTCAACGCTCACTGTAGCGAAAAGCAGGGCTTGCGCGGCCATTGGTTACTCCGCGTCGGCTACAAGCTTCTTCGGATGTGCATTCTGGAACTCCTGCCATAAGGCCAGTGCCAGGACGAATGAATAGATTGAAAAAATAGTAGTCATCTTGCTCACCCCTCTTGTGGGTTGCCGGAGGGAAAGCCTCCGTTCTGATTAACCAATGTGGGGCCTGTACTATAATTCTTCAAATGGCTAATATTCAGCATCTTCATGAATTGTATTCATAATGTTGGTCCGCCAGGATAAGAGAATGGATATACGGGAACTGGGCAGATTGGATCTTAATTTATTGGTGGCGCTGGAAGCATTGCTGGAAGAGCGCCATGTTTCCCGAGCGGCAGATCGCCTCTTTGTGTCGCAGTCGGCGATGAGCAAAACGCTGGGGCGATTGCGAGAACTGTTCGACGACCCTCTGTTCATTCGCCAGGCTAGCGGCATGGTGCCGACGCCGCGGGCGGTCGCGCTGGGTGAGCAACTGCCGCAGCTCCTGCAGACGGTGCAAGCCATGGTAGCGCCGGCCGAGTTTAACCCGCTGATATACGGGGGCAAAGTCAGGTTACTGGTTGAGGGGCATATGGGGGTTTGGCTCATGCCTCGATTGTTGGAGCGACTTGCAACCTCTGCGCCAAATGCGCTGCTGCGCGCATCCTCAGCAGCCGAATCGCCACTAGACCTGCTCGCAAGCGGAGATCTGGATTTCGTTATACAGGGTGAACGCCAGTCCTATCCCCCGGAGTACCGACTGACAACTCTGGGCTACGCGCCGCCAAGACTGCTAGCCCGCGTCGGCCATCCACTGGAGGGCCAAAAGCTCTCATGGGAGATGCTGCTGGAGTATCCTCAGGTGCAATTGCTGATACCAGAGCTGCTTGAAATTCGATTTCATGCACCGGAAGATTCCACTGTTATACGACGCTTTAGCCAGCTGGTACCGCGCTTTCGAGCAGATCATCTGCCCACGGCCATTGCCGTAGTTCTGAACTCCGACTACATATTCCCAGCACCACCACTATTTATGGATGAAGATGATATAGCGCGTGGCCTTATTACCCTGCCGATGCCAGAGGATGAAGAGCTGTCGATCTCTTATGTATTGGTCTCACATGAGCGAATAGAGCATTCTCTGGCGCACCATTTCTTGCGTGAAGAGATTCTGCAGGTGATTGAAGCGTTCCGTTTAAAATACAATCTACTGGATCTTGAGGGGTTGCGTGCGCACCGTAGTTTGGCCTATTGAGAGAGTGTGGCAGAGGGGGCTCATAGAAAAGACAATGAGCGTCTAAGACCCTACTTAGGAAGGTTTATAGAGCTCGTTAGCCAAAGGATGCTGCTAATTGATCAGCGGTATGCAAAACCCTCCATTTTCGAAAATTGGATGCTGTGGAAATACGCAAGACAGATGGGTTGCTGCTAGTGGAGCAATACAAAAAGAGCCGAATATACCGACAGCAAAAGTATTGTATGGAGGTTGCTGCTCCCTACTTTGTACGGATCATCCCTTTGATTCTAGTTTTTCTTTGTATTGCAATGAAATTTCGCCAGAAATAACAGCTTACCGGGATGTCAAAAGAGTGCCGTGCCAAGTCCTGTCCTAGTTTTTTTTCAATCGCGCTGGGAAAAATTGTAGAGCTTCGACCGCCGTACCAGATGTGTTGATGCGCTATACTAATTGAAGTATTTTTTCCGGTAAATTATGCGAGCGACCCCGCGATGAAACTGACAGCAGAAATCAGCCTCTATCCACTTAACGCTGAATATATACCCATTATCAAAGATTTTATCGCTGATATCAGCGCACACGAAGATGTCGAGATTTATACCAACGCCATGAGCACTCAGGTCTGCGGTGAGTACGGCCGGATCTTCGAAATAATTCAGCCTGCTATGCGGCGCAGTTATGAAGCGCATGGGGCACAAGTGCTGGTGTGTAAATTTATCGTTGGCGATCTGGATATTGGTCAATGGAAACCGGAACTAAATCAGCCTCTCTCAGAATCTGGACAATAATATGGAGCAGTCACCTAAGCACCCCGAACTCAGTTGTTACTTACTGCCCGGCCATACGCAGACGCCTGTCGATGCTATTGCTGAAGCGCAGCAGGCAGAAGCCCTCGGTTTGGGGAAGGTATGGTTGTCAGAGCGCTTTGATGTAAAAGATGCTGGTGTCATTTGCAGTGCTGCTTTGAGCACCACAAAACACATCAAGGTCGCGACTGGAGCGACCAATGTGCATACGCGTCACCCGATGGTATTGGCTACCATGGCCAGCTCCCTCCATTACCTCTCGGGAGGGCGATTTGAGTTAGGCCTTGCAAGAGGCGTGGCCATTCGCAACCAGCTGATGGGCCTTGAAAATGTCACGAATCAGCATTTGGTAGATTGTATCGGTATTTTGCGTCAGCTCTGGCGCGGCGAGAAGGTGATGTATGAGGGGCCCGCAGGGAATCTGCCATACCTGAGTATGGGCAATTGGCTCGATGCAGATATTCCTTTGCACTTTGTCGGTTTTGGCCCCAAGAGCCTGCGTTTTGCCGGCCAGCATTTTGATGGGGTGCACCTGCATACCTTCATCACAGATCATGGCTTGCGCCGCGCCAGAGCGTTTGTGCAGGAGGGCTGCGAAGCTGCCGGTCGCGATCCTGATTCTGTGAAAATATGGGCTGTGTTAGCAACGGCGGTCGAGCCCAGTGAGGAAGACGTCCTGCGAAAATTCGTTGCCCGCATGGCTACGTACATGCAGGCCCCGGGTTATGCGGAAATGCTGATCGCTCTTAATGAGTGGGACCCCAAGGTTCTCGAGGACTTTCGCGCGGACAGTATTGTGCAGTCGATAGCGGGCGGCATTGACAGTGTTGCCACGCTGGAACAGTTAGCCCATATCCAGACATTGATCCCTGAGGAATGGCTTCCGGCGGCGAGGGGGAGTGCGCAAGACTGCGCTCGAGCCTGGCGTAACCAACGGGAGAATGGCGCTGACGGCATCGTCATACACGGGTCAACTCCAACAGAATTTGAGCCGGTGGTCGCCGCTTATGCTGCACTGCCGGACCAGGTAGCCGGGAAGTGTGGGTAAAATGCGAATTGTCACTGGGTGATGGCTACCAAAAAGTAGGAGCCTGCGTGTTATCTTGAAAAGGGAAAAGAGCGGGTGTTCCTCAAAGTCCGTGAGGATTTCTGCCGTATAGCCGCCTAAAGCGCCAGCGCGCCCAATGGCGATAAGCAAAGTCCGCTACGTTGCACACTAGAGGCCAGCGCAGTGGGCGCCACAACCAACCATAGCGAGTATGCTGCCACGCCGCTACATTTGCATCCATGCCAACGACTAAGCCGCCACCTGCTTTTTTCAGGTGTAGTGTGCCGAGTAGCGTCTCTCGATCTGGCAGCCCCTCGGTATTTGTAAGGGTGTGTATATCTACCAGTTGCAGCTCAGCATCGGCCAGCTTTCTCAGCTTGTCCATCTCGGCGATGCACAGAGGGCACTGCCCATCATAATATAATTGGTCACAATTCATGGCAGTGATACGGCAATGCACATCGCGTGGATCTAAATGAGTATATGGCGACGTATAAGATGGTACCGCGATCGGGTTTTGAGGGTGCTATGTTTCTCATGAACCACTGGAGTTTCAAGCTTGATCTTCTGTATTGATTGTCTATTGTGATTGTCTATGACTAAACCCAATCTGCTCCTTGTTCTAGGTGATCAATTGAGTCTCGATCGTGGTGTATTGAAGAATGCGCGGCCGGGCACAGATGTGATTGTGATGGCAGAGGTAAAAGAAGAAGCCCACTACGTGCGCCATAACCGTCACAAGATCGTACTGATTTTCGCTGCCATGCGTCACTTCTGTGAGCAACTGCGCGAACGCGGGTTCGAGATCATTTACTTCAATTATGGGGCCGATATCGATTCTCTGGAACACGCGGTTAGGCTGGCGCTTAAGCGCAGCGGCGCGGTAAAGGTCAGGTGCTGTGAACCCGGCGAGTACCGTCTAATGGCGGCGATGCAAACATGGGCTCAAGGCTTGGCCGTGCCAGTGGAAGTGATACCGGACGATCGCTTCCTGGCATCTCATCAGGACTTCAAGGACTGGGCGCAAGGCAAGAAGCAACTGCGCATGGAGTATTTCTATCGGCAGATGCGCAAGCGCTACGGGATTCTGATCGATATAGGCGGTG
This sequence comes from Halioglobus sp., assembly GCA_041688425.1. Lineage (GTDB taxonomy): Bacteria > Pseudomonadota > Gammaproteobacteria > Pseudomonadales > Halieaceae > Marimicrobium. The sequence continues at coordinate 21,529 of JBDNIE010000179.1, read as the reverse complement.
ATCCGGAAGGCGGAAAATGGAATTACGACGCCGATAATCGAGCCGGTTGGCGCGGCAAAAGTGTGATTCCTGAACGCCCCGCGGTGGTTCTCGATACGATTACACAGGAGGTTATCGCGCTCGTAGAGCGGGAGTTTCCGGATCACCCGGGAGATCTGTCGCGCTTTTACCTGGCTGTGACCGCCGAGGATGCGCAACAAGCCCTGCAGTGGTTCATCGAGCACTGCCTTCCACTGTTTGGTCGCTACCAGGATGCGCTGGCGGAGGAATCCCCATGGTTGTTCCACAGCCTGGTGTCGATGTACTTGAATATCGGCCTGCTCGACCCACTTGAAGTATGTCATAAGGTAGAGCGCGCTTGGCGCAGCGGACACTGTGAGCTGTCTGCCGCGGAGGGTTTTATCCGCCAGATTCTGGGCTGGAGGGAATATGTTCGGGGTATTTACTGGTTGAAGATGCCTGAATATGCCGAGCACAATAGACTGGGGGCAACGCGGCCGCTTCCTGAGTTCTTTTGGAACGCCAATACGGATCTACGTTGTCTGCGGCAGGCGCTGACTCAAACATTGGACTTGGGCTATGCCCATCATATTCAGCGTCTTATGGTAATCGGTAACTTTGCTCTGTTGGCTGGCTTGCATGTCAAGTCAGTATGCGATTGGTACCTGGCTGTTTACGTGGACGCTTACGAATGGGTCGAGCTACCCAATACTCTGGGAATGGCGTTGCATGCCGATGGTGGCATCATGGCGAGCAAACCTTATGCCGCCAGTGGCAAGTACATCCAGCGCCAGGGGGATCACTGCAAGCAATGTCGTTACAAGCCGACGCAGACAACCGGTCCGGACGCCTGTCCATTTAACAGCATGTACTGGCGTTTTATTGACCGCAATCTGGACGTATTGCGCAGTAATCCCCGAATGGGGCTGACGGTGCGCAACTGGGACCGCAAGGAAGGCTCTGAACAACAGGCTATTGTCGCCTGGGCGGATTCATATCTTGAGCGATACATACCAGATAACTGAGCTGGGCATGAGTATTGTGTTTCATCAGGTGGTAATGCGTAGTGAGCGAGTTGAGCCTTGAGAGCCAAATTCGATATCAGGATCGAACACCCCGATAGGTTAAGCGGCCCTCTGAGTCCTCTGTGGATTCGGCCCAAGGTATCCTATCAGGGCATATAGCCTACTTAAGTGCGCGCAACATCCACGCTGTTTTCTCATGCACTCTCATGCGGTCAGATACCAAGGCAGCTGTCGACTCGTCATTTGCCTGCTGCGCCTTAACCAGAACGTCGCGGCAGGTTTTTACAACCTGTTCATGAGCTTTGGTCAATATGCTGACCATCTGGTTCGCCTCGGGTACGCCGTCGACCTCCTTGACTGCGCTCAATGCTGAAAAGGCCTTGTAAGTGCCCGGTGCTGCTACATCGAGAGTCCGAATTCGCTCGGCGATGTCATCGACTGCCACCGCCAGTTCTGTGTAGTGCTCCTCAAACATAAGGTGCAGTTCGCGAAATTGTGGACCGGTGACATTCCAGTGGAAGTTATGTGTCTGCAGATACAGCGTATAAGAGTCCGCGAGCAGGTGTTTCAATCCGTCCGCAATTATCTCTCTGTCATTTTCGTTAATGCCTATGTCTATGGCGCCCATACATTGCTCCTTGGTTGCTGAGTATCAAGATCACCGTATAGTAAGTCTCGATATGGGTAAAATCATAAAATATTATCTTAGCGATAGCATTATGCTATATCGAGAGTGACCGCGGTCGTTTTGCACTTTGTAAACGATAAAAAACTGACGTGTTTAGTCTGGATACGGGCCAAACTTTTTGACTCTGAAGCCTCGCTATTTGTCTGCACCAGGGCCCAAAGGTTGACCAAAGCTGAATTCAACGAAGTTACAATCGGGGTCTTTTATGCCGCAGTAGTAGCCAACTGGATAGGGCTCCTGCCTCGGTTCCCACTCGAGGATACCCTCCGACCGCGCTCTATCTGCGATTTCATTGACGGCTTCTTTAGTGTCCAGCGCAAAGCCGAGATGAGAATAATCAGTGGCGGTCTGTTGTCGGCCAGGGCCGTCGGGAATAAGGACAACAATGAAGTCTTTTTCTTTTCCAGGCTCAGCCAGCCAGACAACGCGCTTCCCGCTGTTTGAGCGATCGTGAATCACCCGCATTTGCGCATAGGTCGTATAAAAACCAATACAGGCGTCAAGATCACGGACATGCATAGCAAGATGTGTGAATGCGGCAGGCATCGATAGTTTTACCAGGCATTAGAAACAGGACTTCAATAATATTCTAAACGAAATTTCCTCCTGCTTAGCAGCAAGACGTGGATACTCCGCCTTTATCTATTCGATGCGCCGCTCGAAGATAAACTCGTTGGCAAGGTAAGACACCTCATATTCGGCGCCAGGATGAAGCGAGTAGGGCGCAGGCGATTGTATAAGGAACCAGCCCTCTTTCAGTGCGGCCAGCCCCGTTGGATAGGGTGGCTCTGCCTCGGGCAACGGGGGCCCTTTGCCACTCGCGCCGTCGTGGAACGCCCAGCCCACGGTCTCTGTGTCGAGCGCGCCCTCTGCCAGCCAGAGATATAAAATCTGTTGTCGCATCACCATCAGCCTGGCTCCATGATAAGGCGCCCACGTTGTTCGATTCTCGTATGGTAGTAATCGACGTCAAAGACAGGGTCATTGCTCAGATAGCGCCAGAGGCGTGCGCGCTGCATTTGCTCGTAGCGGCCTTCGTGCCCCTTTTGCCAAGGCTGCAGGGTGCGTAAAACCTGCGCCACGCTGTCATGCCGCATCAGCGCAAAGGTATGGTCGCTGGCGTCATTGTGCATCTGGTCAAAATCTTCCATGTTCCAGCGCTTTATCTGGGAGACGCTCGGGTTGAGCCGGATCTTGTACATCCAGCGATCAATATCACTGGGGTTTGGCTGGCCGGCATGCCACAGACCATGATGAAAGACCATCAAGGTTCCGGCTGCACCGCTGTATTGCTGCTCGCCCAGCAGATGTTGGTAGCGGCCTACGCCCTCAGCACGGGTGCGGCGCAGATGTGTCGCCGGTACGAAACGCGTACCGCCGCCACCCTGCGTGACATCCTGCGGGAAGTAGAAAAGCTGGATGTCAAATGTCGGATCGGTGCTGTCGACGACGGCGTCTACATGCAGATGCTGGTGATACGTGCTGCCCGCTGGTAAGCGGTGGACGAAGTCGTGGTCGAAGAGCGGGTCTGGGCCCACTAGCGATTCAATAATGCCCTGCACCTCGGGCAGATTGAGCATCGCGCCGAGCAGCGAAGGTGCCGGGTAGCACTGCGAGAGCGGGGTCAAGCTGGCCGGCTGCAGTGGTCCCTCATCACCTGCTGGCAGCCCCACGATCAGATTGATCTTTTTCGCTTCGAGTAGCCGCAGCTCTTCGATAATGTGCCGATTGATCTCGTCGGGGATCAGTGCATCGAAGCGCAGAAAACCGTCTGCGACAAAGCGCGCCATCTCGTGCGTGGTGAGTTTATGGTCTGTCGCTGGCATGGTGTGTTACCTCGTGCAGTGCATTGGTTGAGCGCACCCGTTAGCACTGTGCTGCTCTGAGTAATCGGGGTCTGATTTAGCAGCATCACAGCATTGAAATCCATGCGAGGTAGGGAAGCGCCTATCATAGGCTCACAGTGCGATGACGCGTTGCAGCACGGGACCATGCTCTCCGAGCTTGCGATTTTTGTCAATCAACAGAAGGCAGTGTTCAATCACCGCTCTGGTACTCAGCTTCGATGGCTTGATCTGGTGGATGGTATACGACCAAGCAGTCGTCTGGAGATTCTCGTACAGCAGAAGTGGAGTATGATTTGGTGCAGGTTTTAGCACGAACATTTAGCCCAGTCAGAAGAAAGATCAACAGGTGATTCAGAATGTCGCTTTCGTCACGGAGCAGGATATTTGCGGGTTAATCTTGCGGGCCATGCAAATTTTGTCGACAAAACAACGGCAGATCCCAGCTTCTCCGATTACTTTGAGTTGCTAGGAAAAACAACCAGGGCTGTGCTCTACAAAGTTAATGAGGTAGAGCGAACCCCTACTCCCAGAGTAATGAAGATCAGGGGTAAGGCATCATGAGTACACATGCTCTGCATGGGTAGCTTGGCCATTCAGCTGAATTTTTTGACTAGGAAAGTTCGCTTTCTGTGTATTGGTAGTAGCTCGCAATTGCCAACCCTGCCGCTACACTGGTAAAGGGATCGTGTTCGACAACTTTGCCCCTGAACTGGTTATCGAGAATATCTTTTACCGCTGGGATCAGCGAAGAGCCTCCGGTGCGAAGCACAAGATCTATATCATCCGCACGGCAATTGGCCTTTTTGAGAATCACTGTGATCGCCTGTTCAAACTCAAACAGTAAATCAGAAATCATGGTTTCAAATTCCCAGCGCTCAACCGTAACCTGAATGTCTATCTCGGGAATATCCAACAGGGCAGATTCATCAACCGACAGCTGCGCTTTGAAATCTTTAATCGCCTCAAACACCTGGTAGCTGTAGTTCTGTTGAATAAGATCGTAAAGGCGTCTGAATTTTTCGGCGCCCGGGTCGGACTCGGCCATGCGCTGCATCACCGGCGAGGTATATCTATTTTGATTGAGCATATAGCTGATCGGCCAATTGATTAGCAACGCTTCAAAATCTCCGAAGGGGAAGAGGGTGTCCACCTCCGAGCCATCAATGAGTCGCTGCCAGCGCTCGCCTTTTCCGAGCAGCGGAAAAATCAGCTCTCGAAAAATCGTTTGGTCGATTCTGTCACCGCCCAAGGCAATCCCGTGAGTTGCTCGTACCTGAAACGTCGAGCCACTGCGGCGCAACACGCTAAAGTCTAGCGTGCCACCGCCGAAATCGACCGTTAGCACCAACTCATCGTTGCTCTGTGGGTTATTGTGTAAAAAGCTAATAGTTGCTGCCGTGGGCTCGGGGCAGAAAGATCGCTCTGAAATACCGGCATACCCGAAGGATTCTCCGAGACGCTCCAGTGCAATACTATTGCGCCCGTCTTCAATGCCCTCGAAGTTGACCGGGTGGCCGAGGCATGCGTGCACAATCTTTTGGCCGACCGTATTCTCGATAGACTCTCGAATCCCAACAAGAATGGGCGTTACCAGTGCTACCAACCTGAAGGCCTTCTCGAAAACAATTGTTCGGTCAGTTTTAGTATTGCCCAACAGTCTTTTGGTGCCACGAAATAATCTTCCCGGCAAACTCGAATCGTTGAAGGCCTGACCATAAACGGTAGCGGTCTCTGACTCACCGGGGCCTCCCGGCGCACTTTCAGCTCCGCCGGTTCCGGTGCGCGCTTCTCCGAGAACCTCCAGGCTGAGTTCCACCTTGCGACCGGTATTGCCATCGATGTAATCATCGATAGCACGTTGGCCAATAGAGCTTTGATAGCCCTTGCTGATATAGTTTGCAGACGGCATAACACTATCTGGCGCAGCCAACTTGACGAGCGTAACCTGCTCGCCATCAAAGACAGCGGCGGCACTGTTACTGGTACCGAAATCTATGCCGATACCTAGTCTGGAGGATTTTTGGGACGTTAATTGCATGAAAAGGTCGCAGGGAGGTAAGCAGGGTGTTTTGGTGCGGATCAGTATAATGTATCTGCGACCCCGGCGTGATGAGTCTGCGAAAAATTGTCTCGCGACCAGAGGCTACAATCGGTGAGCAGTTAGGGTAAAAATCCGCATGCAGATCTCTTACCGTTGAGAGCTTGCGACCTGATCTCTAATACAAGGTTCAGACAATGTCTTGAGAGCCAATAAAACGAGACCGAGTGGCACCAGAGGTAATGCGCCGGACGCCGGCACTGGCGTGCTTGCGTCGGGAAGAGCTCCGATAGCATTACTGCCGGACTAGCCGGCGCTAGTGAGCTGCTAATAAAGAGAAGCTGAAGCAGAGATTGACAGTGTTAATAGTAATCAAAAACCCATAAGAGTCGCATACCGATTGCGATGATAGGCGCGGTTGCCAAAGCTGGATTCCAACACACGGGCACGCTTTAAATAGAGTCCCGCATCGAAGTCGTCAGTCATACCAATGCCGCCATGAATCTGGATGAGTTCGTTGGACATTTCAAATAGAAATTTACCCACTTGGCACTTTGCCAGTGAAGCCAGTTCCGGCACGTTGTCCGCACTGGCGTCAACGGCCTGCAACGCGGCTTCAACGCAAGAGCGCGACTGTTCCATCAACGAGTACATAGCGGCCGCGCGGTGGCCCAGTGCCTGGAAGGAGCCAATGACTGCGCCGAACTGCTGCCGGGTCTTGAGGTAATCGAGCGTCATATCAAAGGCCTGACAGGCCGTGCCCAGCATTTCCGCCGCAATACCAATGCGCGCACGATCCAGAATGTCCTCCAGTACTGACATGGAATCACCCGGTGAGCCTAGCAATGCAGTGCTATTAACATGCACATTAGTAAAACAGAGCGTGGCGTAGTCCCGACTATCAATCGTGGGAAGGGCGATACGTTCTATGCCGTCTGTATCCGCAGGCACCAGAAATAAACTAATACCCTGCGCATCGCCAGGCTTACCTGATGTGCGCGCTGCAAGGACATAATGCGTCGCTGCCATGCCCTCTGCGACAAAAGTTTTTTTGCCATTGAGGTTGTAACCATCGTCGGTCTGCTCGGCCTGCAATGCAGTGTGCTCCGGCTGGTGCCGTGAGGACTCATCCAGCGCGAGAGATACGATGGCGCTGCCATCCACAATGCCGGGCAGTAGCGCTTCATGCTGTGCTGTGTTGCCCGCCAGCATCAGGGCACTCGCTCCTACCAGAGATGAAGAAAAAAGAGGCGATGCCGTTAACTGCCTGCCAAGCTGCTCTAAAATCAGACCGCAAGTGAGGTAGCCCAGATCTGAGCCGCCGTATTGCTCCGGCACCAGGATGCCGCTCCAGCCCATATCGACCATTTGTTGCCAGGTCGCTGGCAGAAATGCTTTCCCCGGATTGAGGTCGCGCAATGCGCGAAAACTGCTGACCGGCGCCTTGTCTATAACCCACGCACTGGCCTGATCTTTAATAAGGGTCTGTTCTTCGGTAAGTACTGCCATGTTCAACCCTTTTGCGTGGTTTCGGGAAGGCCAAGAATGTTTTTTGAGATAATATTTTTCTGTACTTCATACGAGCCGCCGTAAATCGACATCGCCTTCCCACCGAGCCACTGCCTAACAGTACGTGCTTCTTCCTCGGAGTATTCGCCCGCCTCCCAACCCAGGCCCTGATTGCCCATGATTTCCAGCATTAGCTCAGAATGGCCCTGTGCAACGTCGGTGGCAGAGTTCTTGAGGATCGATGCCGTGGCTGACACTTCGACATTGCCGCCGCGGGCGTCTGTCATGATGCGGGCAATGGTCAGTTCATGGGCCGCGGTATCCATAAGATGATCGGCTAGCCGGCTCCGCAGGTCTGAGTCGGTCAGCGTGCCGTCTGCGTTCGTTCCCAGATACCGTTTGGCCGCGTCCTGCAAAGGCTCCGCAGTGGTACTGGTAGCAGGGGCATTGGTTTGGCTCTGGCGCTCATGTTGCAGTAATCGTTTGATCACAGACCATCCATCGTTCAGCTCGCCAAGCAAATCGTCCTTGCGCGCTTTAGCATTGGTGAAAAATGTCTCACAAAAAGGTGACTCACCGGCGATAAGACTTATGGGGCGTGTGTCGATACCGGGCTGATCCATTTCCAGCATCAGGAAGCTGATGCCATTGCGCTTTGCGACAGTGCGATCTGTGCGCACCAAGGCGCCACACCACTGACTTTTATCGGCGCCGGATGTCCACGTTTTCTGTCCGTTCAGCAGCCACTCCTCGCCGTCCAGTTCTGCACGGGTATTAAGAGACGCAAGATCTGATCCCGCATTGGGTTCTGAGAGCCCAAGGCACCAGCGCACTGCGCCGCTTGCCATCCCCGGGAGGTGCCTTGCCTTTTGCACCTCTGTTCCATATTCCAGCAAAGTGGGGCCCACCATGGTGACACCCATGCCCGCAAGATACGGTATCGGATTCATGCTGCCGGCTTTGGCAATCGCGCGGCTGACAACTTTCGCCTGTGCGTCCGTCAAATCGGCCCCGCCGTATTCACGCGGCCAAGTGGGTGCTCCCCAGCCCTGTGCTGCGAGTCGCTGGCGCCAGAGATCAAAGGCGTCTTTCACGGCCTGGTCGCCAGAAACAACGCCATACATATCGATACGCGCTCCAGCCAGAGCCTCTGGCAGGTTGGCTGCAACCCAGTCGCGCACGCTACTTTCAAAATCACCGGCCATCATCAGTTTTCTCCATTACCTACTCTTGGGTTATTCTAACGCGCTGCTAGGTGCAGGTCTCATGCCCGGCGAGCTTTTTCAATGTCGATAGTACGCTGCTACCCGATTGATTGGATTAAACAGGATTCCAGAAGGCCGCATACCTGCTGTGAAACATACCAGTTCAGACTGAATTCGCAAGCACTGGGCCCTAAATGAATACTACTGGGGTCTCTGGTTGATCACGTAGGAAAAATGGTGCGGGATGGTGACTCCAGCATCTGCAGTGACGGTAAATAAGCAAGTAGAGTATCTATTCGTGCGTGATCCCGGTCACTGACTGGACTGTGAGCATCATTCTCATGATTGATCTTATATTGTTTCGCCTGCGTAATTAGTGGACTCCGCTGGCAAAGAACAATTATCGAGGTCATAGAATGTTTGGGTTGGGCAAGAAAGATCCACTGAAACAGCTGCAGAAAGATTATGACTCCGCGCTTACTAAGGCCTTTCTGGCACAGCGTGACGGCAACATTCGTCTCTACTCAACGCTGACTGCCGAAGCAGAAGCACTGAGGGAAGATATCGAAGCCTGCAAAACGTCTGAAGGTACTGGCAAGTAGACGATACGCGCCGGCGCACCAGTGGTCATGGTAAATGTCGTTGGACCCGAAGGGTATCGTCTTGATATGAAGGGATGTAGATAGGTGTGAAAGCGAATAGAGGTTGAGGGAGTTTTCTGAGGGGCGGAGGTTGGGGCGTCCACCCGTGGGGGCGGCCATCCGGCGTGGACTATGGCGCATCTCGAAGCGCTTCCTCCTGTAATTCCAATAGAAGCTGATATAGGATGAGAAGATGATTGCCCTCGTGCCTGTTCTTGTCGTCTTCGCCATCTTTGTCGTCTATTTTTACGTTGCGCAGTGGCGCGAGCAGCGACTCCGTGGCAAGCCATTCCCCGCCGCCTGGCGCCTCATTCTTGAGGTGAGTTTGCCCATTTATTTCGCACTTTCTCCAGAGGAGCAAAACAGGCTTTGCCAACTGGTGCAGGTGTTCATTGCCCGGAAACGTTTTTACGGTTGTGGGGGGCTGGCTATTACCGACGAAATACGCATTACCATCGCAGCCCAGGCTTGTCTGCTCTTACTAAAAAAGGGCTGGAGGGTATATCCGAAGCTGACATCTGTGCTGGTCTACCCTGGCGCTTTCAGAGTGGATCAAGAGCGGCACCAACCTGATGGTACCGTGGTTGTGGGTCATCATAATCTGCTGGGCGAGTCCTGGGGTAATGGCAGGGTTATTCTCTCGTGGGACGACGTAGAAAAAGGCGTTAGCGATTTTACTGACGGTCATAATGTTGTGTTGCATGAGTTTTCTCATCAACTGGATGCTGAATCAGGTTCGATGAATGGTGCGCCACTTTTACGCCGCAACAGTTACAAATCCTGGGCAAAAGTATTTTCCGACAACTTTGAAAGTTTGCAGTGTGAGAGCCTTCACGGTCATGCCACTGTGATGGATGCATACGGTGCGACGAATCCGGCCGAGTTTTTTTCTGTGGCGACGGAAACCTTTTTTGAAAAGCCGCAGCAGTTACATCAGACGCATCCTCTATTGTATGAGGAACTGAGCCAGTATTATCAAATGGACCCCAGGGAATGGTCACCAGAGAATATCTGCGAAGTTGAAGCAATATCCATGGATAGGGGCAGGCCCTCCATGGGGGCTTGAGCTGCGGATGGCCGCCCCACGGATTGCCGCCCCACGGGAGGCCGCCCCGGACCTCCTGCCTCGCACAGTCCCACCCCGATACCCTCAATTTGCCGTCTAAGTGTCACTCCTGGGCTTCAGTAATGGCCATTCTCCGATAGTCCCGCGTGATTATTGTCTGCCACATTTGCTGTAAACTGCAGGATTCCTTTTTCCGAGCCCCTGTTTATGGATACTCCCATAGCATCACCCCCCGACTTGTCCTTGGAAATTCCTGCCGATTCAACCAAAACGCCGCAATGGTTCGAAGAGGCGCTCGCTGCGCCACGACGCGAAGGCTATGTAGACTCGGCCGGTTGTCCGATACATTACTTCAGCTGGGGCGACCCTTCCAATCCTGGTGTATTACTACTGCACGGGTTTCTAGCGCACGCGCGATGTTTTGCCTTTATCGCGCCGCTTCTGGCCAAAGACTATCACGTGGTGGCCTATGACTTTTCCGGTATGGGGGATTCGGGCGTGCGTGAGGCATATCCTGATGAGATTCGCCTGCAAGAGCTGATGGATGTTGCCCGCGAAAACGGGCTGTTCGAAAAGGGCCATAAACCGACTATTGTCGCTCATTCTTATGGCGGCAGTGTTGGCCTGATAGCAATGGAGGAGTGCCCCGAGCATTTCGCGCGCCTGGTTATCTGCGATTTAATGACCCTGCGCCCGGAGCGACTTAAAGCGCACGCGAAAGAGATCGGGCCGCCCGGATCGCAGGACCCCACGCGATCCAATCGCATATACCCGGACTATGAAACTGCCAAGGGCCGCTTCGTTTTATCGCCGCCGCAAAAAGTTAACGAAGAGTACTTGTTTGACTACATGGCATACCACTCCTTGAAGAAAGTGGAGGGGGGCTGGTCCTGGAAGTTTCACCCCAGTGTCTTTGAGCGCCGTGCCGATTTGCGTGAACGCATGTTGGCACAGGCCAAGCGCATCGCCGATGCACCCGGTTCTATTGTGATTGTGTATGGAGAGCAGAGCGCATTGTTCGATGATGATTCTGCTGACTATGTCCGAGAAAGTGGTGGTGAACATATACCGATGATCGCAATTCCCGACGCTCGCCATCACCTGATGCTTGATCAGCCTGTGGCGTTTGTCAGTGTGCTTAAAGCCATTTTGGTCATGTGAGGGTCGTGAAGTAGAACACAATCAAATCCATTTAAGGTGCTTAGCGTAGATTATGCGATCTGCGCGTGCCTTTGCTGCGTATTTCTTATATAGGGCGCGAAAAGAGCTATGGATGAATTGTACCTGTTTAGAACCGATCTCAGGCTGGAGGACAACCCCGGCCTGCTAGCGCATGCGCGCGCCAAATCTCTGCTGTGTGTCTATTGCTGGCCGACCGCGCCGCCCTGGTGCAACCTGACCGGCCTCGGACGGCAGCGTGAACGTTTTTTGCTGGAGAGCTTGCAATCGCTGCATAATGAATTGCAGGCACTGGGGCAGGGTCTGCTGGTACTTCGAGCAGACCCGAGAGTCGCCATTCTGCAACTGGTTAAGCAGTGTTCAATAACACGGGTGGGCACCAGCGCGACACCGGGGCATTACGAAGAGCAGCAGCTGAGCACCATTTTGGAAAAGCTGCAGGTTCCTGTCGATGTGCACTCGGGGAACACACTGTTTGAACAACGCCAGCTGCCCGGTAAACTTAGTAGCCTGCCGCGCCAGTTCACGCCCTTCCGAAAGCAGTTGGAAACGCTAGTCGTCGCTGCGCCATTGCTCGCACCCAGGCAGTTGCCGCCGCCACCCCAAGGTATTAGTTTTCGCGAAAAATTGTCGTCCAAAACGCTACCGCACCCGACCTTTCCGGTGCGCGGTGGCACCGACGAGGGGCGGCGCAGAGTGCGACACTGGATGTTTGAGCGCCGATTGGTGGCCGACTATAAGCAAACCCGCGATTACCTCGACGGGCTGGAGGGTTCTTCAGTGCTGTCGCCGTGGCTCGCTACCGGCGCCCTATCGGTGCGGCGAGTGGCGCAGCAGCTGTTTGCTTTCGAAGAAACCGACGTTCGAAACGAGTCCACCCGCTGGCTTTACCAAGAGCTGTTATGGCGTGAGTTTTTTTACTGGCGCGCAATGGCAGATGGTTCCCGCCTGTTTTCGGCCGACGGCATCCTTGGGAAGAAACACTTGCGCACCTTTGAAGCTCGTGATTTTGCCCGCTGGTGCCAGGGTGATACAGACTGCCCATTAGTCAACGCGCTCATGCACCAGCTGGTTGCCAGCGGTTGGATGAGCAATCGTGGCCGCCAGATTGCCGCCAGTTACCTGATCAATGAGCTCAATCATGATTGGCGCTACGGCGCCGCGTTCTTCGAAAAACACCTCGTGGACTACGATGTGGGCAGCAACTACGGAAATTGGCAATACATCGCCGGTGTGGGCACAGACCCGCGTGGTGGGCGTCACTTTAACCCGCAAAAGCAGGCACAACGCTATGACCCGGATGGCCTGTTCACTGCCAAGTGGGACGGTGATCAACCGAAACAGCCGCGCTACATCAACGATGCCGCCGACTGGCCCGTAGATACTCGGGACGCCTAGTGCGCGCAGCAACGCTTTCTTGCGCTACGACTCGAGGCCGTCTGGGAAAAGAGAAATCGGCTGCGACCAACGTGTCGAGATGCCTTAGCACTGCTTTGCTCAGCAGCCTTCTCTTGTCGGGGTGCATGGCGGACCCGCCTGCAGCGCGCCTGCAGGATTATGAGGCGCGTTTGTTTCGCACCCTCGACATAGCGTCCACGGATGCTCCGAAGCCGACTTACTCCCGGTTTCCAGCGCAACCCAGTTTGGCCAGGGACACCCCGCGCGAAACGATCGACATTCTGGATCTATGGTCCCTCAGGGAGTGCGCTTTACACGGCGTGCTGGCGCAAAGAAACAGCTCTCTGGGCCGTGTTGCGCAGCCCTCCACTCGAATGTTCTACGAACTTGAGTTCCTGCGGTTGGCGCCAGCGTGCATCGACTCACTGATACAGGAAGGCAAGGAAGACCTCGCAGCGACGCTGAACGACGTACGTGCTCGTAAAGAGGCGCAGCTGCCGAGAGTTATCTGGCAGGGCGTGTTGGGGGGCGGTGAATATGCGCGCTACTGGAAATTGCCGCAACGGCTGGGAGACTATCCGAGAGCGACACACTATGCCTCGGATCTGGCACTCAAGGCCCTGGCCAGTGATGTGCGACGCTGGTTGGGCACAGACTATCGATTTGTGTCTGCCGAGGTGGAGGCCAATCTGCAAACACTGCTGGCCGGAGATGCCGGTTCAGTCTACAAGTCAGCTGTATTGCAGGGTCTCTATCTGGGGCATATCGACACCATGCTGCAGCAACGCCTGCAGGAGGGGCCAGTATGCAGATCCCCCAACGACGCCAGAGCGAGCATTCTGGATACTGTTGTGCGTAAATATTTTGTCGGGACCATTCAGCCCTGGTCGGTACGGATACAGGCTCGGGCCTATCATCTGGATGCCGCAAGAGACATTGAGGAACTGCTGGCAGTAGCTGAGCCCGAGGGATTTGGGGCATGGAGGGCAGAGCGTGATCGTGTGATCGCAACAGGGTTGCAAGCCCCGCGCAACCACGTCGATGCGCTACTACCCATGATGCGCGAGTGCGCGCTAGTGCCGGAAGAGCAGGCCATGCTATGACAGACATTTTCTCAGTCAGCGCTCATCGGTGCTCACCCGGCTGTCATCACCACGAGACAAGCAACAGTACCTATGCCGCGATTTGCGGTTCACGATAAGCCAGCTTCATAACAGGACAGCCCGTGGTTTACCAACAATATCGCCAGAGCGATGAAATCATCGTAGCCGAACCCAACCGGTCCGCCACGTGGGAGACCAACAAGCTGGTATTGATAGCCATGTGCTGCCTGTCAGGCGTTATTGCCGGGGGCTTTGCATTGATAGGTGCCTGGCCCATCCTGCCGTTTGCGGGCCTGGAAATGCTCGCTCTGGGTTCAGCACTTTACTATGTGTGTTGGAAGCTGCGGTACCGGCACGTCGTCACACTGGAGGAGAAGAGTGTACTCATTCAAAAAGGCCATTATCATCCGCGTCACCAGTGGCGTTTTGATCGCGACAGCACGACAATACAGGTAACGAACCAGCCACACCCTTGGGATGCGCCGCAGATCAGCTTGTGTAGCCGGGGAGAGCAAGTGAGCCTCGGTGAATTCCTGAGCAAGGACGATGCCAACGAGCTGCTACAGTTACTGCGAGAGAGGTTCCGAGTACAGGGCCATATATCAAAAGGTCTGCGGAACTTTTAGCGGGGTAGCTTAAAGCGGAAAGCCGAAATGGCCAACGTAACATAACAGCGTGGGAGCACTAGATGGATAGAATCGAGAAGTTGAAAAATGATATCTACAGTTTTGAGGAACTGGATACCTTGGAGAAAAATGCGACCCAATTACGCGACAGCGAAACGCTCAGGCTCATTGCATTAAGTCGCGTGTCAAAGGCTGCAAAAGGCGAGAAGCCGAAGAAAGTTGATAGCGAAACCAAGCGGTCGCGCCGGGATAAAGCCCAATAGTAGTGCTCCCATTAAGGGCAATTGGAGCGGTAAGCTAAAGAAAAGTGGCAGGCTTTTTCGCTACCAACTGAGCAATGGCGCGCTGCTGTCCGCTGGCCGGGTCGCGCTCAATACCCTCGAAACTGTGCAGGATGTTCCAATCGGCAAAGCAGTCGTGGAGTTCCCCGCGCTGCAACAGGAAGTCTGGGTTGCGGGGGCGGCCAATTTTGGCTTGGTCCACCGTGAACGTTTCGTACATCACCAGGCCGCCGGGTATTGCCGCCTTTTTTATGTCCTCCAGCAAAGGTCGATGCAGGTAACAAAAGACCATGATGGCGCCGAAGGCTGCGCCCTCTAACGGGCGAGTGCCAGGAATTTCCAAATCGATCTGCCAGATGCGCGACAACTCTTTTTGTCGTTTGTTGGGCAGGGCTGCCAGATGGCGATGTATCTGCTGGAGGCTCGCGCTATCTCGGTCGGCAAAGACCACGGGTATGCCGCTGGCCAAAAGAGTGAGGCCGTTCCTGCCTGTTCCGCACGCCAGATCCAGGGCCGGCTCTGTATCGCAGGCAAGTATGATTTTCTGCAGGTGATGCGAAAGGAGTGAAGAAGCTTGCAAATCAAGGCCTCGGCGAGAACGTGAGCAGGTAGGATACGGGTGACATATGCGCAATGACAATCCCTGACTACGGTCTATAATGCACGGATAAGTTTGATCCTGCTGGAGGGTGCAATGATGGGTTGGAAATCGGTAGTAGTAGTAGTAGTGATGATATTGGCGTGCGGCCAGGCGGCGGTAGCATTCGCTGACGAGTTGGTGCAAATCGTACAACAGGACTTGATCACTTTAGGCTACGATCCCGGAGCGTCCGATGGCGCGACCACTACCAAGACGATCATCGCTGTGTCCAAATTCCAGGCTGAACATAATATCGAAGTGACGGGGGAGATTACGCCGCAACTCGCCGGTGTGATTCAGGCGGCTATTTCCCAGCAAAACAACCCTGCCACAAGCGTGCAAGTTGCAGTGACAGCGGAGGTTACACCAGAGCAGCAGAAGGCCGATCTTAAAGCGCGACAACAGGCGTGTTTGCAAGAAAAAGTCGATGCCGCGCAGCAAGCGGCGCAGACGCAAAGCGGATTTGGAAAGCTGCTAAGCGCCGTCAGTCGCACCGCATCCCAGTATGGCAGTGTTGGGACGATAGCGCAGATATCTGACACGACCGATCAAGTGTATTCTGCTGGCGCTACCATGGGTGATCTGAAGGGCGCTGCCGCAGACTTGGGTATTTCAGAGAGTGATATCGAAGCTTGTCAAAGACCTTGATTGGTAGGCTATGCGGGACAGTGTCTTGAAGCGGGCCAATCGCGGCCCGTCATTCAGACAGCCTGCCTAACCGTGATACATTCGAGATTCCAAACGCTGAAACTGTTCTGAGCCACCGCGCTCTGAGTTTCGAGTGCAATGTCTGGAGCCATATCAGGTGAGCCAAGCCCTGAATCTCTGCGTAATTATGATTACACACTCGCTTGGAATAAGGTGATGAGAAGTTGGATTTGCGTCGTATGCCTCTATGTGGCCACAGGTTTTATGATGGCACATAGCACTGAAGAGCCTGCCTGGACATTAATTGCGCAGTTGGAAAGCGTTGGAATACGACAATATGAGCCTGTCATCCAGGCGAGGACATTGATCGATACAGAAAGCCGGTCGTCCAAAGGATTTCGTACCTTGGCAGATTATATCTTTGGTGGTAACGCCAAGGAGCAATCCATTGCCATGACCGCCCCGGTGGAGGAGGTGCTTTCCGACAACGATGCTTATATGGCATTCACGATGCCATCTCAATACAGTCTGGATGATCTTCCCGAGCCTAAGGACAGTCTTGTCACCTTGCACAGGGTTCCTTCACGGACCATGGCGGTCATTCAGTTCTCGGGTTGGGCGACAGACGCAGTGGTGGCAGAGCAGACGCGTATACTCTTAGAAACTCTAGAGGTTAGTGGATGGGCTGCAGTGAGCGCGCCGTCACTCAATCAGTACAATCCTCCCTGGATACCACCCTGGAATCGACGCAACGAAGTCATGGTGCAAGTGCAAGGCGGCTGAAGTACCGGATAGACGTGGATTTACAGCAACAATACAAACACCAGAGCCCCCGCAGCAGCGGTGAGTAACGTAGAGGTGCGCAGTCGGGCTGCAGAAATGCCGAGCCACAACCCGCTCAGCATGACAAAAATAAGGGCAACTGCGAAAACTGTCTGAAATGTCTTGAACATCTTGGGGCCGTGACCTTGGTGTAATTCCAGCATTTTGCTTTGTAGATTCGGCCGAGCCTCAATGACCTCCGTACCATCAGTGCCTGTCTTGATGATGTAGTGTTGGGTAGAAGTAGGTCGGGTGTACAGAGTTGCGCCACTGACCTTAACGTACTCGAAGCTGTAGGCGGTAAGGCCGGCACTGGTCAAGAGCGACTGCACATCGGCATGCAGTGAGATCGATTTGCTGTCTATTGTAGTGTCGCTTTTATAGATAAGCTCTTGCTCGACTTCTCCCTTGATATCTATGAGATAGAGCCCGCCAGAAATGGCGACAAGCAATACCGCAGGCGTAAAAAATGCTGCGAGATACATGTGAATTCTAACGAGTAATATGCGGTTCATGAGGCAGTGCCATGTAAAATGGTACAGCGTAACTATCGGCAGTCTCAGTAGCAAGTCAGGCGGTGAATTGCATGCTATCGGGATGGTATTGTGTGAGGCAACAAGAGGGCCTGCACCTGTTTATGGGCGAGCCAAGCCCAAGCCCCCTC
This sequence comes from Halioglobus sp., assembly GCA_041688425.1. Lineage (GTDB taxonomy): Bacteria > Pseudomonadota > Gammaproteobacteria > Pseudomonadales > Halieaceae > Marimicrobium. The sequence goes on along the minus strand of JBDNIE010000179.1, from coordinate 4,149 downwards.
GGATGGGTTCACGGTGGGCCCCAACCCGATATCATCCAATTTAGCGTCGACTTGGCAATACAATAAAGTGCCATTCCCGGCGTGCCTATTTCTTTTGATTATAGCGACCGACAATGCCCGAAACTCGCCTCAGGAACCATTTAGGCACTGCTCTTCCACCTACGGACATGGCGAGGTTCAGCGCCCCCGGCACACAGATAACGTCACCTTTAAGACATGCCCGAAAACCCTGGGACGCAACATCATCGACATCACCAATGGCAAAGCCCGGTATCTTGTTCAGCTGTGGACTGGACTGCTGCACTGCGCTGACCATATTGGTCGCGGTAATGCCTGGACATAGTGCCGTTATGGTGACGCCGCTGCCTTTTAGCTCTTCAGATAACGACTCCGTGAGTGAGAGCACATACGCTTTCGTCGCCGCATAGGTGGCCAGCGTGGGTACGGGCTGGAATGATGCAATAGAGGCGACGTTGAGCACGCGCCCGCTGCCGCGGCGCACCATGGCAGGCAAAAAGTGATCCAGCATACTGGTGAGCCCCACTATATTCAGGTCTATCAGACGCTGGTGTGCTGCGGCACCAATCTCGACAAATTCTCCGTGCTCGAGTACGCCCGCACTATTGACGAGAATATCGATCTCAATATCTTGTGCCCTGAGGCTGGCAGCCAATTTTTTCGCTGCGGTTCTCTTCGACAAATCAACAGGCTCCACCCACACCTGTATTGAATACCGCTCCGCCAGAGCTCTGGCCAGCTGCTCCAGGGTTGCACGAGTGCGAGCGACTATCACAAGGTTATAGCCTTCGCGGGCGAAAATGTTCGCCAACGCCTCACCTATTCCTGACGATGCACCGGTAATAAGTACTGTCTGCATTGGGAGTATCCTGTGTGGAAGCGAATCAAAAGTCAGCATACTCCTCGTCCACGGCCTTTCCAATCAAGGGGCTTCAGCTCATCTGGTCCGGGTCCAGTACTGCAGCGCGCTTGCGGTGAGTGCGTGTCCTGAATCTTTCGCCAAGCGGCTAGAGTTCAAGGTATCGGAAGGTAGAGGTGGCCTCAGGAATCTGAACAGCGCTAATAAGTGGATTCTCTGCCTCACCTAAGGCAAGGCATCGTATATCCCGTAATCAGGAGAATCAATATGGCCAGAAGACCTCGTTGGAATCACTCACCCCAGTTCAAAACCAAAGTGGCCCTGGAGGCTGTCAGGGGCGAACAGACCGCCTCCGAGCTTGCTCAACGGTATGATGTGCAACCCAACCAGATCACGCAGTGGACGCTCTCGACAACGATGGACGTTCATTTTTGTCGTGATGCGGTAGAGGAGGCAATGGAAAAATATGGAAAACTGGAGATCATTAACTCCTATCAGGGCAGCCAGTTTGCCAGCCATGCCTTCACCGGGCTGCTTAAAGACAATGGCATCCAGATCAGTATGGACGGCAAGGGCGCATGGCGGGACAACGTATTCGTAGAGCGACTATGGCGATCCGTGAGGTACGAGGAAATCTACCGGCATGCGTATGACACTGTCGCCGCTGCCAAGGCAGGGCTGGATCGTTACTTCCGGTTCTATAATAGCCGCCGACCGCACAGCAGCCTTGCCCGACAAACCCCAGATCAGTTTTACTTTGAATCGCTGCCACTACCCATGGCGGCTTAAACCCAGTGCAGGAATCCACTTATAAAATCGGGTTTGCTGTTGAAAGAACTGGGGCCACCTCTCCATACCCCCGCCCCCCGCAGCGAATGACACCTCTGTCCCTGGATGCAGCGTACTTTTTACGCATTGCCAAATTTATTGTTGTAATATGATAATTTACCGCGTCTAAGTAATGGAATATCCGCGGCAGCCTATTTCTTTTAGCGTTTTATAATAAGGGTGAATTCATGATTGAGCGCAATCTGGGTAATATAGAGCGTGCAGTAAGACTTTTATTCGGAGTGGGGTTTGCAGCGTGGGCGTTCACCCGGCCGTTTCTAAACGCAATTGAGTGGTTTGTGATTGTGATTTCTTTGATGCTTATACTCAACGGCATATTTTCACGTTGCTTTATCTGGTGGATGCTGGGGCGGAACACCTCTAAGGCAAATGAGATCAATTGCGACTAACAGCCGCGCTGAGCAGTCTCATGATCCAACCAGGGTAAGCAAATGAGGGATGCTCGGTCCGGCATCCTGGCAGTGCTGCTGAGACGACGGCTTGTTCGAGTACTCTCCTCACTTGCCGCTCGACGATTGCCAGAGCTTTACCCATATTTCTCCAACAATCCTGATTTAGTCAGCCATGTTCTCTCAGTAATGAACCGATTTCGTTTAACCACGGTATACCCTTGTTGGCACTATCAACAACCAGGTTGACACCATGAACTCCCACCATGCGCTCAGCGCAGATGAAGTCGCTGCAGACATCTGCACGCTGCTGAGTACGCAAGTTCAATGTGTTTTGTCGACCTTGTCTCCAACGGGACCTTCGCAGCATTTGATGGCCTATGCATTCGACGCCGATTTGTGTGCAGTGTACGTGGCATCAATGCGGCAAACCGAAAAAGTCAACAATATGCTGAGCCGGCCAGCCGTCTCACTGTTTTGGGACAATCGCACTGGCAATACTAAAGATCACGTCGAAGGGCTCGCCCTGATGGCGACCGGACATGCGGCATTGCTGGGCAGTGAGCAATGTGCGGAGCCTGTTAGGGCGTTGCAACAACGAAACGCTTCACTTTCTGATCTTCTCAACCACGCAGATAGTGCCATACTGGTAATCCGTATCAGCGGCTACCGGCTGGCGCGTGGCTATACATCCATCATTCACTACGAGCCGACTGATCACTCAGCAACGGACGAATCCATAAGGAGAACATAGTTATGTCTTACCGCGTCATCACCTGGGGAACAGGAAATGTCGGCGCCTACGCTGTACGCGCAGTGCTCAATCATCCCGAGCTGGAACTTATTGGACATATCGTCAGTTCGCCAGACAAGGTGGGCAAGGACGTAGCTGATCTGGCCCACCTGGGCGCTGCCACAGGCATCCTTGCAACGGATGACATAGACGCGGCGTTAGCGCTGGCGCCCGATTGCGTGGTGTACACCGCACACTCGGAAACACGCATGATGGAAGCCGCCGAAGATCAGGCGCGCTGCCTGAGGGCGGGCATCAACGTAGTGGCCAGTTCCCTGTTCATGCTGCAGTACCCGGACAATCCTGCCATTGCTTTTCTGGCAGATCCGATGCGCGCAGCCTGTCAGGAGGGTAATACCACCTGCTTCAACAATGGCATTGACCCCGGCTTTGCCAACGACACGATGCCGCTGACCTTCACTGGACTGTCTGAGCACTGGAGCAGTGTGCGTATGCGCGAGATCGTAAACTACGCGACCTATGAGCAGGAACACACGATCCGCGAGGTGATGGGTTTCGGCTATCCGCTCGATCACGACTGTATGTTGTTCCAGGAAGGTATGTTGTCGCTGGGATGGGGTGGCTCCGTTTGGTCTGTCGCGGCAGGACTGGGCGTTACCCTGGATAAGGTGTATGAGGTCCACGAGCGCCTGCCGCTCGCAGCGGACGTCACCAACGCCATGGGACTCTTCAAGGCAGGAACCACTGGAGCAATGCGTTTTGAAGTGCGCGGCGAGATCGATGGCCGTGACGTTATCGTGCTGGAGCACGTCACACGTATCACCGACGACATCGCCCCCGACTGGCCGCAAGGCAAAGGCTATCGGGTCGTCATCGAAGGTGAGCCGCGTATGGAGATCTCAATGGACATGGAAGACAGTAAGGGTGATCACGCTGTTGGCGGCGTTATTCAAACCGCGACCGCCATCGTCAATGCCATCCCCGCAGTTGTTGAACATGCTGCAGGGCTTGTATCAGCAATGGATTTGCCCAAAATCACCGGCAAAGGCTTGTACCGACCGAAAGACTAGAAACGGGCGCGAGCCGGTTTCGGTGCCGGTCGCAAATCCAAAAACCAGGAGAGAATGGTTCCGATTGGACCAAGATATCGACGTTATTATGAACGTTGCACTGATAACTCGAACCAAAAGAACGTAATAGCCATGATAAAAAGTTGGAAACGTAAGGAGAGTCAGCTTCTGCAAAAGACCCGTATTCTGGATTTCTGCGAAGCCACTGAT
>JBDNIE010000014.1:0-3139 GCA_041688425.1 Halioglobus sp. | reverse complement strand
CGGGCCATCCCGGCGAGTTGGCATGCCGAGGCCACAGTAGAAGCCGACGGCAACTTCCCCTACCCCGGCCGTGCTAACTGTGGATCACGTGGAGCCTATGCCAATCCGAAATACCGCACGGTCAGAGTATAAGACAGATAACCAAAGATTTGATATTCAGGGCCACCACCAACAGACGCTAATTTCTGTAGCGTGCCCTTAGCGATTGGATAGCCTTGATTTGTAAGAAGCTCGGCACACTCCGCGCGAGTTATTAGAGGTTTAGAGTTTAGTTTTTCGGTTTGCATATTCTTTACTCCACGTTAGTAACATTGTGGCGCTAGAATAATGCGGGGGTATGCGTGGAAATAGGAAAACTAAGGGCGCTCTTATTTTTCCGGAGAGAAGCTCTTTGTTGCAAATATTTCTGATAGATAGCGAGCCTGTTTAGCGGCGGCTTTTGTGACTTTTCTGCCGGGGTAATCAGGATATACATTGTCGGCGTCAGGATAGACTGCCGCTGCAATTTCATCATCACTAGCGTTTGCTGCCTTCCCATCAAGTACGCGAAGGTATAGCGGCCACTTTGCACTTTGGTCGCGCTTAAATGCGGGGTTGACTCCGTCCAGCTCGTTTTTTCGTGCTACTGATTCGCGGATGGCATCTAGCTGTGGCTCTATCGGCAATGCGCGGTTAATGGTTACGAGAGTGTCCCCTTGATACTGTAACTCGGTCAGATTTCGTAACAGCATGAAGACGCCACGCTCGGCAGTATAGCCAGACACATGCTCCCATTTTTCTACATCCTCAAATGTGGGCAATTGAATGATGGATGCCGGGGGCAGCATCCCCCTGATAGGCATCATCAAAAATCGGATCATATAGCGACCTTAGTCCAAATTGCCAAACGGTAAATTTACGGGGGTCACAGTCTTTATGCTCGGCGTGAAAAGCCTGATATTCAGGATTGCGGCGTAGAAACTCCCATCGCCATGCATTGACACTTTTTCTCGCTGGATACTGCGAGGCGTCTTGGTAGTCCTTAATTGGGTAGGGTGCTTTTGCACTCATCGCTTCACCCCCTTTTTCAGCGGAACCACTTCGGCCTTGGGCGCTCCCGACACTGCAGCAGCAATACCGGCGGTGTACTTTTCAGACATCGCGGCCTTGGCATCCCTGGCAATGTGAATGTATCGCTGTGACGTACTGAGCTGAGTGTGTCCCAGTGTCGCCATAATCTCTGCAGCCTCCGCGCCTTGTATCGCCATCATGGTTCCCATGCTGTGCCGTAGAGCGTGGTTGGTCAGTCCTTCGGGTAGCCCCGGCTCTGTCTGTATCACAGCCCACAGCTTCGAGGTTAAGCTGATCGGGCCTTCACCCTTAGTGGCAGGGAATACATAATCATCAGGCTCCCCCCTTGGGCGTCTCTCGATAATGGCGCGAACGGTAGAGTTGATGCCGATCTGTTTCGGCTTGCCGCTGCGGTGGCCTGTTTTGTGTGCCTTGGGGGGTAGGGTGATGATCCCGCGCTCAAGATCGACATAGCGCCAGCGCATCGCTGCCACTTCATTGCGCCGTGCGCCTGTGAATGCCAGCACGCGGATCGCATCAGCGGCAGCATCCGGTATTCGTCTTTCCGTTTCTAGCTTGTCCAGAGCGTTGAATAGGGCGGCATAGTGCTCGGATGTCTCCAGTATGGTGTCGCGGCTCCCATCGGTGCCGATTTCTATACGTTCTGCAGGGTTAGTGGTCGCGTGTCCTTCCTTGATCGCCCAAGTGAATATGGCGCGTAGGTTGCGTATTGCCATCCGTGCTGCACCTTCGCCACCTCGGACTACTGCTTTGCCTCTGGCTCTTTTGGTTTTCTCTATGATGGATGTTTTACCGTCTCGTATATCAGCAAAAGCACGCCTAACCTTATCTGGCGTCAACTGCTCAACTTTGAGTTTGCCCAGAGTAGGGCGCAGGTGTCGCTTTATTCGCCCCGTATCGTTGTACCGGGTCATGGGTGTCTTTTCAGCAAACTTGGCAGATCCCAGATACAGGTCAAGCATCTGATTAAGTGAGATAGCCTTGCGGGTCGTTTGCTTGTCGCCCAGCGGGTCAGTGCCGTTTAGCCTTAGCTCGGCCAACAGTGTTTCGGCTTTGTTGCGGCACTCCTCTGTAGACAGCTTCCCGCCGTGCCTGCTGATCGTATACCGGCGCTCGACGTTGTACTTGTTTCGGTAGTTGATAATGTAGGACTTGCTGCCTCCGGCGTTAGCCTTCACGCCAAAGCGCGATAACTTGCCATCCCACAAGATAGGGTCATCAGGGTTATATACCCACTTATCAACCACGGCCTTTGTCAGCTTGCCCGTGTGTATGGTCATGGTTTCTCTCCCAGTGCTGAGGTCAGCGAGTCAGCGTATAGTCAGCGAGTCAGCAGAATATATGCCCTCACCTCAGCACTGATAGTATGAGAAAAACTCAATAAATAGAATAGGTTGAATGAAATAGTATGATTAAGTCAGCAAGTGAAAAAGGTGCCTTTTTGCACTGGCAGTGTTGAGGTCAACGGTTCGATCCCGTTTAGCTCCACCAAATAAATCAAGGGGTTACAGAAATGTAGCCCTTTTTTTGTCAGCGCCAAATGAACCAGACCCCATCCCGCCACTAAACTCGGCTGCTCAGACTTGCTTTGACTATGCCCGAGCACATGGCATCAACGTCAAATCCCTGTATTCCGCCAGAAAGGCGCTGGCAGGGAAAGGCTCGTTGCCACGACCGCAGTCAGCGCGTTTTCAAAAAGCACAGGTTTCAAGTCAGCCCATCCCCAAGAGCATGGCCTCACCGGGTCTATCAGTCCACATTACCGTATCGAAGTACCAGGATGCTCTGCCACTGTGCCGGCAGGAGACGATCTTGCGGCGAATAAGGGTGGATATCCCCCGGGCGACACTGGCCAACTGGATGATCCAGGCGGGTACGTTGACGCAGGCGGTGGTCAATCTGCTGCGGGATCGGTTGCTGGATGGCGACATGATGCAAATGGACGAGACCACGGTGCAGGTGCTCAATGAACCGGGTGAATCCGCTCAATCGAAATCTTACCTGTGGCTACAGCGCGGTGGGCCACCCGAGCACCCCATCGTTCATTTTGCGCTTACGATTTCTCTGG
>JBDNIE010000178.1:0-1766 GCA_041688425.1 Halioglobus sp. | reverse complement strand
CCCGCGCCAGATCGGTCTGCTGGTTGGTGCCGTCCATCGACGATAGCAGCTCATCGTAACTGACCAGATCATGCTGGGAAGGCAGTGAATTTAACGCGGGGTGGCGTCTGGTGAGGTAGCGAGCCTGAAGCTCGGTAATTGACGCGAATCTGCCCGCCTTGGCGCTGACCAACAAGTCATGCCCCAGCGCTTGCTCATCATCATATTCATAAGCCAGCCGGAGCACAGTGACAATCCACTTGCAGGCATCACGAGCATCCAGTTTCAGATCAACCAGTTGCCAGAGTTGGCGATAGTTGTCGTCGGGTAGCAGATCATCGCGTAACTGAGAGTACCGAAACGCCTGCGGTTTGGCCGCCAGTGATCGAATCACATGCTGGTAATTGACGCTACGAGCACGACTACCGCCCGGCTTGGGATAAACACGCGACAATGTTAGCGCCTCGTGCTGCCCCACATGTAATACCAGCTTGTCGTGATAGAGCCTGACTTGAACGCGTTCGGCGATCAGGCGAGAGGGCACCGTGTAAACCACGCGGCGAACCTCGATCGTCGATGATCGCGTCACCTTGAGCCTGAGGGTTTGGTAGTCGGCAGCCTGGAACTCCGGCAACGGCTGCAAGGCCTGGCGCTCCTCGGCAAAGCGCGTGTGAGAGCGACGATTGAGCTTCTCGGCGACCTTATCAATGAACACCTGGTAGGCCTCAATGTTGTCAAAGTCATGATGCCCGCGCAGCTTTAGCTGCTGTGACAAACGACGTTTCATCGAGCCGTTGGCACACTCAACCACACCGTTCTCATGGGATACGCCGAGGTTATTACGTGTCGGCTGCATCTGATAGTGCACGCACAACTCGCTATAAGCGTCAGTCCAGACATTGTGTTTATTATTGCGTGCCGCACTCAAGCTGTCAGTGCGGTGCTCAATCGGACTGCCGCCGGCCTGTTGTAGCGCACGCTGTAATCCGCAGGCAAGTGCCGCGTAACTCTCCCCGCCTTGCACCAACGTCACTGAACGCCAGCCGCTGTAAGCCAAGCGAAATTGGTACAAGAGGTGCGTGAACGCCGCGCCCTGGATCGTGATGACACTGTCAGGGTGCGTAAAGTCGGAGAAGCCCTGCTGCGCGACGACCGCTTGTTGACGGAAGATGACTTCACGTTCCGGCCCGTTCAGCGCCTTCCACTGTTTGATGCGGCGTTGCAGCGTGCGCAATATTTTTTGGTCGTAATGGCCAGGGTATTGCTCTTCCAGATATTCCAGCAGGGTGGTGCCGGTCAGCGAGGGTTCGCGCTCCAGCAACGCCACCAGCTCGGTGCTCCACACTGCTGCTAGCGGGTCTTCGCGGGTGCGCCAGTCCCTATCAGCTTTATTGCGGGGTGATCCATATTTTTCTATACGCCGTCCGGAGCGAATAGATATTCCTGATTTGGCGGCGGCCACTTCCTGGCTGGCGCCATCTTGTCGATGCTGCATATACAGTTCCTCTTGTCGGTTGGTTATGTGTTGACCAGGCACCTTGTGCTCCGTAGTGGAAAACAAAGTGCCAATTGTCACACCCAACCGGCCAAGATAATTGTCGTCAACCGGTCATCCCAATTGTCGCCGAACAGGGGAATGTAAGTGGCCCCATTGCAGGGCCTTGGAGGAAAGCGTGTTAGCTCCCGGATTTGAGTGCTGCAGCGGGATTGGATGTCATTTACAGCTCCCCCGATTGGGCAAAGCTATAGCAGCTGTCACCTACTATGATGTGGTCAAGTACCCTGAT
>JBDNIE010000177.1:0-20094 GCA_041688425.1 Halioglobus sp. | reverse complement strand
TGGATGCAGCCTCGATCTTCTGTGCCAAATCTTGCTCATTTTGGACGCCACCCGTCTCCAAAATATTGCGAATCACCGATTGCGCCCGCTCTACAGCATCGCGGATTTCTTTCGAATCCTCCTTCAATCGCTCTTCAATTTTGCTGTAGACCGATGTCTGGAACAGTGACTCAAAGATTTTTTGCTTCTCTTTTGAATCCGCCATTAACAGCTTACGAAACTGTCCCTGAGGCAAGATCATTACCTGCCGGAACTGCTCAGCGTTCAAGCCGGTTATCGCTCTGATGCGATCCGTGGCCTCACTGACTTTCTTCTCCACTAACAACTCGCCGCTTTGCTGGGTGCCATCCGGGCCGAGCTTGTAAAGATCGGCACAACTTTTGTGAGGCGTAAAGCCCTCTCCACGTTTCTTGGGGCGGCCTTGATCTGGCGAGCGAACAATGCGGTAACTGGCGCCCCCAAGACTGAATTCAAAGGTGACCTCTGTTAGCAGCTCGGCATCACTTTGTTGGCAACGCATCTCTCTGGCATCGCGCTCATTGCCGGTTGTGCTGCCATACAAGGCATAGCAAATAGCATCCAGAATCGTCGTCTTACCGGAACCTGTCGGGCCATTGATCAAGAACAGCGGGGACTCACCCAAATCTGAGAATGTGATGCTCTCTGTGCCGGCAAAGGGGCCAAATGCCTGCATTGATAATGCGATGGGTTTCATAGCACGTCCTCCTCCTCTCTCTCCTCAACCAGCCCCTCGAGGAGATCTACCATGTACGCCCTTTGTTCGTCAGAAAGCGCCTCCTCATGGGCTTCTTTGAAGAAGTCCTCAAACAGATTCATATGGCTCTTCTTCAGCATTTCTCGGCTTGCGCCCGGCAACTTACCGTCCTCGCGCACACCGGTATTTTGCATTTGGAGTACATTGGGGTAGACGTCGCGCAGTTTCCCCATCACATCGATGATCGACTCGGTATTGCTGATTCTCGCAAGGATAAAATCATCAGCGCGTGTATCGGTCTTACCCGCTGCCAATATGTCTTCCAGGGTGCCTTCTACGATCCGCAGATCCCGAATGGCAGTCAATGCAATGTAGCGCGTGTCGACGTGGCCAGAGGGCGCTATAGTCACCAGCGTGACCGATTTATGATGGCCCACCTCAGAAAATGAATACTTCAGAATAGAACCGCTGTAGCGGATATGTTCTTTGCCCTGATACTGGCGCCCGTGCAAGTGTCCCAGCGCCGCATAGGAGAAGGGTTCAAATAGCGACGCACTGACTCTGTCAGCTCCGCCGACAGAGAGTGGCCTTTCGGATTCGCACTCAGCGGCGCCATCGACAAAGCAATGCCCAACGACCACTGTGGGCCTGCCTTCAATCCGGGCCTCGTGCACCTTATCCAGCAACGCCGACATCGCGTCCTGATGCGTTGCAACGTCAGTGCCCAGCACCTGTCTTACGGTAAGTGGGCCCGCGTAAGGCAGGCCGAATACATCCACTGCCATGCCATTACTTTTCAAGGTTATCCGCCTAACGTCAGGCTGCAGTGGACCGATGATGTGCAAGCCCGCATTGCCCAGTAGGTCTGAGCCGAAACCCAAGCGATCGCCGCTATCATGGTTGCCGGCGATTAAGATGACCTGTTTACCGAGGTCACGACACAGCCGGTTCAGGGTACGACTGAGCAACTTCACCGCCTCGGCCGGCGGTACCGCGCGATCGTAAATGTCGCCCGCAATGATTACCGCATCGACGGATTCTCTAGCGGCAATGTCGACGATCTGGTCGAGCACATGCGCCTGGTCTTCAATCAGCGACACGCCGTGCAGTTGCCGGCCGATGTGCCAGTCTGATGTGTGGAGTAGTTTCATTGATTTCCTTTAGGGAAGGCGAACTTGATGCAGCGAGCACTAATCAAACGGCCTTGCCCTTCCCTAAATTCCCTAAATTCCCCAAATTCCCGAAACCCCCTATTCACCATAAATCTCCAACCCGTCCCCGTAGGGATTATTCGGGCTGTCACTCCGATAAGGACTCCCTGCCCCGTAGGGATTATTGATCGAGTCACTGGAATACTCGCTGCCATAACGCCCGTAGGGGTTTGAGGTGGAATCTGCATCATACGGATTGTCACTCAGCCGCCCCCGGTAGTTGCCGTCACCATCATAAAGCTTCGGCGCATCCGTGGCATTGGGGTTGTTGGCTGACTTTGAACTGTAGGCGCTGCCATATTCCCCATGGGGGTTGTTGACGCTATTGGCATCATAGGGGCTGCCGGCGCCATAGGGGTTGGAGGTTGAGTTTGCGTTGTACGGGTTGTCGCTCAGGTTGCCCAGGTACTCATCTGCGGCGGCTGTAGTAGCGGTGTTGACGGCGAGCAGCGCGGTGAGCGCTGCTGCTAGGGTTAACGTTCTCATAGTGATCTCCCTGGTTCCCTGTCGCCATTATCACGTGTACCGGCCCCGGATTCCTGACTGAAAGCACACAGGTGTACCACGCGGTCGCGGGCAGCCAATGCACCTCCGGCTATAGCGGTGGAGTGTATACGCAGATCCTCACCTTCACCCAGCGCTGCGAAGCTGTCGGCCTGGGCGGCCGCCACAAGCTGGATGAACTGATCGATGCCCGGCGACGCGGATGACGCGGATGACGCATTAGACTCATTGTCCTGCCGCTCCTCAATGGCATCCAGGGCATAACTGCGAATCAGCTTTGGCATCAGCTTGCTGCACGTGTCGCTGACATCGAACAGTTCCATCCCACGGATCTTGCCGTTGATGACAAAGCAAGCACCCACCTGGGTGTCACTGGTCTTAAAGGCAGCAACGTACTCGTCGACCGAGCCGGCGAAATGTTCATACGCATCAGCGATGGCAGCCGTACTGGAGTTCACCTCCATCTCATTCATCTTCACACTGATATCGTCCCAGATCTCGCCCTGGTCGGAATTGCGGTCGCCCCACTCACGCAGACTTTCACTCACCCGCTGCGCCTTACGCGCCCGGCCTTTGCTGAAGAACGCGCGCTCGGAGGATGCAAAGGCCGCAGTGCGGTGACTCCAGCGTCCCTGTTCCACGCAGGACACGGGAATTTCCAGCGTCGTTTTAGCGGGCACCAGCAGGGTGAGGTTGAGGATACGGTTCTGCTTCGCACCCACCAGTTCCTCACCATCCAGCAAAAACACGGCCTGGTCGGCATTGTTCGCAAGCAGCAGTGTCGGCACGCTGCCCGATTCCGAGACCTCGGTAACTACCGCCAGGCCCAACGCCTGTGCCTCGGCCAGTGTCAGGTAATCCGCTATGCCGGGTGTGAGTGCCAGCAGCGGCGTGATTTGCAGATTCTCAAAACTCTGTACTTCGCCCAGAGTCACAGCCTGTAACGCTTTATTGATCGCAGTCATAATATTTCTCCGTACTTTTAACGTGTGAGTTGTGTCTGTTTCAGTTTCTTCAAGCAAGGCTTCGCCCTGGGCCTCATTGCGTGCTCCTGGCCCTTATCGTGGTGTGCGACGGTGTTGCTTAGCTGCGGCTCACTTCCGATGGGATAACCGCTCGCCGCGTTGGCACGGGTTCCTACCGCAGGGTGTTTATATTAATCATTTTTAGCGACATGTTTAGAGTGTATACATGCACAGGTATTGTTTTCAGGCACATGCTGGTGAGCTGTTAACAGGCATCAACAACGCGGCTATTCGACTATTCGGCTACATTCTCGCCCTTGACGCTGATTGATGCCGCAGGATCCTACGGTGACCACACTCTCTCCCCTCGCACTCATTGCCAACAGCCCAAGAGGTTGCCACCCACCAACGCGCGCGGCGGCTGACGGGCCCTGCATTTAACGGACAAAATGTTAACTCTGACCCTAACTAATTCTGCAGAGCGGGAAGCCGCCGCCATAAACCCCAAAGAACAACCAATCTAGGGCTGGCCCGGTCTGCCGATGTCTGTGTAATATTCAGTTGTGACCAATACCGACACTAAAACGACTCACTAGGTTGCGAAGGATTGCCACAATGCAGAAGATAGAAACTGATCGCCGCCATACCCGGATCACACTGAGCGCCCGAGTATTCGTAGAGGTCAGTGCGAGAACCGCGGAATCTGAGGCGGTACTGCTTCATTGCGAGGTAATTGATGTATCTTACGGCGGCTTTCGTGTCTGCATTGAAAGCGAAGTTCCAGTGGACGCAATACTGCCGATCTGCGCAGAACTGCCTGGCGTAGACAAGCCGTTCTATTTGGCCGCAGAGGTAAAGTGGTGTCGGGCAAATGAGGATGACAGCCCCGGCTTTCTGGCTGGCTTCGCGCTACTGAACTCAGCGGACACTGACATCAAGTCGTGGCGCAACCTGCTGGAACATGTCTAGCTGCATCCAGTATGCCCCTGCAAGCGTGGCTTTAGGTCTTCGTTACTCGCGGCACCAGGCGGCGCTCGATAATATCGACAAGCTCATTCTCTATCAGGTGAAGCAGGTCAGGGGTATTCACCTGACGCACCAGAAAGCCCTGCTTGTTGGCAAAAATGTAATTGCCGTTTGCCCTGTCGTATACCGCGAGCTTTGCCATCATAGAGGCATCCTCATCGTGAAATCCGAGCCAGACGCCCACTGGAATGAGCAGCGAATCTGACGTTCCCACCGCGGTTTTGTCCGCAACCGGGGCTGGATCTGAGGGTGCCTTAAACTCAGGTTCTTTGTTCTGATCGGTGTTGCCGTTGTCAGAAACAGTGGGAATATCCATAGGAGCCTCGCTTACATTCATCGTGATAGTGGGTGTCGCCAGATCAATTGGGGCGAGGTCGGTTGGGGCCAGATTATTTGGGTTCAGGTCATTGGGGTTTGGCTGGGAACTTCCTGCCGCGGCGGTGTCATCCACATCCGTCATGTCATCTCTACTCAAATCAACCATCATCTGTGTTTTCAAGCTACCGCATAAATGCTCTGCCGCAGTAGTTACTTGATCGAAGGATCCTGTTCCCTGATTGAGTCCTTGCAGCCACAGCATGAACGTTTGCAGGACATGATCAAGGGGCTCGGGGTCGGCTGCTGTCAGGCTGGTAGAAATCGAAGTACACACCTTACGGGTGAACCAGAGCATTCGCACCCAGGTATCGGACAGCTCACCGTGCAGTTGCAGCAGCTCTTGGGATATCCCCATCCACGGCGTCACCAGTAGCTCACTAAAAGCAGCCGGCACACTATGATCGAGTATGACTTTCTCGACGGCACGCAGCGCCACCACATGGTCGTGGTCTACGGGCTTTTTCCAGGCCTCATCGCTCACCATTTCTATACCTGACTATTAATGAATTCGACCAAACTGCATTCAAAATGGATCAGGGCCGCTGGTTAATACTTCCTCATATGGCAAAGCATTTAGCGACACTGAGTACAGTTCCAGTATGCTGGTATGAACGAAAAAGAGTACACCTCAATCTCCAGACTGAGAAGTAGCACTGTTATTTCAAGCATTAGATAAAAAACTCAAAGCCTGTTACCTCGATCACATTTTGTGCCAACTGGGCGTTATGTGAAGGTTGCAAGCTGTAGTACCTTTATTGTGCTCAGACGCGCTCAACTGGCGAGACAGCACAATCCTTTGAGACTGTAATCAGGGGTGGTGCCTTCCAGCATGGGTTCGTTATAACAATAAGGCGAAGCGCCTGCCCTAGAAGTGCTGTATTAGAAACTTCAGCCAACATGCAGTGACGACAGGAAGCCCTCCAGAGGCTGCATCATCTCTTATCTGGCTAGTCCAGTGCCGTGACCTTCACGGGCACTGCTCCTTGCATCACTGGCGTGCGCAGGGCAGTAAATGACTTTATTTTTTCGTTTCTTCGATTTCTTTCTGCCGGCGACGCTACGCAATAATCCGTCCGATCTAATGCGCGGCTACATTATTATCGGGATGATCACGACCAATATCCTGATTAGCTTTTTTGTCCTTACTTTTCTGCTGCGCTTTCTTGAGCTGGAACAAAATATGCCACTCGGCGTAGGCTTGGTCGTGATTTGCCTGATAGCCTATCTGGTAGCGCTTATGCTTTTAAAAGTGACGGAGAGCTTCGTACTAACCGCCAACTTTTTGCTCACGATTCTCACCGCAGTGAACGTGGTCGGCATTCAGCTTACGGGCGGCTATTGGGATTCACCTGTAATGCAGTTGGTGCTGCAACTGCCGGTCACCGGCTTTCTATTACTGGGCTTACGGCCGGGCCTTTTCTGGCTAGCGGTAACTGCGCTCATCTGTTTTTTTATCTACCTCAGCGCTATTTTTGATTTCGGCTATGTACAACTACTGCACAGCCAGGCGTTGATCGATACCATGTACATCTTGCTGCAATTTACGCTGATTCTCATCGTGGGCGGCGCGCTCATTGTTTACGAGACCATCAACGCCCAGCTCGCCAAGAGTCTGCATGAGGAAAAAAATCGCTTCGAGCACAAAGCGAGCCATGACGATCTCACCGGCATTCCCAATCGATTCGAGTTTTTTCGCCGGCTCAAGGCAGCAATCGACGAGGCTCGCGAGCGCCATCAAAGGCTCGCAGTGGTGTACCTTGATCTCGACGGGTTTAAACCCATCAATGATTTACTCGGCCACCATGTCGGCGATGAAGCATTAAGGGTGGTAGCGCAACGCCTGAGACATGTTTTACGGCTGTCCGACACCGCAGCGCGCCTCGGCGGCGACGAGTTTGCGTTGATTCTGCCGGGCATACACCTGCCCATTGACCTGGAACTGATCATGCCCAAGGTGCTGGAAACCATCAGGGAGACAATATGTGTCAATGGTGTGGATATTGTCGTCAGGGCCAGCTGCGGCGTGTCTGTGTTTCCCGTTCACTCCGAAGACCACAGCACCTTGTGCCGTTACGCTGACATAGCGATGTATCGCGCAAAAGAGCAGCACGACACTTATGTGGTGTTTGATGAAAGCATGAAGCTACAAAAGACGCGCTGAACCGCACGCCGTAAATCGTCAGCAGGTCACTCTGTCGTTTACTGATTCACTCCCTCTCACGCAATCACAACCACCTTCAATCCCGGGCAGCGGCCTGCACAGCCAATTGCGCGATAACGCGCGCATGGTCGGCGCGAGTGAGCCGCAGCCGGGTGAAGAAGAAGAATGCCACCATTGCCAGGATCGCAATCGTACTCAGCGTAAACCAACCCAGGGACTGCAATACGGCTTGGCTGACCTCACCGGGCTCAAGACCCGGCGTCATGCCCGACAAGTCGATAACGATACCGGCCAATAGCGAGCCCGCACCGGTCGTCGCCTTCCCGACAAAGGAACCGGCAGCAAACACCACACCTTCCTGACGCCGGCCGGTGCTGAGCTGCTGCTCATCCAGTATGTCCGCCCACAGCGAGATGCCCAGCGCTTGCAACGCCACAATTAACAGCACCGCAATAGACAGGTTTAGCCACTGCAGCGGGTAAATCAGCGGATGTCCATTTTCTGGCAATAACCCGAGCAACCGCCCGCCGATAAACCACAGGAGATTTAACGCCAGCAACAAGCTGACAGCAGAGAGCAATGTTGGTTTATCAAACCGCCGACCGAGTCGATTCAACACGACGAAAGCCAGCAAGGTGCCAGCGGCAGTGGGAACAACCAGCCCGGCCAGCTGGTCTGTGCTGAATTCCCAGAAGTAGGTGCCCATGTACAAACCCAGCGTTGTGTAGACACCGGCGCACATGCCAAAGGCCAGGTTAGCGCCCATGGATATGCGGAAGTTGCGGTTGCGAAAAATGAGCTTCAAATCGGCCAGAGGTTGGCTCCACTTGAAATTGAGCCCGGGAATCGCGCGCGGTAAGCGGGGAATCGCAGAGCGTGTACCCACCACGCACACCAGCGCGGTCACGCCCGCCACCAGTGCCGACAGCACGCCGTACTGCCAATAGTTCGCAGCAACCAGGCGCCCATCAATACCGTTCTCTGGCTGAAAGAAAACCGTAAAGCCGATAGCCGGTAGTAGCATGCCCGCCAGCCAACCCATAGTGACCCGGGCCTTGGCAATGACCGTACGCTCGTCGTAATCCGACGACAGTTCAGCACCCATGGCAGAATAGGGGATGAAGTAAAGGGTAAGAAATGTGCGCAGCAAAATCGAAACAGTGAGCAACCAGACAAATACACCCAGCTCGCCCGCTCCCGCAGGTGGTGTGAACAGTGCCAGAAACAAAAATGCGGTGGGAATGCCGCCTGCCACCAACAGGGGATGACGCCGACCCCAGCGTGTGTGCAGATTATCTGACCAGCTGCCCACGATGGGATCAGAAATGGCGTCCCACAACAGCGCCAGGAACATCGCAAGTCCAGCCAGTGTGCCGCTCAGACCCTGCACCTGTGTGTAGTAGAACACCACAAAGTTGACGTAGGCTGCATCCTTCACGGAAAACGGCATATTGCCAATGGCGTAGGTCCACTTTTCTTTTGCCGTGAGCGCTTGCATCGGCTGGTTCACGTGTTGGCTGCCCGCATGATATATCCCGCGTTCACTGGAAGTGCCGCACAAGCCAGGCACAAAGATGCGTATTAACGGCGGCGGCCTGCTCCCGCTGCACCCAGTGCCCTGCATTCTCGATCAAGTGTATCTCCAGATTGCTACAACGCTCCGGCATGTCTGCGGCAAACTCCGGCCGCAACGCCGGGTCTCGATCCGCCATCAACATAAGGCACGGCAGGTCGAGGGGTTGCACGCCCACAGCAGGGTGCGTCAGCGCGTTATTGTCAATATTGCGATACCAATTGATGCCGCCGCGAAATCCGGTGCGTGTGAATGCCGCCGCATAGTGTTCGAAATCGTCCTCACTGAGTAGCGGCTCGCCTAGAGCGGGCGCAGACGCAATATCCAGAAAGGGATTCATGTTCAGTTTGCCATCAGCAAAGGCCACGGCATACACCTCTTCAAGCGGCGGCGCGGTGCGCATGATTTTTGCAACAATGCAGCGTACGTGCTGATCCATATACGACTCTGCAACGTCGGGGAGCTGGAACCACGCCACATACTGGCGCTCGATCTCGCCCCCGACCAGATCGGCATGAATGGCAACGCTGGGAAAGGGTATGTAAGGCGTGCAGGCCGCAGCAATACCCGCTACCCGGTTCGGGTGCAGAACCGGCATTGCCCAGGCGACAAAGCCGCCCCAGTCATGGCCGACGAAAATCGCTTTCTCAATCTTGAGTGCATCCAGCAAGGCCACCAGATCACCGGTGAGTTCGGCCAGCGTATAAGCCTCCACAGGATGGGGGCACGAACTGCCGCCATAGCCGCGCATATCCGGCGCGATGACGTGGAAACCGCGCTCGGCTATCGCCTGCATCTGGTTTTGCCAACCCAGAGCGAGATCCGGGAAGCCGTGAACAAACACCACCGCTGGCCCTGAACCGGCCTGATACGTTGATAAATGGAAATCAGAATCTCCGGCACGGCCAGGCAACGGAATATCGTTGAGCGTAACAGTGGTTCTCATTCCTGATCCTTTGCGACGACAGTTTTAGCGGGCGACGCGTCACCCTGCAATTTGGCGCTACCGCCGGTCGCCGGCTGATGTGGGCCGCACAATCACTTATAATATTTACCGATGACAGTCACTCGCGGTTGCCCCGCTGCAGTTTGTCTAATAGCATGACAAGTGTCAATTTATGCCGGTTGCAGTTGCAGAACGAGACTGCAAACAACGGGGAAAAGCATCACGCTGCGGATCGTACGTAGGAGCAACGAAAACACATGGCCACCAGATCAAGGGGGCGACCGGCGCAGAGTGCAGTTTCCGATGACGAATTGCTGGACGCAGTGCTGCAATCGTTTGGCGAGAACGGGTATGACGGGGCCTCAGTGCGGGAAATTGCCCGTCGCCTTGAGGTTAGCCACAACCTGATTCCACAGCGCTTCGGCGCCAAGGAGAAGCTCTGGTATGCGGCCGTCGACCACGGCTATGGTCGCCTGATCCATGATCTTCGCCGGGAGGCTGAGACGCTGGGCAGCGATGAGGTATTGATATTGCGCGGACTGATCAGCAGCTTTATACGGATCAACGCGCAGCACCCTTCCCTGCTACAAATCATCAACCAGGAGGCCAGCCAGCCCGGGCCGCGTCTCGATTACCTGTTTGCCACGTATATCAAACCGATCCGCGATTTTGGTGACGCCTGGCTTTCTCGCCTTGCGGACGAAGGGCGTATCAAGCCCGTTTCGGTGACCCTGATGTACTTTCTGATGACGCACGGTGCCGGCGGCATATTCGCCCTCCCCGCCCTGACGAAGCGGCTCGGGAAAAGTGATAAAAAGACATCCAAATTGTCTCTCGAAGAGCAGGCGGAAAATGTGGTCAGTCTTTTTTTTGACGGGCTATTACCGCGTTAACGGGACATGTAGCCTCTGGATATCCTGTTGGGAGCAATGACTCAGCACCCTGCCGGGAGAAAAATTGACAGCTGTCACGCAATAATCCAGAATCAAGCATTATGGGGACTCACGCTGGCAGTCGTGCGAGGTCATCAGGTTAGGCCTCAAGCACGCCGCCATTACATAAAAAGAGGGTCATCACATTGACTTCAAAGCAGGCACCGTCGCGCGCCCCCGTAGCATTTCAGTGGGGTATATTCCCAATCGTCATGGGCTTGGCAGTCCTCATCTCGTGGTGGCTCATGCGCGGTGGCATGGAGCCCGCGCTGGCAATACTGGGGCCGCAGTTTGCCGCCATCATCATCGTCGCTGTGTTTGAGCATGTTTACCCCTACCATAGCAGCTGGAATATCAACCGCGCGGACATCAGTGTGGACGCGCGCCATGCTATTGGTATCGCTATTTTGCTGGCGTTCCTGACACCGGTGGCGGTGTCCATTGGCGTGGTCGTCGGCGGCTGGCTGTCCGACCAGTTTGGCAGTGGCGTGTGGCCGACACAGTGGCCGCTATTGGCTCAAATTATTCTGGTGCTTCTCATCGGTGAGCTGCCCGGTTACTGGATTCATCGCTGGGAACATCAGTGGGACGGTCTGTGGCGCTTCCACGCCGTACACCATAGTGCGCCGCGCTTATATTGGCTCAATGCCGGACGCTTCCATCCTATCGACTCTTTTATGACGTTCGCGCCCTCGTATATCCTGCTGGTAATGCTGGGCAGCGGCGAAGTGATGCTGGCGTACTTTGGATTGATTACCACTGTGCATGGTATTTTCCAGCACGCCAATATCCAACTCAGGCTGGGACCGCTGAACTGGTTTTTCAGCATGGCGGAGTTACACCGCTGGCATCACTCCAAAACAGTGTTCGAGGCCAACCATAACTACGGGCAGACGGTCAGTGTCTGGGACTGGGTGTTCGGCACGCGCTTCCTACCCCAAGACCGACAGCCACCGGAAGAGATCGGCATCGCTGGCCTAAACGCCTTCCCCATGACCTGGTGGGCGCAGATACTGTCGCCGTTTCGTTGGGGCAGGATAAAACAGTCGAGTGCTGCGCAAACTGCCGGGGCCACAACCGAGGATTGAGTTTATCCACACTGAAGGAGTATCCTCGAATTCGCCGTAACAGCATGCGCCGGAGGCTTTGCTTGAGCGCAGCAGTTAAGCGCCCCACCGAACTCCGTCACAATAATAAGGATAAAAAATGCCATTGGATAATTCCGTTAAGCCGTTGCGACGCCTTCTCCTTGTAATTGCCTTTATTGCTGTTGGCGCCTGCACCGACGCTGTTCCAGACCAAGTACTGGAGCGCTCACGTGAAATGCCCGCGTGGTTTGAAAATGCCAAATTGGGGATTTTTATTCATTGGGGGCCCGCCTCCGTACCCGCATTTGCCTATGGCCCTCCCCTGCAACCGGGCGAGCTCGAGGAGATCATGTTCGGCGAATCGCCGCGCAAGGAGATGCCTTATGCAGAGTGGTATCTCAACGCCATGAATTACCCTGACAGTGAAACCGCGCGCCATCACGCGGCCACTTACGGCGATGCGCCCTACACGAATTTCAAACCCGTTTTTGAAGCGCACGTAAACGCGGGCTGGAACCCCACAGCCTGGGCGGATCTTTTTAAGAAAGCCGGCGCCCAATATGTCGTGCTGGTTACCAAGCACCACGACGGCTACACCCTGTGGCCCAGCGATATTGCGAATCCCAACCGTGAGAACTGGGGCTCGCCGCGCGATATGGTCGGCGAACTGGCGGCTGCCGTGCGAGCGCGAGGGATGCGCTTTGGCACCTACTACTCAACCGGCCTGGACTGGACGTTCGAAATGTATAACGACGGCGATCGCATACAGGACATCATGCGCAGTGCACCCGCCAGCCAAGCCTATGCCGACTACGTTTACGCCCAGATGAAGGAACTGATCGACCGCTATCATCCAGACGTTTTGTGGGCAGACATTGGCTACCCGTCAAAGGGACAACAGGGCACACTGTTCGAGTACTACTTTGCGCAAGTGCCCGACGGGGTCGTCAACGACCGCTGGGGCGCTGTTGATGTACTGGGACAAGTTGCCGCCATTCCCGGCGCGACCTGGATGATGAAAGCGCTGGGACGACTGATGTTGTCCAACCAATCTGACGTACTTGAGGATGACCCGGCGCGACCTGGCTTCAAAACGGCAGAGTACGATAGTTTTTCAGGTATCGCCCCCTTCAAGTGGGAGGCCACGCGAGGTCTTGGCGGCTCCTTTGCGTACAACCAGCGCGAGACGGCTGACGATATGCTTTCAGCGTCTGACCTGGTGGACTATCTCGCGGACACAGTCGCTAAAAATGGCAATGTACTGATCAATGTGGGCCCGGATAGCTACGGCCGCATTCCCGCGATCCAACAAGCGCCACTGCAAGGACTGGGGGACTGGATGGGCGTTAACGGAGAAGCAATCTATAACACTCGCCCGTGGACCCGCTTTAAGAACGAGCGCGGCCGCGAGTTGCGCTATACCCAAACCGACGACGCCCTCTACGCCATTGTGGTGGGTGCGACGGAAGCGCGTTTTACTATCGAGTCGCCCGATATACCGTGGCAAAACATTGATGTGCTGGGTGCCAAGCTGCTTAAAACGGAAGATAAGGACGGCATGATCACGCTGTTCCTCGACGCACCTCAGTCGGGGCCCGCGGTGGTGGTGCGGTATACACTGTGAGCCAGACAGCAGGCTATTGCATAGCGAGGCGAAGCGCACCCTTGCGTAATCGCATATTGTAACGAAGCAGTTGATATCCCAGCATCAGTTTCTTCAAGAACGAGGGGTTCTCAATCGATTCCAGTAGGTCTGAGGGGAACACGCTTTGATAGGTGGGTATCCCGTACTTGGCTCGGATATCCTCAAGAGAACTGCTCCATTCCTGCTCCCATTCGATATCCATCATGCAGGGCGCGTCGCGCCCGTGTTGCCAGGCCTCATTCACAATCTGCATGATGATGGTAAAGCCACGAGGTTCCTTGGTCGTCGCCATCGCCATGCCAGCAGCCAAAAACATGGCCGAATAATTGTGACCAAACTGCGCCAGCTGAAACGCTGAGATCGCGATCTCGTTGGAGGAATGTGTCGTGTAGCCCGCTACCAGATGCCAGACGTCATGCATTTGCAGAATGCGGGCATTGAGATAATGCAATGAATGCGGCAGAGCACTAAGCATGATGGATTCACGGTCCAGCACTTCCGGGTCATAGCCGTTCTCAATAATCATATTGTGCAGGGACAAGCCAAGGCTCTTTTCAGGACAATTGGCCAACGCAGGAACATCGGTATGACCGGGAATCGGACGGGTGACTGCTTGGGCCGCTCCCGGGTGATGGCGCGCATGATTTTCAGCAATCTGCTCGAAATCAGGGTGCACAGCTGCCCCCAGAGCCGCCACAGCAACTGTGATAGTGAGGGCGTCATAGCCTTCTGGCGGCCCTTCCACGACCTCCCAGAACGATTGCCAGAAGCTGTCCTCAAGCGGCGCCTCAGGCAGGCCATCGGGAATCTCTGGCGTAGGGCCTGAACCCAGCCACGTGGATGCAATATTATCGTAGACCGCGTCGGTCGCATCCGGACAGGAATACGCCGCCCAGGTCATCGCGCCGGTAATGAGGATATGTCCCGCCGCATCGCCCTTTTTCGCTGCAACTACAGCGTTGCGAAGGGACTGGGCGTCGGGCCTTTGGGTAGCTTGCTGGATCTTTGCGCGCAGCGTCATATTGAATCTCCGTCCTGACGACGCAGGAAGCTGGATTAATTATTTATATGTACACCTGCCAATAATACAACAAGAGTCGCTTGAATTCACCTACCTGACGCACTCGCCCCACGGATAGGCCATTCCGCCGCAGAGAGACTGCAAACAACGTTGCGCACTTGCCCCGCATCCCCTATAAAGAGCGACCCAAAGAGTATTCTGGAGTTCCTATGCATAAAGTGGTTATTTTGATTCTTAGTTTGGCGGCAACTACCGCGGCGGCACAAGAACGCCAGCTGCTCTGGGGCGACACACACCTGCATACGGCTTACTCCTCCGACGCTTACACCAATAACAATTTGACGGGCGACCCCGAAACAGCCTATCGCTATGCGATGGGTATGCCCGTTATACATCCCTACCACAAGGCTCGCGTGCAGATCGACACGCCCTTGGACTTTCTGGCGGTGACAGACCATGCGGAGTTTCTGGGACAGATTCGCAACATCCATCTGAATGGCGTCGATACGTCCGATCTCGGGATCATCGATACGATCAAGGCAAAGGTGGCCGCCTTCGTTTTGAATTGGACCATCGACAACGGCACCGGGCGAGAATTGTTTGTCAGTGTACTGCCTGACCCGAACCTGACACCTTTGCAGGACGCGAAAGCGAACAGCCTCGGTGGCAGTGGCTTGAGCCTGCTGCCGATGCCCGCGGCGGTCGAGCTTGACAGCTGGCGCACCATTACCGATACGGCAGACAAGTACAACCAGCCCGGCGAGTTTACTGCACTGATTGGCTGGGAGTGGAGTTCCCTTCCAGGCGGCGCCAATCTGCACCGCGTCATTCTTACCGACAGCGACGGGGCTGTCGCACGAGAATACGCGCCCTTCGGCCTGGATGACAGCCCATACCCTGAGGACTTGTGGGCATGGCTAGACAAAACCAGTGAGGCAACCGGCGCACGATTTACTGCGATACCCCATAATTCAAACATCTCAAAGGGGTATATGTTTTCCGATACGTCCCTGCGCGGCGAGCCGTTCACAGCAGAGTATGTGGCGCTGCGCAGCAAGTGGGAGCATGTCGCAGAAATCACCCAGATTAAAGGTGACTCGGAAAGTAATTCCCTATTTTCACCAGAAGACGAATTCACCGATTTTGAGGTTTACCCCTATTACATACAGCGCGAGTGGACACCCTACAAGCCACAACGCGGCGACTTTGTTCGGGAGGCGTTGAAACGCGGCCTTGAACTGGAACAGACGTTAGGCCAGAACCCCTATCGATTAGGCGTCATCGGATCCACGGATTCTCATACCGCACTGTCCTCCGCCGAAGAGGGTAACTTTCACGGCAAGCTGGCGACCGACTCTATTCCAGCAAACAAGAACCTGACGTTCAACGACGATGGCCCGGGCGCGTCGGGCTGGGCCATGTCGGCGTCAGGTATGGCCGCCGTTTGGGCGACGAGCAATACCCGCACCGCCATACTCAACGCGCTGGAACGCAGGGAAGTGTATGCCACCACTGGCCCGCGCATAGTCGTGCAATTTTACGGCGGGGCAGACTACACAGAGGCGGATCTGGAAAGTCCGGAAGCCATTGACGCAGCCAGGGCCAGGGGCGTCCCTATGGGCGGGGAGTTGAGCCAGGCCGAGGAGCCCGCATTTATCGTTATCGCCGCCAAAGATCCCGAGGGTGCAAACCTTGACCGCATTCAAATTGTAAAAGGTTGGCTGGACGAAGCAGGAGAGTCTCACGAAAAGATCTTTAACGTTGCCTGGTCCGACGAACGCAAACTGCAAGCCGACGGGAACTTGCCTGCAGTGGGCAATACGGTTGATCTGCGCACAGGCGAGGTCGATGACAGCATTGGAGCCGCGCAACTGTCAGCAGCGTGGACTGACCCCCAGTTCGATGCTGGCCAGTCTGCATTTTACTATGCCCGGGTACTGCAGATTCCAACTGCACGCCACTCTCTGCTGGACGCTATTGCGCTGGGTATCAAGCATGCGGAGGATCACCCCGACACCATTCAGGAGCGGGCTTACACATCCTCGGTCTGGTTTCAGCCAATCCAGTAGCGGATCTAGACGCTAAGCGGAATTTTCAACGCTCTATCGACAATATTGGATGAGGTCGCAGCGGCTTGCGCAGAGACGTAAAAGCGGTCGCGACGATGATAAAGGATACTCAAGGGTCCGGTTCGCTCATATACGTTGGAAGATCAAAGGCCTTCTTAAATCGCTCACCGAATCGCTGGGCACCCAGCTGGGTGAAATGTCGCTTATCGTAATAGAGCAGCCTATCTCCATCAATAACATCACACGATGGTGCACACTGTATTGAACCCATATCCACAATATCTACCTCAGGGATAGCTTGTCTCATCTGACGCAAAACAAAAGATCTATCTACAACCCGATTACGCACACTGAAGTTCACGTTGTCCAGGGATGTTCCTCTCGAAATAAGTAGTGGAACTGCATCCCGAAAATGTACTCTCGGACCGATGATCAGAACCTTTTTCCCTAGCGAGTGCAGATATGCGACCGTCTCTTTCAGTGGTTGTATTCTGTCTTCCTCCCAAATGGAGGCAAGCACTATCAAGTCCATATCCAACCGAACCAACTCGCTGAACCTGTATTGATTGAATGATCTGCAGGTGGAGTATCTACCGCCGATATCAAAGCGGTCTAAAATTCCCGTACATGCATCAGCAGTTGCTTGTGAAAATGTATATTCCGGGTAGGCCTGTGAAAGCATCATATAAGTATCTGCCGCCATGCTATCTCCTATTACGAGGATATTCTTGCTGCCGGCCTCCAGTGAAACGCACGTTGCCAAATCGTAGTCAGACAACTGATGCTCATCGTATAAGTGGCAAACTCCAAAGCGAATAGCATGTCGACGCAGATCATTCTCACTTTTCACGCTCTCCAAAACGCGCAGTACCTGCGGGTCTGTGCGCGATGGAAAACCATCTGAACTCCAGATAACGGCTGCAACAGATACAGTCACAGAAAACGCGCCAACAATGACCGCAAAAGCCATCCTCTGGAGTGTTGTAGTGTCCTCGCCTTTCTTTCGAAACGGCCTCTCCACCCACTCATGCAAACCCATCGCAAAAATGAAAGACAGTAATAGGAGAAATACTCTATTCATACCACTGAGCTCGCCATCAGCGCCGAAATTGACCAATACGATAATGGGCCAGTGCACCAGATAAAGTGCGTATGAGCGTTTGCCAATCCACTGCATCGGTCTATTTCCGAACAGTACATTCGCCAATACTGCGTCTCTGCCTACTAAAAGAATGAAGCCCAGCGCCGTCACTGCAACTGCGCCCACCGCAGGGGAGTACCGGCTGTCGAGCATCACAGTTATTGCCAGAAATCCAGCAGCTGCCAATAAGGTACAGATATTTCCAAAGGACGCCTGCAGACGAAGCGACAGTATTGCGATTAGCGCACCAGCCATAAGTTGATGCAGCCGAAAGGGCAGCAAAAAGAAAATGGCATCTGGAAACTCATCCCGCCACAACAGTGCGAAAGACAGTGAAAGCAACAGAAGCGAAAGACAGATGATCAAGCGCCAGCGTTTACTCGCCAACAGGAGCAGCAATGCCGGCCAGAGTAAGTAGAATTGCTCCTCCAGGCTCAATGACCATGTATGCAAGAGGGGCTTGGTAATTGCTGCGGCGTCGAAATATCCTGAACCTGACCAAAAGTAGACATTAGCCAAAGATAACGTCGAAAAAATGGCCGACTTAGCAATGTCTACCAACACAAAGGGTGGCACAACGAACACCGAAACGATAAGGGTTAACAATACTGTGACGAGGAGAGCGGGGAGCAGTCGGCGTATGCGACGGCGGTAAAACTCCTTTAGCGAGAAGTTACCCGACTGTAAATCCCACAGTATGTTTCGGGTGATAATGAAACCAGAAATTACGAAAAACAGATCCACCCCCAAAAATCCACCGCTAAAACCTGGGACATCAAGATGGAACAGCAGAACTGCAAGCACGGCAACGGCACGCATACCTTCGATGCTGGGTATGAATCCGCCATGAGACGCTGAGGGTTCAGGTGTGATGATGCCCGCTTGCATGAGAGGCTACATTTCCGACCCAGATGTCTCACTCTGTTCGTGCATTTTTTCTTGGACAGCGCGAACAAGCTCTTGGCGTTTCCGGGTTATCTCGAGCTGCTCGCGCATATAGGTGGCGAGTACTTTTGGGTCATCGCGATCAATAAATACAGGTAACAACGGATCCTCTATATCGACAAGCCATTCTTCAAGCATTGTTCTATATTGCTCTATCTCCTTCTGGTAAGCAGGATCATCAATGAGATTGATCAAGCAGTCTGGATCATTCTGTACATCATAAAACTCCTCCAGAACTCGATGCTTGAGGAACTGCATTCTGGCAGCCACTTCAGGGCTTTGCTTTGCAAGCTGTAACATTTTCTTGTGGGTTTTGGTGTTGTTTGTAGCAGAGAACAATGCGCGTTCACCATCAGACCATGGGTTGAAGATATAGAGGAATTTAGCCGTTTCTACTGCCCTCATAGGAGTTCGCTGCCCTGATGAGTTCTCCATATAGGCCTTGAAAACCTTGTCGCGCCCCGCTTGTCGTTTACTCTCTAATAGCGGCAGAAAAGTCCTACCTTCCAAAGTTCCTGGCACCTGGGCGCCGATAGCATCGAGCAAGGTCGGCAAAATATCGATGGCCGAAACGATATTTATATCGTCAACAGAATTTGGCTTTATAACGCCCGGCCAGCGGACAATTAGTGGCGTACGTGTGCTTTGGTGATAGAGTTGGGTCTTTGCGAAGGGAAAGGGCATGCCGTGATCTGAAAGAAAAAGGACAAGCGTATTGTCGGCTTCACCCGATTCCTTGAGCGCGAGCAGAACCTGCCCAACTGCATCATCAGCACGTCGCACGGAAGAGTAGTAATGCGCCAGTTCCTCACGGACTACCGGATCATCAAGCAGAAAGCCCGGGACTGAAACGTCTTCCGGCCGATAGACACGCGATGGCACGAAAGGGTCCTCTATATTTTTCCCTTTGCGATTAAGACCAAAAAACGGTGTATGCGGGTCCGCAATGTTAATCAACACACAGAAGGGCTTGCCTGCCAGTTTGGCATCGCGTATCGCCATGACTGTGGAATGACCATAGGAATTCGCATCCTTTTTGCTTATCTTTACGCCCGCAGGGGCTTCGTCAAGAACCAGGTCCCACTGATAGGGATGGTAAGGCGTAGAGTCGCGGAGTTTATGGCGAATTGCGGTGAAGTATCCAGCATTTCTAGCATAGTCAGCCAAAGTGAGATAACCAGGATCAGGCACTGCGCTGAAGCCTTCTATCCTATTGCTCTGCGGGTAAAGCCCAGACCACATGACATTGCGTGAGGGCATGCAGTTGGCGACCTGCACATGAGCACGTTCAAACATAATGCCCTCTCTCGCCAGCACATCAATGTTGGGCGTTGTATCAGGCACGACAGAACCAAAAATGCCAACAGAATCAGCATTCATGTCATCAACAGTGATCAAGAGTAAATTGGGCTTTTGTGCGGCAGATACCGAAACACTCATAAAGACGAGTAGTAGTGTTACGGCGGTAAGAACAGTGGCACTGCGGACCATATCGTTCTGCTCCCGAATAATTGTCAACTCGATACTGGGCTGGTGGGCTTCCCAGGCTGCAGTGTAGGCAGCAATGGGAACATATGTCACTTAGGGAAATCTAGAACTGTGCGGAAATACCTGTTTGCACATAACATAGGCCCACTCCGAGCGAGTCAGAATCCATGCCGATGGCGCCAAGCCAAGATTACTACCCTCCTAAATTTCGACTTTTGAAAGACTACTACCACACCAACGCAATGCTCTACACCACGATACCCGCGCGTGATCGAGCCAGAGGCCC
>JBDNIE010000176.1:0-2631 GCA_041688425.1 Halioglobus sp. | reverse complement strand
TGACTGGCGCTATGCCATCGATGCCGCCAGGATCATGGGCGAATTAGGGTATCGGCCCCGTGAGAGTTTTGAAACCGGCCTGCAGCGTACTTTGGATTGGTACCTGGACAACGAGGATTGGTGGCGCCCACTGTTGCTTGCGTGACAGCCGAAAGTTCCCACGGCCCCATTGAGCTTCCCAGAGAGCAGCTCGACTTTGCGAAATGCAAACAGGTCTGCCATTTATTGTGATCTGGTCTTGATTTAGATCGTTGACAACCACGCAGGTCGGTGAATATAGTCGGGTGGTCTGATATTTGGCCATCAATTAGATGGATTGTGGTGATGTGCGATGGGAGGTAGAGAATGAATGAATGAATGGGATTCCAGCGCGCCGACGGCGATTGAGCCGCCCGACAATATAAAGATACTGCAAGACTTGATCGCTGCAAACAGGATTGAACCCGATCCAGAGCGAGAGATTCTGATCAGGGATATGCGGCTAGTTGCAAAAAAGCTTCAAGAAAACCGACCAGAATCGGTTGCCGGTCATCCGGTACAACTTCGTTACGAACAACTAATGCCTACCTGCGCACCTGCCGAACTATCACCACAAATGGTGCGGTCAGCGTTTGCTCAGACGGGCTGTCTTTACGTGCCAGGGGTTGTTAGTTCGGAAGAAGTTGAAGCATTGCGCAATGCAATCGACGGTGTCCATGAGGCAGTTAGGCGCGACACGCGTGATCCCTCCTGGAACAATCCCCCAAAGGCGCCTACACGTGATGATGCCATGAGACTCGCAAGCGCTCGCAATATGGCTCATAGCGCCGGCGCTTGCCTGGCGGTTGACACTCCTCGAGGAATGTTCAAGTGCTGCGATATGCTGAAGCGTACCGGGATCGTGAATTTAGCGCGGAATTATCTCGGTGAGGATCCTGTATTTTCTGCCAGTAAATTCATATTGTGGCGCGTTCCGAGTGTCGGCCCGGAAACAGGGTGGCACCAGGACGGACGTTTTCTTGGCGATATGCATGACATCAAGTCACTCAACGTATGGACCGCCCTGACCGACTGTGGCGAAGGGGCGGATGCGCCGGGAATGGAATTGGTGCTCGAAAACCTCGACTATTATGTTATGCCATCCGAGGACAGCCACTTCAACTGGTCCGTTTCAGATGGGCAAGTGGACGATTTTCGCAAGCGTGTGCCTGTGGTTATTCCTCACTTTAAAGCCGGTGATATGCTGCTGTTTGACCACTGGTTGCTTCACCGCACTTCGCGACTGCTTGGTATGACGAAGGAGCGGTACGCGATCGAGTCGTGGTTTTTCGCGCCATCTGCCTTTCCCGGTGGTCGCTTGCAGATGGCGGTTTAAGATGGGATCTGAAAAACGCATAACCACATGTAAATGTTTTGCTGATATTTCTCCGGCGCGCTCGCAAGCGCATCCTGAAATACGCTCAATTTATTCCAAAAGTATTATATTTGGCGGCGTTATCAGGCGGGTGGATGCATGAAGAGATCAAAAACTCGGGCACAAATGCAGAAGTTTATACGCTCGGCGTATGCCATCCTTTCCACGCCGATCGCTATCCTTTTTTTGACCTATTCCTGCCGCGTCCACCCCTCGTATAACATGTCCTACTTTAAGAGAATATTGCTTGGGTTCAGGTTTGTCTGGAATCACCAACACGTAGAGTCAGCAACCTCCTGGCGCGCTCATCTTGTAATGGCGATGAAGTTGCTGGAGATGCCGCCGGAACGAGAGGGCGCAGTTGTTGAGTGTGGATGCTGGAAGGGAGTGGCCACTGTCAATTTATCTTTGGTTTGCAGAATCACCGGCCGTAAGCTTATGGTCTACGACTCATTTGAAGGCCTGCCGCCACCGGTAGAGGGCGATCGCGTGGCCGAGCGAGCCTTCAAAAAAGGGTTTGTCCCGGGAGTGCTGCTTGGGACCCTGGAAGAGGTGAAGAACAATGTCGCCAAATACGGTGCTATAGAGGTTTGCTCCTTTCACCCCGGTTGGTTCGACAAGACGCTACCTGAACACCAGGAAAGTATTGCTCTTATGTTTCTCGACGTGGATTTTTGCGCCAGCCTGCACGATTGCCTGCAGAATTTGCGGCCTTGGCTAGTCGGCTCGGGGATGTTGTTTCTGGATGAGTACACGGACATATCGTACTGCGCCGTATTTTATTCTGAGAAATACTGGGATCGATATTTCTCATGCGCTCCACCGGGGTTGATCGGAATTGGTACCGGGATTCAGGTTGGAATGTTCTTTCTTGACCCGTCGATGCGTGACCAAGTCGTCCAGATTCAGGGCCCGCCCAGGAGCACCACTTACTGTATTAAAGGGTCCCGGGCGCTGTGGGATTTCTATCCGGATGAGGAGCGGCCAGCCGTGGCGTAATGTGGGTACTTTGCGTTCCTAGCGTGTCTACTCTGAGAGAGCTACGCAGTCCTCAGTTAAATCGCGGACACTCATCCCAGCTCAAACCCTCGGCGTCTTTGGCGGATAACTGCGGCGCCGCACCTGCCGGCACCGGCCATTCAATACCCACCGTCGGATCGTCCCATGCCAGGGTCTGTTCGCTGGCCGGGTGGTAGACGTCCGTGCACTTGTAAAGGAAGTCGGCGTAGTCAGATGTC
>JBDNIE010000175.1:0-51775 GCA_041688425.1 Halioglobus sp. | reverse complement strand
GACTTTAGGTATCTGACTTTAGGTATCGGTCTTGCGGTATCGTGCGGGATCAGCTCTACAGGATTTCCCAGGTTTCATCAGCGGGATGCATCTGCGCGCGCGCTTCACGCTGTAGTTTGATCAAATGGGCAGACAGCGACAGCTTGGCCATCTTGTGCAGGCTGCTATCCACGTCGTCATACACCACCTTCACCAGTTCATCCAGCGGTGCGCGCCCTGTTTTGCGCAAGCCGTCGACCACCTTCTGCTCGCGTTTCAAACGGTGCTTTACCAGCCAATCCACGGCGGCCGCGGGCTCGGGCATAACATCACCATGGCCGGGCGCGATAAATTTCAACGGGTAGTTCAGCAGCAGTTGCAGTGACTCGATATACGCTGTCATATCACCGCTTGGCGGAATGATAACCACGGTGGAACCATTCATGATGTGGTCGCCAGCAAACAACATCCCCTCTTCCTCCAGGAAGTAGCAGTAATGGTTGCCAACATGGCCCGGGGTATGGACCGCGCGCAGGGTGAATTCCTTCGTCGCCAGCACATGATCGTGCTGCACTTCCAGCGTCGGCTTGAACGTATTGTCCTGGAACATGTCGTCCGGCGGCGAGGCACCGATGACCTGCGCGCCAGTCGCCTCTGCCACCGCCTGCCAGGCGGGCGAGTGATCAGGGTGTGTGTGGGTGCAGACAATCCAGCGGATGCGATCACCACCGGCGGCCAGAATGGCATCGATATGTGCGGGGATGGCCGGCCCAGGGTCCAGCACCGCGACTTCGTCATCACCTAGCAAATAAGTATTGGTGCCCGGCCCGGTCATCACACCCGGATTAGGAGCAACCAGGCGGCGCACGCGCGGGTTGAGACGAAATGGAACTCCGTGATCAAACATAAGGCTAAACCATGTTCGCTATGTTGACGTCGGGGTCCACTTCGGCGTCGTAGTCAACGCCGTCTACCTCGAAGCCAAACAATTGCAGAAACTCGCGCTTGTAGCCGACAAAGTCAGATAACTCATGCAAGTTATCGGTATTGATCTGCTCCCACAAGGTCGCCACTGCGGCCTGAATGACAGGGTCCAATTCCTTGCGGTCAGCGCGCAATCGCCCCTCCTCATCCAACTGCGGCGCGGCGTTATAAAGGGAATCGCGAAACAGGCTGTTGATCTGCTCAATGCAGCCCTCATGGATGCCCTGCTCCTTCATCACCTTGAACAGCAGTGCCAGGTAGATGGGCATGGCGGGAATGGCGGCACTGGCCTGCGTCACGACCGCCTTCAGCACAGACACCCTGGCGTCTCCACCTTTTGCTGCCAGGCGCTCGCGGATGGCGATTACACGTTTGTCTAAATCTTTCTTGGCCGCACCGATGGTGCCGTGCCAGTAAATATCCCACGTCAGTTTCTCACCGATATAGGTATAGGCGGTGGTCTTTACGCCCTCGGCCAGCACGCCCGCTTCATCCAGCGCGTTTATCCACATCTCCCAATCCTCTCCACCCATCACCGCCACAGTGTTGTCGATTTCTTCCTGCGTAGCCTCCTCCAGATGAAAATCCTGCACCTGCTCTTTATCTGTATTCACGCCTTTTTGCATGGCATCGCTGCCAATCGGTTTGAGAGTAGAATTGTGCACCACGCCGGTGACCGGGTGTTGCCGACGTGGCGAGGCCAGGCTGTAGACGACTAGATCAACCTCCCCCAGGTCGGCCTTGATGGTGTCGATGGTCTTTTGCTTCACCTCGTCGCTGAAAGCGTCACCGTTGATGCTCTTGGCATAGAGGCCGTCTGCTTCGGCGTACCTATGAAACGCGGCGGAGTTGTACCAACCGGCCGTACCTGGTTTCTTGTCGGTACCTTCCTTCTCAAAAAATATTCCCAATGTAGCGGCACCACAGCCAAATGCAGCAGTAATGCGCGAAGACAACCCGTACCCGGTGGATGCGCCGATCACCAGCACGCGCTTGGCACCGTTGTCGATTTTACCCTGACCTTGCACATAGTCGATCTGTCGCTTGACGTTGGCATCGCAGCCCGCTGGATGCGTAGTAATGCAAAGAAATCCGCGTACGCGTGGTTTAATAATCATTGGCAAGTCTGTCCTGATACATGGATCAACTTCGGCACTGGCAATCTCCGCCAGACACTGAAAACACACAGAAGTTTAGCATACGGTTTGCGCACATTCGCACGGTACCGAGGGAATGTGATAGCCCAACTTTCACTGTATCACGTGCAGAGAGCATCAGAGACAGCATTCCATAGAAGTAATCAACCTTCAAACTGCGCCACTATCTGCGGGAAGGGTTGCTTGTGTTCGCCGTTCACATACAGTTCAATGATCGCTCTTATGCCACGCTAATTGATTTATCCTCATGCTCAGCTCACCACTCCGTTACAACTCACCGCTCCGTTACAACACGCCTTCTGCCTGGACGGATGCAGTGATGGCCAACTTTGACAACTTTCTGCTGGACCATGCAACGGCTGAGAAAAAAGCCTCGGGCATGGCGGTCTCCATGCTCTCTCACTATCCCGACCGGACTGAACTCGTGACGGCCATGGCCGACTTGGCCATTGAAGAGTTAACCCACTACCGCGAGGTGGTAAAGTGGATACACCAACGCGGTCTAAGGACCGGGCCAGACCATAAAGACCCGTATGTGGTGGCCTTCCGTGAATCCATTCGCCAGGGCCAGGAAGAGTATCTGCTGGATCGCCTGCTGACGGCTAGCATTATTGAGGCGCGTGGGGCGGAGCGATTTACGCTGGTGGCGAACGCGCTGGAGGCGGGCCCTCTTAAAAAATTCTACCAATCCATCGCCCGTTCTGAGGAACGCCATTTCGAGGTGTTCCTGAATCTGGCGAAGCAGTATCTTGCGCCCGATATGGTTGAGCAGCGTTGGGATGAGCTGCTTGATATTGAGGCTGAGTTGGTCGAGCGCCTGCCAATACGTGCAGCACTGCACTGAACAAGGTAGCAACACATTGATCGCTTCACTAAACTGGACTGGCTAGAAAGTTGCGCCTTGCTTACACACTGATAGCAGCGCTGTGATGCGCGATGCCCTCGCACTGCGCCGCTATCTGCAAAGGCACTCTGAGGCCGGGTTGCCGCAGTACACTTTCGCTCACCCTTATTGGCATCAGGTACTCGTACTGCCTGCCTACCGTGAGCCGCCGGAGCTGCTAAACAGGCTGATGATGTTGCCTGCCAGCGAGGGTAAGGCTGATGCGAGAACGCTGGTCATTCTGGTATTGAATCGGCCCGACACCGATAGCGAACTGCAGGCCAACGCCACATTACGCAGCGCTCTTACACAAGGAACCTTGTCACCGGCACTGCGCGCAGCCGTGCCTGTGTATTGCTTGAATCCACACACCGACCTCTACCTGCACGATATGGAAATGCTGCACGGGCCTACCCCCCATAAACTTGGCGTAGGCCTTGCGCGCAAAACGGGCTGCGATCTCGCACTACACTGGATCGACGCGGGCGGCATCAGCGGCCAGTGGCTTTGCAGCATGGATGCTGATGCGACATTACCAGCAGATTATTTTGCGCAGCTCAACGGCGCTGTAACTGATGCCGTCGCGGCCACCTTTCCTTTTCGGCACACTCACGGCACCGATACAGTGTGTAATTTTGCTACCGCCCTGTATGAATTGCGACTGCATCATTATGTATTGGGACTGGAATACGCACGCTCACCCTATGCGTATCACACACTCGGCAGTTGCCTGGCGATTCGCAGCAGCGCCTACGCGCATGTACACGGTTTTCCCAAGCGCGCTGCAGCAGAAGATTTCTATCTACTGAACAAACTCGCAAAGCTTGGACCCATCGCGCGCTTGCAAGGCGCTTGTATCGAACTGGAGTCGCGCAACTCGTCTCGCGTCCCGTTCGGCACTGGCCCCGCGGTAGCGACGATCATGGAAGCGGAAAACACTACCGAGGCAACACTGTTTTATCACCCACAGTGTTTCACTGTGCTGGCGGCTCTGCTGGCGTGCTTACCGGCAATAGCCGATGCGCCACAGCAGGCTATAGCGACACTGCTGGGCGACGCCGGGCTCAGCAATACGCTGGCAACAGAGGCGCAAGCCGCGCTGGAACAATTGGGCATAACACCCGCTCTCGAGCACTGCCACCGGCAGTCGCGATCAAACTTACAGTTCCAGCGGCATTTTCATCAGTGGTTCGACGGTTTTCGCACACTGAAATTTATCCACACGCTGCGCGCGAGCGCACTGCCTGCGCTTTCTTTAACGGAAGTGACTGGCCATAAACCCAAGCTTTGGCCCACGGACGTTAATGATTCAACTGATGTCGAACAGATACGGGGCGCCATTCGCCGCCACTGGAACTGGCAGTGAGACTTACAGACTCAACTGACGAATATCAGTGAGCAGGCTAACCAGTTGCGTCAAAAAACGGCCGCCATCGCCTCCGTTCACTACCCGGTGATCGTAGGACAATGCGAGTGGTAGCAATGTTCTCGGCGCAAACTCGACACCGTTCCACACCGGCTTTATAGCCGCTTTTGAAACGCCCAGAATTGCCACTTCCGGGGTGTTCACAATCGGCGTAAAACCGTTTCCACCGATATTGCCAAGACTGGATACAGTGAAACAGCCGCCCTGCATCTCAGCCGGAGTCAACTTGCGATCCCTCGCCTTCGCCGCCAGCTCGGCAATCTCGGCGGCCAGTTCCCAGATAGTTTTGCGGTCGACATCGCGAATCACCGGCACCATTAACCCGGCGTCGGTATCCACCGCCATGCCAATGTGGATGTATTTTTTATACACAAGGTCTGCGCCGCCTTGGGCCAGCGAACTGTTGATTTTGGGATTGTCGCGCAGCGCCACGGCGCATGCCTTGATAACAAACGGCAAGGGCGAAAGTTTAGTTCCGCGCTTTTCGGACTCGCGCTTAAGAGTGGCACGAAACACTTCCAGATCCGTAATATCCGCTTCATCGAACTGCGTAACATGCGGCACATTCAGCCAGCTGCGATGCATATTGGCGGCAGTGAGTTTGTCCAGTTTGCTGCGCTGTGTAACCTCGACGTCACCGAATTTGCCAAAGTCGACCTCGGGCACGGCGGGCAATGCGGCACCGGCAGCCGCCGATCCTGCAGGCTCATTCAACGACGTGTGCACAAATTTCTGCAAATCTTCCTTCAGGATACGCCCTTGCGGGCCACTGCCGCTCACTTGCGCCAGGCGCACACCGAGCTCTCTAGCCATTTTACGCACCGCCGGTCCGGCATAAACCTGGGCGGAGTCGGCTTGTGCATCGTCGACTCCAGAGGCAGAGCGGGTAACGGATGGCGCGTCAGGTTCGCCGGATTGCGGCGAGTCTTGCGGTGCCTGGTCTGCTACCGACGTTTCATCCGCAGTTGGCTTTTTGACTGTTGCTGGCTGCTTAAGGTCTGCGGGTGCCTTATCCGCAGGTGGCGTCTTATCCTTCTCAGCGGAGGCATCATCCTCTGCAGGCGCCGCATCCTCTGCAGGCGCCGTATCCTCAGCGGGCGCCTCGCTCGATGGCGACGGCTCATCCGCGATTGCCGCTGCGACTTCGATACTGGCAATTACCGCACCCTCGGCCAACTGATCGCCCTCGGCTACTAATAGCTCGACAACCGTGCCGGCCACGGTAGACGGAATTTCCATGGAGGCCTTGTCTGATTCCAGCACAATGAGGCTTTGATCCAGTGCAACCTGATCACCCACTGCTACTAGAAGCTCAATCACTTCAGCGCCTTCGGCACCGCCGATATCGGGGACTGTGACTTGTTCTACGGGCACGTTTTTTTCCTTTTCAATCAGACCGTCAGGGGATTGGCTTTATCCGGATCAACACCCAGCGCACCGATCGCCGTCGTAACCAGTGTATGCTCAATGCGCCCTTCATCAGCCAGCGCCTTCAGCGCAGCGATAACAATATATTCGCGGCTCACTTCGAAGAATGTACGCAGCTTGCTGCGCGTATCCGAACGCCCAAAACCGTCGGTGCCGAGCACTGTATAGCTGCGCGGCACGAACTCGCGAATCTGGTCAGCGTATAACTTTACATAGTCAGTGGCTGCCACCACTGGTCCATCGGAGTCACGCAACAATTGCGTCACATAGGGAATGCGCGGCTCATCCTCTGGATGCAGCAGGTTCCAACGCTGCGCCGCCTTACCCTCGCGTTGCAGTTCGTTGACGCTGGTCAGGCTCCACACATCAGCTGCCACCTGATAATCCTTTTCCAGGATGACCGCAGCCGCTTCGACCTCGCGCAGTATCGCCCCGCCACCGAGCAACTGCGCGCGCAGCTCATAGGAGGCACTGGACGCCCTGATCTTGTACATACCGCGAATGATGCCCTCTTCCACACCCTGCGGCATTTCCGGCTGGAGGTAGTTTTCGTTCATCGTGGTGATGTAGTAGAAGCGGTTTTCGCCCTTGTGAAACATGCGGTGCAGGCCGTCCTGGATGATCACAGCCAGTTCATAAGCATAGGCCGGGTCGTAGCTGACGCAGTTAGGGATGGTGCCCGACATCAGGTGACTATGGCCATCCTGATGCTGTAGGCCCTCGCCGTTGAGAGTGGTGCGACCGGCAGTGGCCCCTATGAGGAAACCGCGCGCCTGACTGTCCCCCGCCGCCCAAGCCAGGTCACCGATGCGCTGAAAACCGAACATGGAGTAAAAAATATAGAACGGCACCATGGGAAAGTTACTGGTGCTGTAGGATGTCGCAGCCGCCAACCAGGCCGAAAATGCGCCCGCCTCGTTGATGCCCTCTTCGAGAATCTGACCTTTGATATCCTCTTTGTAAAACATGACCTGCCCAGCGTCCACCGGCGTGTAGCGTTGGCCCACCGAGGAGTAGATACCCAATTGGCGGAACATACCTTCCATACCGAAGGTGCGTGCTTCATCAGGCACAATCGGCACCACGCGCTGGCCGATATCCGCGTCCTTCACCAGGCTGGAGAGAATACGCACAAACACCATGGTGGTAGACACTTCGCGCTTACCGCTGCTTTTCAGGTGCTTGTCGAAGGCGGTTAGCGGCGGTGTCTCCAACAGCACCATCCCGGCACGCCGTTTGGGAATCGGGCCGCCCAATGCTTCGCGTCGCTCGCGCATGTACCGCATCTCTGCGCTATCTGCCGGGGGACGGTAATAGGGAACACCCTCCAGTTCCTTGTCATTGATGGGGATATCAAAACGATCGCGGAAAGCCTTGAGACTCTCCATATCGAGTTTTTTCAGCGAGTGCGTTTCGTTGTTGGCTTCTCCGGCCTCACCGGTACCATAACCCTTGACCGTCATGGCGAGAATGACCGTGGGCTGCTCGTGTTCATCGACGGCAGCAGCATACGCCGCATAGACCTTATAGGGGTCGTGCCCGCCGCGATTGAGGTACATGATGTCGTCATCCGAGAGGTCGGCGACCAACTCCAGCAGCTCCGGGTACTTGCCGAAAAAGTGCTCACGTGTATAGGCACCGCCGTTGTACTTGTAGTTCTGTAACTCGCCGTCGCACACCTCATCCATACGCTTTTGCAGCAGGCCGGTTTTGTCCTTTTCCAGCAGATGATCCCACTTGCGACCCCAGATCACCTTGATCACATTCCAGCCGGCACCGCGGAAGATACCTTCCAGTTCCTGAATAATTTTGCCATTGCCGCGCACCGGACCGTCCAGACGCTGCAAGTTACAGTTGATGACAAAGTTGAGGTTGCCCATGCCCTCCCGACCCGCCAGGGAAATCGCGCCGAGGGATTCTGGCTCATCACACTCACCGTCGCCGAGAAAACACCAGACCTCGCGATCACCATGATCCAGCAGGCCACGGTTTTGCTGGTACTTCATAACACGCGCCTGGTAGATCGCCTGTATTGGACCCAAACCCATGGATACAGTGGGAAACTGCCAGTAGTCTGGCATCAGCCAAGGGTGGGGGTAGGAGGACAAGCCGCCGCCATCCACTTCGCGGCGGAAATTGTCCAGCTGTGACTCGTTGAGGCGCCCTTCCAAAAAAGACCGCGCGTACATGCCTGGCGCGCTATGTCCCTGATAGAACACCAGATCACCCGGGTGGCCGCTGTCTGTGCCGCGGAAAAAGTGGTTGAAACCGATATCATAGAGAGTAGCGCTGGAGGAGAAACTGGAAATATGTCCGCCCAGTCCTTCGTCATTATCATTTCCCCGCATCACCATGGCCAGCGCATTCCAGCGCACCAGCGAACGAATCCGGCGCTCCATAAACACATCACCCGGCAACATTTTTTCTTCGGAGGGTGCGATGGTATTGGAAAAGGGCGTGGTAATAGCAGGCGGCAGGCGCAGCCGCGAACTAACAGCGTGTTTGGCCAATTCCAGCAGCAGGAAAGACGCGCGCTCCGGACCCTCGTATTTCACTACACTGTCCAACGCGTCAAGCCATTCGCGAGTCTCCAGGGGATTTGTGTCTTCCTTCATGCCGGGGCGAACTCCTGCGAGTAACCGTGGGGGGAATTACGCATCAAATCGAATTCCAAAATAGAATGCATTCAGTCCGAAGGGGAAAAGCCACCAAAACCAACAAACCAGGGGCTGCCGGGACTGTAAAACACGACATAATCACCGCGCTAATTGCCCCTGATACTACAGAAGGCATCTACATAAATCTATCTAGTTCCATATAGGAACTATAAATTAAGCGGCCTTTTCATTACTCAACAGTGCAGCACCGCAACCGCTGAGCGGACTCGTCGCGAGTACGCCCCTCTAAAACATGCCCCACTGCGGTCATTGAATCGTATACGTCGCATGACCGCGCTTGATGTCCTGCGCAGAGTCGTACACGCGGGCATCACCTTTGGGCAGCCTCCCCGGCTTCCCTGGCGCCACAACCTGCAGCGAGTGGCGTTGCTGCAGGAACACCTTCTCATAGTAGGCCTTCCAGTTCTCTAGCGTCAGCGCCTCGACCGCATCCGCCAGCAACTCACTGCTGTCAAAATTCCACTGTTTGCGGGCGATGGACTGCCAGTAGAATTCGGCGCGCTCGCTGAGGTTTTTATCCGGGCGCAGAATGTCGCTGACCAGCGACGCCTTGTGGCGCTCAAACTGCTCTTCATCCAGGGCCGGCTCCACACGCTCCATAAACGCCTGCATTTCAGTGGCAACCGCGTTGGCGTCAGCAACCGGCGACTGCACCAGCATCACCAGGCCAGGAACATCCGCCTTGGAATAATCGAAAGCACCGACTACGTAGCCCAATTGCTGTTCGGTGCGCAGTTCCTGGAAAAAACCGGAAGACATAATCTGGGCGGTCAGTGCGGTCGCCGCCCTGTCGCGCCAGGTATCACCCGCACCCTGCAAATACCAGGCGACCACAGAGTCGTCATGGGGCACATCTACCGCATATAGCAAGGACTCTCCAGGCGCCAGTCGCAGCACCTTAAGCTCTGATGGAGCCGGCGGCGGCGCTTTGCTGACGATACCTGCCAACATACCCGACAATTGCTGAACCTCGTCCGCCGGGTAGTTGCCATAGATCAATACCTCCGCCGTAGCACCTTGCCAGAACCGACGGATATAGTCGCGCAGGTCGTTCATGGTCGTCTTCTCCAGAACGGGTATCAGCGCCTGCTCGCCCCACTCTCCATACATGAGGGCTTCGTTCAAATCGTCCATCACCTGACTGCTGGGACGCTTCGCCACCGTATTGCGCAAGCTGCGGATCATATCGCTGCGGATGTCATCAAAACGCCGCTGGCTGAAGGTCGGATCGACAATGCTCTGAAACAAGCGCTCCAACAACAGCACCTGCTTATCGTTATAGCCGCCCACCCGCAAACTGATACCCTGAGCATGCTTGTAGAAGTCAAAACTCATGCCGGCCAGACGGGCCGGATAGGCGAACTCGTTGACCTGGTCGGTCAGCAGTGCAGTGTAGAGTGCCACCTGTGCGGTTTGCTCTGCACTACTGCCCACCTCCGGCGAGCGGAAGTTAATGTAGGTCATGCCTCTGGGGACCCGGAACTCGTTATCCGGCATAAACCAGATCTTCTGCCGGTCGGCAGTTAGCGCAATCTGTGGAATAGCGGGCATCGACTGCGGCAGATCCACCAGGGATACATCCTCCGCAATAAATTCGTTCGGTGCGGGAAGGTGCATAGCTTGCACAGCCGGGTCATCACTGCTGCCAGTAATGCGCTTCACATCCAACGCCTGCTGCGCATAAGAGACCTGATAGTGATTGGATATCTTATCGCCCTTCACGTCGGGCGTTTGCAGCGTCACGATGGCATTGCCAGGCCTGATCTGCTCCAGCAATTCCACCAACACGGCGTCGTCGTACTGATCCATCATGTAAGGGCCGCGCAGAATATCCTCAGGCGCGTAATACTGCATATCACTGGCCAGCGCACTAACGTATCCCATGGGACTGGCCTGCTCACGAAAGCGAAAGCTCAGTGCCGCCAAGCGGGATTGCTCCTGATAGAGCCATTGCTGCGGGCCCTCATCACGCAGCATGTCGACATAGGCAAACAGCAGCTGTAACACTCTGTCAGGATCTGCCGCACCTTTCTCTGTCAGCGCGATACTGACGCTAAACAGCGAGCCCCCGGCCCACGCCAAACCATCACCCGCGCCCAGCCCTTCTGCCAGACCCTCGGATTTCAACTGCGACAGTAAACTTCCCGCACCCTCATGCCCAATCAGGTTCGTCAGGTATGCCTTGGGATTGATCCGGTACTGATCGCGGTACTCGGGAACCAGAAAGGAAATATCCAGTTGCTGCCGCGTCGCCAGCGGCTGCAATTGCACCAACAGCGGCAACTGGCCAGGCACAAATAAGGGTGCCGCAATATCTTCGCGCTGATAGCTGCGATTAGGTACCTGACTGAACAAAGGCTTGGTCAGGGCCTCCAACTCATCCAGCGATTGTGAACCCATTACCACAAGGCGCATGATGTTCGCGGAGTAGTGCTTATTGTAAAACTGGATCAATTCGTCGCGGATTGACGAGTCGGGACGGTCGGCAAGCGTATCTAGCGAACCCACCGTGAACTGGCTAAAGGGGTGGTCCTGGTTCATGACCTCCTGCAGCACATCCAAACCGCGCCGATCATCACTTTTGAGCCCCATCTGATACTCAGCTTCAACCGCATTCTTTTCGCGGTCTACATATTGCGCCTCAAAGCGCGGCGCGATGAAAAACTGGGCGAAACGATCCAGCGCCTCGGGCAACTCCGGGGCGTTAATATCAAAGAAATAATTGGTGTTCTCGAAGCTCGTATAGGCATTGTGGCTGCCACCATGCTCGGTGATAAAACGTTCGTACTCTGCCGCATCAGGATACTTTTCCGTACCCAGGAACAGCATGTGTTCCAAAAAGTGCGCGAGCCCGGCACGCCCTGGCGGGTTGTCACCGCTGCCCACCAGCACATCCAAAGACGCGGCGGCCTTCGGGCTATCCGGATCAGAAATCAGCAGGACTTCCATTTTGTTGTCCAATGTCAGCAGCCGATACTGATACTCATCGTTTGGACTCTTTACCGGCTGCACGGCAGTCGGCGGCGCAGTAACGCAGGACGCCAGCAATAAAACACTACAAAAACAAAGCAGGGCTTTTAACCCCTGCCGGGGTTTCAGTTCAAACATCAATCACTCCATCGGTTTTACGTTTGCTCGCTGGCCGGGGTAGAAATCAACTCGGCGGAAGGCCAGGCGCTTATTATTGCCTTGATCAGCGTCGCCAGTGGTATGGCAAAAAATACACCCCATACGCCCCAGACACCGCCGAAAAAAAGCACAGCCATGATGATGGCGGCCGGGTGCAGGTTTACTGCCTCGGAAAATAAGTACGGTACCAGCACATTGCCATCCAAAATCTGTATGCCCATATAGACCGCAACAAGGGTATAAAATTCACTAGTGAACCCCCACTGGAAAAAAGCAACTAACACCACTGGCAGCGTGACGAGGGTGGCACCTATATAGGGGACGATGACTGACAGCCCCACCAATAAAGCCAGCAGCGCCGCATAATCGAGCCCCAGCCAGACAAAGGAGAAGTAACTGACCGAACCGATGATCAATATCTCCAGCACCTTGCCGCGAGCATAATTGGCAAATTGTTGGTTCATCTCGCTCCAGATCCGTCGCAACAGGGGCCGTTCCGCAGGCAGAAAGCTGCTCATCCAGCCGAGGATCACCCTCCGGTCCTTGAGAAAGAAAAATACCAGCAAAGGGATCAGGATCAAATAGACCATCACCGTGAGCAAACCGGGAATCCACGACAATGAACCTTTGACCAGCGTCTGGCCCATTCCGGCAAACTGATTTTGCGCGGCCGTGATTAAATCAGCCAGTTGCGCTCTGCTCACAATATCCGGGTAGCGGTCGGGAAGCACCCCGAGGAAATGTCGCACAGTGTCCAACATCGCAGGCACCTCGCTGAACAGGCTTAATGTCTGCCGCCATACCAGCGGTAACAACGCGAAACAAAATCCAAAAAATACACCCACAAAGGCCAAGTAGGATACCGCCACTCCCAGCCACTCTGGCAAACCTAACTTCTGTAGTTGCGTTGAGAGACCCTGGGCGAGGTAGGCAAGTACGATGGACGCGAGTACCGGTGCAAGAATATCGCCGATGGTCATCAACAGAATCACGGAAAGCGTCAGTAACACCAACAACAACACCGATTCTTCTTCGAACAGGTAGCGCCTATACCACTTCTTGAAAATTTCCAGCATAAAAAACCCGAACTGCTATGGTGGGGGGGACGGCAAGGCCGCAATTAAACTGCGCTGGAGTATAGCGCCGAAGTCA
Organism: Halioglobus sp.; assembly: GCA_041688425.1. Taxonomy (GTDB): domain Bacteria; phylum Pseudomonadota; class Gammaproteobacteria; order Pseudomonadales; family Halieaceae; genus Marimicrobium. Next base: position 38,959 of record JBDNIE010000175.1, on the reverse strand, counting down.
ACCTGATAGCTTCGACCAAAGTGCTATTGTGTGTATTATAGTGGGCAAACTAATCCGCTTGCACTGCAAGGTAGTCAGTGAGTTTGGAAATGCATTGCACAGCAGAGAAGCATAGTATCGATCAAACCTTGTCGCTAGCCGCTGCAGTAAACAGCTCAAGATTTCTCCAATAAATAGGCGTAAATCCCGTCCACTTCGGCGCTGTCGAGCAGTAAATGGCCTGACTGCTCAGCAAAAACCTGGAAATCCCTGACCGAACCCTGGTCGGTTGCAAGTACGCGTAAGCGCTGCCCCACTGACATCGCATTCAATGCTCGCTTGGCTTTTAAAAGAGGCATCGGGCAATCCAGGCCCGTCGCGTCGACCTCTGTCACATCCTGCTCCGTCATGGGCTTCTGCCTAAAGTAACCGAAATACCAGTATGCTTGAGGCGGAGGCCTGTTACTATCGCAGGATGATCATTGTTTGAAGGCAGGTCACCATGTCATCCATGGTAATAAAATCACGACTGCTAGACTCCTAGCTATGAAAAAACTTGTCCTGTTACTGGCTGTCATCGCCATTGCCGCCATTGCTGCTTTTGCCGGTTGGCAGCAGTTTACGGCGGCCCCTGCGGCGCGCGTCATACCCGACGACGGCGGCACCCAGTGGCGACCACAGGGCAACCCGACGGTCGGCCTGCCCGGCGCGTATATGGCAGCACCGATTACGTTTCGCACTATGCACGTTGGCCTGAACAACTCTGATCAACTCTGGATCGCCACAGCACCAGAGCAAGAACTGGCATGGGTGGCGGAACAGGATATGTATATCCCCGAGGGTCCGACGCTGGATAATCTGGGGCAAATCTACTTCAGTCCGCTTTACCCGCAGGAGGATGTCAGCCTGGTGGTGCTTGATCCCGACAACGGAGAACGAGTATGGACGCTGCCGCACAAGGGCGACAGCAAAGGTGCGGGAGCGCCGCTGATTCTGGACACACCTGAACAGGCAGACAGGCAGACGATTTACCATGCAACCTACCACTGGGCGTGGGCCGTCACACCGCAAGGGGAAGTCTTGTGGCACAAACCCACTGGCCTGTCTTACCCGGGCGAACTGGCACCGCATGCCTGGGGTGTCAATTACATCCCTCAGTTGGACGCACTCACCGTGGTAACTGAAGACGGTAAGATCGCAATACTGGCTCGCGCCACGGGCGAGCAATTACTCGCCACACCCTTCGAACTGCCTGGCCAAAGCGCTGCCAGTACCGCGCGGCACATGCCATCACAATGGGTGCTGGATCGTGGCGACGAGATCGCAGAGCAGCGCTTTGGCAAAACGCCTTTGGCAGGAGGCCTGTTTAGCGGCATGGTGCGCGTGATCTTTGGCGCCGGGTCCGAGGTTTCAAATTTCTATGCGGTAGACCCCAATACGGGCAGATTATTTGTCGCGGCCACTGCGCCGGACGAAGTCGACGGCAGCGCGGACGGTATCTCAGAGAACGGTGCGCTCTATGCACTGGATCTTGTCTCTGACGGCGAACAACTATCGATGGACATCGCAGCGCGGTACGACTTTGATGGCGGCACAGGCTCTACCCCGACTGTCAGCAATGACGGTCAGCGCCTATACCTTACTGATGAGAACGGCAATGTCATGGCGCTGGATCGCAACCTACAGGAAATATGGCGCATTAATGTCGGCGAGCAGGTGGCCGCGTCAGTCGCCGTTTCTGCCGACAACCGCGAGCTTTATGTCGTCACGCGTAAAGATATTATCAAACTGTTTGACCGGGGCGATCACGCCGAGCAGGCATGGACTGCGCAGTTGGATGTATTTCCCGATCACGTCAATGTCAATACGCTAACGCCCACAATTACTGCAAACGGCATAGCCGTTGCGATAGGTGCCAGTCGCGAGTTGGGTAAAAACTCGCTACTAATGGAAAACGGCTTCGGCTTGCTGGATCGCGACACAGGTAAGATCCGGGGCTTCGTACAAGGTGTTGAGGAAGGCATTGCGGTAACGGTGCTGGCCGCCGACGGCGGTTTTACTATTGCGCATTCACCCGTGCGCCGTTTGGGCAGCAAAGCCATCTTTGGCGACGCCATTTCACCCATTACCGGCGGGATCAGTCGTTACAAGCCCAGCAACTACAAACGGCTTGCCAGGGAGGCAAGTTGCGCCGCCATGGCGATTGCCGCGCGACAAGACGACCAACTGCTAATGCCCGGCTACGGGCCAGCGGAGCGGCAATGGGATAACCAACAAATTCAAGCCCTGATGACGCAGGCCGCAGAGGCTCTGGATAAATCCGCTGTCTCTGCAGAGCTTTTGCAGGACCCGGCACAATGGTGTGAAAGCCTCGCAGGCGACCCGCATGGCAGCTGACGGCTCCCACTGCGAAGCCGATGTAATAATTTTGCCGCAGATTGACCTCAGCACTGGCACTGAACACTGGCGCCATGGTGTTTTGACCCTCGACACCCACTTATATACTTTCAGCTCTGCTTTCATCATCATAGGTGCACGGCTCGCCTACATTCTGAGCGAGCTGAAGAAGCTTCGGGGCTGGAATATCGCCAGCTTCCTGGTCGATACAGACAACATGAAAACGCTACGACATGCACCACGACAAAACGTTTGGAGCAATGGCGGTTGCGTCAGTTACTTTAACGACAACAATAGACGCGACAGCATCCACTGGGCGTGGACGATTTTTTATACCGGGTCTCGTCTGCGCAGTTCCCGAACAAACGACTACATTCCAAAACAATAAAGGGTCATTTCATGAAAACAGTATTTCGCATATTGGTTAGCCTCCCCGCTATTTTGTTTGTAGTCATGGGTTTGCGCTGGGTGGTTGATCCGGCAGGGGCAGCACCGGGGCTGGGCATGACACTAATGCAAGGCGTGGGTTTGAGCTCTCAGATCGCCGATATCGGCGCTTTTTTCATTGGCATGGGTACGATGATATTAATTGGCCTGATAACGCAGACACGCGCCTGGTTTCAGGCGCCGGCATTATTGCTGGCACTGGCGGCCGTTTTGCGTGTGCTGGCCTGGCTGGTGCATGATGCCGCCCTTGCGCTGAGCATGATCGTTGTCGAAGTTGTGATAGCCACTTTACTCCTTCTGGCCTCTTCCCGACTGTCGCAGGAAAAATAGAACATGGCTCACCCGCAGGGTACTCCGTTTGTGCGTTATGCCATCCTCCTGCTCGCCGCGGCAGCGTCATTGCACAGCATCTGGGCGCAGGCCGCACCACCCAACATCGTGCTCGTCATCGCCGACGATCTGGGTTTCAGTGATATCGCGCCGTATGGCAGCGAGGTGCAAACGCCTACGCTCTCTGCGCTGGCAGACAATGGCATTCGGTTCACTAACTACCATACCGCTGCCAGCTGCGCACCGACCCGCGGGATGCTGTTGACGGGTGTAGATAGCCACCGCAACGGCGTACCGAACATTCCCGAGACCATCCCACCCGAGCAGGCGGCGCACGCCAATTACCGTGGCGAACTCGGCCATAACGTGGTGACAGTGGCCAGCCTGTTGCACGCGGCGGGATACCACACCTACATGGCGGGCAAATGGCACTTGGGCAAAACGCCGGACTTGCTGCCCTTTCGCCGCGGCTTCGAACGCACCGTGACTATGGCTGATTCCGGCGCGGACAACTGGGAGCAGAAACCGTATCTGGCTATTTATGAAAAGGCTAACTGGTTTGCCGATGGGGAAGAATTTGAACTGCCCAAGGACTTTTATTCATCGCGCTTTTTGATCGACAAGACCATTGAGTTCATTGCGTCCAACGCCGGCGATGGCCAACCTTTTTTCGCCTATGTGCCGTTTCAGGCTGTCCATATTCCTGTCCAGGCGCCACAAGAGTTTATCGACAAGTATATGGGCGTCTATGACGGCGGCTGGGACGAACTGCGTCAGGAGCGCCGGGCGCGTGCAGAGTCGCTAGGCATTGTTCCTAGAAACACCCCCATGGTGAACATGTCAACGACCAGCGACTGGAATTCATTCTCCGAGGAAGAGCAGCGCTACCATGCGAAACGCATGGCGGTGTACGCCGCCATGATCGATGCCATGGATCATCATCTGGGCCGCCTCGTCGACTATCTGAAAGAAACCGGGCAATACGACAACACCGTTTTCATTTTTACGTCCGACAATGGCAGTGAGGCTTCGGGTGGAGACGATCCGCGCAGCCTGGCAATGCGCGTTGCCCTGTGGCAGCAGGGTTATGTGAATGACTACGAAACACTGGGGCTTAAAGGCAGCCTTAACACCATCGGCCCCAGCTTTGCCAGTGCAGCGGCTTCACCGCTGGACTTTTACAAATTCTATGCCGGAGAGGGTGGTATGCGTGTGCCCCTGATCATCGCCGGTGAATCCATCCCGGCGCGGGCTCAGCCGATCAATGCACTGACCTACGTCACCGATATTACGCCCACAATTCTGGATATTGCAGGCGTCAGCCCACCCTCGGGGAGGTTCGGTGGCCGCCCGGTGGAAAGTATAGTCGGTCGCAGCCTGCTGCCGCTCATCCGTGGTGAGGTCGAGCGTATTTACTCAGCAACAGACACCATCGGCTATGAGTTGGGCGGTAACGCGGCATTGTTCCAGGGCGATTACAAGATCGTCCTGAATATCCTTCCGGTCGGCGACAATGAATGGCATCTGTACAATATCGTGACCGACCCCGGTGAGACAGACGACCTGAAGGACCAAATGCCGGGGCGTTTTCAGGCGATGCTTACTCACTACGAGCAATACGTCATCGATAACAACGTATTACCAATGCCAGCCAACTACAATCCGACTTTCCAGGGTATAGTCAATGGGGTTCTGGACCGCTTTGGCGTGCAAGTACTACTGGCGTTACTCACTATCGTCTTTCTGGTGCCGTTTTATATTCTTTACCGCGGCAGACGTCGCTGATGTACCGCAGCCCTCGCAGCGTCGAGGGCATACCCCTTCCGCCTCCCGACGCGCCTTTGCGGGTCAAAACAACTACAAGAGTAACCGCTATGCCTGTGTCTATTGGAACGCCCCTAAGCCCCGGAGCGAAAAAGGTGCTGTTCTGTGGATCAGGCGAGCTGGGCAAAGAAGTAGTCATCGAACTGCAACGATTGGGTGTGGAGGTGATCGCCGTAGACCGTTACGCCAATGCGCCCGCGATGCAGGTCGCTCATCGTTCGCATGTTATTAACATGCTTGACGGCGACGCATTGCGCCAGATTATTGAACTGGAAAGACCCGATCTGATCGTGCCAGAGATTGAAGCCATTGCGACCGACACGTTGGCCGAACTGGAGTCAGAAGGTTTCACCGTCATTCCCACGGCCAAAGCCACACAGCTGACCATGAACCGCGAAGGGATCAGGCGGCTTGCGGCCGAAGAACTGGGCCTGAAAACCGGTACTTATCAGTTTGCGGAAACGAAGGATGAGTACCTGAACGCGGTGCAGAATATCGGCCTGCCCTGTGTGATCAAGCCCATCATGAGTTCCTCGGGCAAAGGCCAGTCCTTATTAAAAGACGCCAGCGAAATCGGTGCGGCGTGGGAGTATGCGCAAGCGGGCGGTCGCGCAGGCAAGGGCAAAGTGATCATCGAAGGCTTTGTGGATTTTGATTTTGAAATCACCCTGCTCACCGTTCGTCATCGGGATGGCACCTCATTTTGCGCACCTATCGGGCATCGCCAGGAGGCCGGAGACTATCGCGAATCATGGCAACCACAGGCAATGACGCCCACGGCATTGTCCAGCGCAAAATCGATGGCAGAGAAAGTGACTACTGCACTGGGCGGCAGTGGCCTGTTTGGTGTGGAGTTTTTCATCAAGGGCGACGAAGTCATTTTCAGTGAGGTATCACCACGGCCCCATGATACTGGCCTGGTCACCCTGGTGTCGCAGGATTTGTCTGAGTTTGCCCTGCACGCCCGCGCCATTCTAGGCTTACCCATTCCCTCGATCCGGCAAAACGGACCCAGCGCCTCCAGCGTAATTTTGGTTTCAGGCGAAAGCGAAAACGTTCAATTCGGTAATCTGGAAAACGCCCTGGTAATACCCGACACGCAACTACGTCTGTTTGGGAAGCCCGCGGTTTCGGGCTCACGACGAATGGGTGTTGCGCTGGCGCTCGCTGATACCATTGAGCAGGCGCGACAGAACGCCAACGCGTGTGCCGACGCAGTGAAGATCACGCTGTAGATTAGATCCTGCTTGGCGGACACTACTTTACGCTGGCATTAATGAATGCAGTGTGGCTGATCACTAGCAGCGGCTCACCCAAACGCCTACGTCTAGAGTCGATCGCCCCCCCCCCCGGAATGACCCGGATACCGGCGGCACAGCTTCTGGCAGACGGGAAACAGCCACTGCAAAATGGTTGGCGCCCACAATGTCGCCAATAGTGGGATCAAAACCCAGCCAACCTGCACCCGGCAAGTATATTTCCGCCCAGGCATGCGTAGACCCACTATCGGTCGAATACTGCTGATGAAGATAACCACTTACAAAGCGCGCAGCCAGGCCGAGGGATTGTGCTGCCTGCATAAATAGAAAGGCAAAGTCGCGACATGAGCCCGTATTGCTGTCCAAGGTCTGCTTGGACGTTTGTACGCCAGGCTCTTCGCGCACCCTATAGGTACACGTAACATTGATATGCTGTGCAATACGCAGCAATAGAGCGTAAGTCTGTATACTCTCGGAGTCCTGCCACAGGCCACTGACCCAAGAAGCGATATCACTGCGAGCCTGCCTTTTTGCCAGCGCCCTGTAGGGCTCAAGTAACACCACATCATCTTCCAAATAGTTAAACGGGTAATGCACGGCATAGTCAGCAACGATAAAGTCCAGTGGGTCCTCATTGAATCGCTGAACCATCACTTCGCTTTCGATCGCTAGTTGTTGTATGCCAAGGTGCTTGAAATCGGCAACGGCGACAGAATTCCCCTCTACATCGCGATGCCACAGCAGCGAGGCCTGCGGCCTGATCTGCAGATCAAAAGACTCAATTCTCTGTGTGTGGTCTTCCCGTGGACGCAGCAGCAGCTCGTGCGTGCCCAGCGACACCGGATCGGAGAAGTTGTAATACGTGTGGTGGACAATTTTATAGCGCTGCATCGCCTACACTCACCATTAACCTGCACATCGAACACTGCCTCTGACTTATGGGATCAGCTGCTTTCATGAGTAAACCAACGCACAGCAATCGCGCTGTGAACCTCTACCAGTTGCATCTGCAATACGTCTATAAAGTTGTGCAGTTCTGATCCTGCCAGCGCACTGCAATCGGTCTCTTTGAGTTGACGCCGCAAAGTCGCCACCACATCACGCGCATTCTTGGGATCGGGCAGCAACTTCATACTGTTTTCGATCTCCAGCAGGGAATGTGCGATTGCCCGAGGGAAGACAGTACTCTGAAAGAGGAAAGCCAGCACGTCCTGACGGTTGACAGTACTGCGTACATCCAATCGATACATCTGGTAGGCACTGAGGGATTGCAGCACACTGATCCACAGTACATTGCGAAATGGCGACGTCTCCTCAATATCACCCATCAAACCGGCCGACGCCGCGTCAATGATCCGCGTACTCATGTCAGCCCGCTCAAGGTTCCTGCCCAGGCGCACAAACTGGTAGGCGGCGTCGTGATTCATCGACCCGGCGAGCATGCCGGTCACCTGCTGGCAGCACTGCACGATGTTATTCAATACAGCGTGACGCACGCCGCGCGGTAAATCCTTATTGCTCCGTCGGGCCACGCTCAAATACAGACTATTGACGCGCTCCCAGGTTTCACTGGGCAGTATTTCGCGCGTAGTGCGCATGTTTTCACGCGCGGCGGTAAGCGAACTGATGATAGACGAGGGATTCGCCCGCTCTCCGAACACAAAACTGATAATGTTTTTCTCGGTGGCTGCACCGGGCAGCTTGGCAAAGGCCTCCTCGGCACCCAGCACCTGCAATAACAAGTCCCAGCCCGGCTGCACTTCCTTTGGTAGGTCCAGCACCGCGTTATGCCTCACCAGTAACAGGCGCGCGGTGTTCTCTGTGCGCTCCAGGAAACGACCCAGCCAGTAAACACGCTCTGCAACTCTGGACAGCATTAGTGAGCCTCCGTGTCGACAATCCAGGTGTCTTTACTGCCACCACCCTGAGAGGAGTTCACCACCAGCGAACCCTTGCGCAATGCCACGCGTGTCAGGCCGCCGGGGGTCACATAATGCTTCTTGCCCTGCAATATAAATGGCCGCAAATCGAGGTGCCGTGGCTCAATGTTGTTGCCACACAGCGTCGGCGCTGTCGACAACTTGAGAGCCGGTTGCGCCATGTAATTACGCGGGTTCTTGTTAATCAGGTCGGCAAACAGGGCCAGCTCCTTTTTGCTTGCGGCAGGCCCTATGAGCATGCCATAGCCACCCGATTCATTAGCCGGCTTCACCACCATGGTGGGGAGGTTAGCCAACACATGCTTACGCTCTTTGGGGTTCACGCACAGGAATGAAGGCACATTCGGGATAATCGGGTTTTCACCGAGGTAGTACTTGATGATGGCCGGCACGAAGGTGTAGATCACCTTGTCGTCGGCAACACCGGCGCCAGGCGCATTGGCCAAACCGACATTACCCTTGCGCCAGGCACGAAATAGTCCCGGGGTGCCCAGTGTCGATTCAGGGCGAAAAACGTCGGGATCCAGATAGTCGTCATTGATACGCCGGTAGATGACGTCTACCGGCGCCAATCCACGTATGGTCTTCATAAAAACCTTGTCCTGGCTGTCCACCATCAGATCAGAGCCCTCTACTAACTCCGCACCCATGCGCTGCGCCAGATAGGCGTGCTCAAAGTAGGCCGAATTGAAGGTGCCCGGCGTCATCACCACAATTTCCGGACGAATGCTGCGCCGTGGCGACAGTGAGGTCAGCATGTCGAACAACTGCGAGGGATAATCTGCAACCGGCAGAATTGAGTTGCGCTCGAATAACTGTGGCAATACCCGCTTGGAGATCGCCCTGTTCTCCAGCATGTAAGACACGCCCGAGGGCACTCTCAGGTTGTCTTCCAGCACATATACAGTGCCGTCCCCATCGCGCACCAGATCTGAGCCGCAGATATGGGACCAGACTCCATGCCGCGGCTTGGCCCCCACGCACGGCCGCAGGAATCCCGGCGAGCTGTCGATAATCTCTCTGGGAACCACGCCGTCCTTGAGAATTTGCTGCTTGTTATAGATATCGTCAATAAAAAAATTGAGGGCGGTCAGGCGTTGAATCAAACCCTGCTCCAACACTTGCCACTCGCTGAGCGGAATAATGCGCGGGATAATATCCATGGGCCACGAGCGATCAATGTTCTGGCCCTCTGAGTAGACCGTAAAGGTAATGCCCATCTCCTGGATCGCCAGATCAGCAGCTTGCTGTCGAGAAATAAGGTGCTTAATAGTCTGCTTGCGCATGAACGCCACGAGGCCGCGGGTAGCGGGTCGAGCGCGCCGCGCCGGGGTAATAATCTCGTCGTAAAACTCACCCGTATCGTATTTAGTCCAATCAATTGTGGCGCGAGGTTTTGAGCGCATGTAGGGCTTGGGAGACGTGATCCTGGATACTGCCATTACTACTATTACCTCCTGGACGTCACCACAAATGCGCAACGCTGATATCGGACCACTCTTGGCGGGAGAGGTTATAAACTCATATTATTTTAATGCGTCGGCTGTCCACCACAAGGGAAATAGTAAGCAACTCTATCGCGGGAGTGGCGCCGCATAAGTGATGGCGGGGCCGCAAGGGGGTCGATAAGCGGTGGCGCGCTGTACACCACCTGTGGTTTCGATGCACTATCACTGATATCACCAACTTGTATTGGGCAACTCTCACAGCGCGACTTAGAAGGATCCGCCATGCACACTGTTTCAAAAATTATCCTGGCGCTCTGCATGGTTGGCGCTAGCTGTGTGGTGCTTGGTGAGTCAGGGAAGAGCGACAAAGCAATGCTTGGAGAATGGGGATTGGAAACCCAGCACTTCTCTACATCGGTCGCACCCGGCGATGATTTTTTTGCCTATGTCAACGAGGGCTGGATCAAGCAGGCAGAGTTTCCACAGGGCATGCCCAAAATGGACTCGTTCACAGAAGTTTTCCTGCGTACCGAAGACCAGATTCAGGCCATTATGGAAGATTTGCTGGCCAGCGCTGACCAACGCGATTCAGGCGGAGACCAACTGGCCAACCTCTACAGTAGCTACATGGATGTCGCTCGCATCGAGGCCATCGGTATCAAGCCGCTCAAAGCAGAAATTGACGATATTCTGGAGATCAAAACACCAGAACAGATCGCCCGCTGGATGGCCCGACCACTGCAGGACTCAGTGATTGGCATCGGCGTGGATCTAGACCAAAAAGCACCAGACAACTACGCCCTGTACCTGGGTCAAAGTGGGCTGGGTCTGCCGGGCCGCGAGTTCTATTTGAGCGATGATGCGCCATTCCCCGCTGTGCGAAGCGCCTATTTGACCTACATTGAGGGCCTCTTCTCAAAGGCAGGTATCAACCGCCCTGGCGAGCGCGCCGAAAATATTCTCAGCTTCGAAACGGATATTGCCCAGCGTCAATGGACGCCGACACAGCAACGCGATCGCCTGAAAAACTACAATGCAATGAGCCGCAAGGAATTGATGGCGTTCGCGCCCGGCTTCGACTGGCAGGGCTTTCTGGATGAGAGCCAAGTCGGTGACCAGAACAGGTTTATCGTCAGATCCGACACCGCTATAAAAGAAACCGCGGCACTCATGGCCAACACACCACTGGATACGTTGCGCTCTTATCTGGCCTTTCATTTCATTAACAACCAGGCGCCCTACTTACCCAAAGATTTCCAGGAGGCTAATTTCGACTTCTTCAAGCGCACACTGCAAGGCGTAGAAGAGCCGCGCGACCGCGAGCTCCGCGCACTGGAATATGTCAGCAACAACCTCGGCGAAGTACTCGGTCGTCTTTATGTAGACCGCTATTTTCCTCCTGAAAACAAGGCAATGATGGAGCAGTACATTCACTTTATTCGCGAGGCATTCCGCCAGCGAATAGAGGAATCGACGTGGATGGATACGGCGACAAAAAAAGAAGCGTTTGCGAAGCTGGACGGATTTGTTGCCAAAATTGGCTACCCTGACCAGTGGCAGGATTTCAGCTCTGTTGTCATCAAGCCCGACGATTTGTTGGGCAATAACCGACGCATCAATGACTGGTATGTCAATGATGCGCTTGCAAAACTTGCAGCGCCCAGACGCCACTGGGAATGGATGCTCAACCCTCAGGTAGTCAATGCGTACTATTCAGCATCGCGCAACGAAATCGTGTTCCCTGCTGCGATTTTACAACCGCCGTTCTTTGATCCACACGCAGACCCCGCTGCCAACTTTGCCGCCATCGGCGCCGTTATCGGTCATGAGATGGGACATGGCTTCGATGATCAGGGCAGTCGCTCCGATGGCGAAGGCGTTATGCGTGACTGGTGGACTGAAGAATCACGGCAGCATTTTGAAGCACAGACTCAGGTCCTCGTTGACCAGTACAACACGTACGAGCCGGTTGCAGGAACCAATATTAACGGCGAGCTGACACTGGGCGAGAATATCGGCGATTTGGGTGGCCTGTCGATAGCCTTTCACGCCTATCAAAACTTCCTCAAGGACTCACACAATGGCGCGGCACCTGTACTCGACGGACTAACCGGCGAACAGCGCTTCTTCCTCGCCTGGGCGCAGTTATGGCGCAACATTCAAACCGACGACTTCCTCAGAAGCAGGTTGCTCACTGCTCCGCATAGTCCCGGCGAATACCGCGTCAACGGCGTAATTCGCAATATGGATGCCTGGTACGAAGCGTTTGATGTAACGCCGGATCACGCGCTATTTCTTCCGCCTGAACAACGCATCACTATTTGGTAGTGTGCTCAGGCGTTGACCGTGACCTCGAGCTTACTCGCCTTGCTCTGCGACGCGTTGCCCACCAAACCATGACCCAAGTGCTGCCAGAACACAGTCCTGCGCACAGCGGTCATCACGCGGCCGCAGTGCATCGCTTCCGGCGCTACCCACAACGCTCATTTGATGGAATACTACGGCGCTCATTCACTACCATTATTACTGGGCTATGAAGACAAATATTGGACTGCTGCTCACTAAACGCGCACAAATCTGCCCCAACCGCGAGGCCATCGTCGAGTTCGAGCGCAATCGCCGCTTTACGTTCTCCGAACTCAATGCCCGCTCCAACCGTATGGCGAATGCCCTGCTAGCCCTGGGCGTCTGCCCCGGCGACAGGGTCGCCGTTTTGCTCAAAAACAGCGTCGAATTTGTGGAGACCTACTTCGCTGTTGCCAAGATTGGCGCCGTGATGGTGCCCGTGAACTGGCGCCTTGTGGCGGGAGAAATCGCTTTTATCCTGCAGGACAGCGGCGCCAGGGCATTGGTGTATGACTCAGATTTTGACGAGGCGGTCACTGCGCTGCACAGCGGCGCGCAGGGTGAACTTGCTATCGAGCATTGGATTCGCCGAGAGAACTGCGACGCTGGCACTCCAGCATGGGCACTGGATTACGAGCAGGTATCGGCGCAGTCAGATAGCAGCGAACCCCCAACGGGCGCGTGGGATGACGACAATCTCTTTATCATGTACACCTCCGGCACGACCGGTCGGCCCAAGGGTGCCGTGCACAGCCACGACGGCATGCTCTGGTCACAGCTGACCAGTATGTCTACCTCGGACATGCGCGACGGCGATCGCTGGCTGCTCGCGCTGCCCATGTTTCACGTCGGCTGCCTCAGTCCGGCCTCGCTGCTGGTGCACCGTGGCGGCAGCGGCATCATCATGCGCGAGCTGGACATCGGCGTGATGTTCCGCTGCATTGCACAGGAGAAGGTCACAATCTTTATGGCTGTTCCTGCACTGCTGCGGTTCATGCTGATGACGCCGGAACGCGAGCAAAACGACATATCCTCGGTGCGCTGGATTGCGACCGGCGCCGCTCCAGTGCCGGTGTCTCTGCTGCATGACTATGAGGCGCTGGGTATCCGTATATTCCAGGCCTACGGACTGACTGAGTCATGCGGCCCCGGCACCTTGCTGCTGCATGAGGATGCGGAAGCCAAGGTGGGCTCCTGCGGTCGCCCACAGATGCACACCGACATCAAGATCGTCGACAGTGCAGGCAATACCATTCCAATGGGATCGGAGCAGGCCGGCGAACTGTTGGTGGGCGGCAGACACTTGATGAAAGAATACTGGAATAATCCTAAAGCCACCGCCGAGACCCTGCGGGATGGCTGGTTGCATACCGGAGATATCTGCAGATGGGACAGCGATGGCTTCGTGACGATCTGCGACCGCATGAAGGACATGATCATCTCCGGCGGTGAGAATATCTATCCGGCGGAGCTGGAAAACATACTCGCAGCTTGCCCAGAGGTACACGAAGCAGCCGTAATTGGTGTCGCCTCACAAAAATGGGGCGAGACGCCACTGGCGATTATTGTTCCTGCAGCGGGCACCTCACCCACTGTCGACTCGCTGAAAGCGTACTGCAAACAAAATCTGGCAGGCTACAAAGTACCGCAGCTCTTTGAATTTGTAGACGCACTGCCCAGAAATCCGTCGGGAAAACTGCTCAAGCCTGAGTTGCGTAAGCGTTTCCCCGGTCCGGCCCCGTTCTAATGAGGCACCGCTGTGCGGTTGTGTTAGAAGCGCTCACAAAGCGCCGTACAAGCGGCGCAGTAGCGAGCTTTGGGGCGCACGTACTTAGTAGGTGACAGTGAGAGCCGCGTCACAGAAACCGACAGGCACTGAAATACCCAATACCGTCTTTGGCGTCTAGTTGCCGTGCCTGTTTAAGTCCAAGTCCAAGTCCAAGTCCATCGCGAGCAAGTCACAAAACGCTTGGAAATCACTTACAATATTGCTCGGACGGCCCGGAGTGTCTTCACTTCTTCACTGCATGGCCGCCGGTACAGGAGGTTTCGCCATTGCGCTGTTTGGATTGATAGGTGACTCTTTTTTCCTGATACTATTAGAGTTCTAGGATTTAGATGTAGAGCGCTAACCTCTCGCTTGTGAGTTGTGACCGGGTTTCCAGGTCGTTAACCGCCGGGAGAATAACAAAGGGACGCTTCAATGCTTCGTGTTTTATCGATCTGTGTGTCAGTGCTGCTATTGGGTCTGAGTTCACACACTTACGCCGCCGACGATATGGCCGTCGACGCCCCCGTCGATCCGCTCATCAATGAAAGGTCAGATCGGCCGTTAAATACTGTCGACGATCCCATGATAGCGCTGGATAACACAGGCGACGTGAGCCTCGAGACGGCAACAGAGACAGAGACCGGAGAGCGCATTGTTCTGCCGACTCCGCTAAAAGCCTTGATCCTAACCAGCCAGGGTGTGTACCACAATTATAAGCAACAGACCTGGGATCTCGCACACGGCATCGTCGAACGCGCTAATGTTCGCTTTGACGTCTCACTCGCTGAACCAGAGCGCTGGAAAACCACGGACTATTCCGAGGGCTACGATGTCCTCATTTACAATATCTGCATGGCAGATAACGTGGATAGTGAGCTCATCGCTAATATGCGTCGCCAGACAGAGGAGTTGGGCGTGCCAGCGGTCATTATCCACTGCAGTATGCACTCGTTTCGTGAAACGGATCTCTGGTGGCCGCTGTTCGGCCTGAAAACGAAAACGCATGAGCCGCTGCGGGCGCTGCGGCAAATCCAGAACGGATCACACCCCATCCTCACAGGTGTTACCGAGGACTGGACTCTGGGCGCGGACGAACTGTATACCAACCTCAAATTTACCGGACAAAGTCTTTTGACTTCCATGGGCGAGGACGGCACACCGCAGACTACAGCCTGGATTGATTACCGCAGTGGCACGCCGGTATTCGGTACGACGCTGGGGCACAGCGAAGAGACCATGAAGAATACGGCCTACCAACAGCTCATTGCCAATGCTGTGCTGTTTGTGACCGGCAACCTGACGGCAGATGGCAAACCGACGCCGGAACTGGCGCCTAATGGTGAGGGCATGGACATCTTTGAGAACTTTTCAGCACCGGAGGGCGTGAAGTTTCTCGGCAGGGAGGGCCATGATTGCGCCATGCGCAAAATTGCTATTGCTGCAGCGCCCTGCTATATCGGGTGCATTCTTAATCCACTGCACTGGGGAGAGGCAACACGCGCCTGCAAAAAGGGCTGTGAAGCAGACTTGCCGAGCCCGGATGAGTTGATCAAGGCCTGCTCGTCCCCTCTCTGAAAAAGCGCTCGCAGTAAAATAAAATCAGGATTGACTGTTTTATTTTAACCCCCCATACTGTCCCTCCATATTCAGCGGGGGATGAGACCGTGACAGCACCTACCAGCAATGACACCCGCGTGCTCGCGGACATGCCTCTTTTTGACAGCAACACCCTGAAGTGCCCCTATCACTACGATAAAGCCCTGCGTGAACAACAGCCGGTCTACCAGGACCCGACATCGGGCGTGTTCGTGATTTCCAACTATGCGCTAGTGCGCGAAGCACACAAGAACGATGCGGTATTCTCCAACGAGTTTACTCTCGCGCTGGGCTCGGCTAAAGACCTTGATGCCGACGTCAAGGCCGCCATGGCGAAAACCTACAACCTCGGCAAAGGCACTCTGCTTACCGTGGATGACCCAGAGCACAAAGCCTATCGCGATATCGTCAGGGACTTCTTCCTGGCGAAAAATATCGAGCACTTCAGGCCCTGGATCAGCGAACTGGCGGGGCGACTGGTTGATGAGATTCCCTGCGGCGAAGCGTTCGACTTTATCGAGAAGTTCTCACGACCTCTCCCGCTGTCAGTGATCATGCATGTGCTGGGTATCCCGCTTACAAAGCTTGATGAAGCCTTTCGCTGGACCGTCGCCAATGTCAACGTATTGTCCCAGGTCTCTGACAAACAGGTGCTACTGGATGCCCATGCCGCGGTAAAAGACGAGTACGACTGGTTTGTAACGGCGCTGAATGAACGACGCACTCATTCCAAAGACGACCTACTAAACCTGATAGCACACGCTAAAATCGACGGCCGCCCGCTGACCATCGAGGAACAACTGGGCCATTGCACGCAATTTCTGGTGGCCGGCAATGAGACAACGACCGCAACGTTAGCGGAGGGTATCCGGCAGCTGTGCCTGAATCCGGATCAGGAGGCGGCAGTGCGCAATGATCATTCACTCATTCCCAACCTGGTAGAGGAGACGCTGCGACTGGCCTCACCAACGTCAAATATGTGGCGCATTACGAAACAGAACCACACTCTCGGCGGGGTGGAATTGCCCAAAGGTAGCATGGTATTGCTGAAGTACTTTTCCGCCAATCACGATGAAGCGATGTTCGGATCACCCATGGAGTTTGACGTCACCAGAGTCAACGCAAAGCGTCATATCGCCTTTGGCTTCGGCACCCACGTCTGTATCGGTCAGCACCTGTCGCGTCTGGAGATGATTGTGGCATGGGAAAAACTGTTCGCCGGCACGGTATCAATGCGGCTGGACTGCGCGCCGCAGGATCTGCAATACATGCCAAATATTCTGCTGCGCGGATTGGAGCACCTTCCCGTCATTTTCGAGAAGTAATCTAACCTTCAGACCGAATCAGCGGCGGCTGCGCGCTAGTGAGCGCGGAACAGGCTACCTGTCCTCAAGGTAGCGATCGGTCAATTTGTCGATCGACCAGGAATCAGGCTTCTGACTCGGCGGATATTCCTTAAAGGTCGACAGGAACTGGGCCATCACCGCCATCCCTTTATAGCCCTGTGGCGCCTTGTCGATCATCCAGTCCCAGTAGGTGTTGGAGTTGTGATCGGCGCGCTCGAAGGGGTCACGGCGCAGGTTGAATATCTTGAACATACGCAGGGTCACAAAGGGCTCTGCCCACAGCGCCATGGTTTGGGCGCGGTTCTCAGCGAAGACCAGCTTCCAGTCACCCACCCGGATACCCACGGGCATACCGCTGTCCTCCAGGTAGATATACTCGCGGCGCGGTGCGATCTCGACTTCACCTGTGAGGTAGGGCAAAAAGTTATAGCCATCGAGGTGCAGCTTGGCGTTCTTAGTGCCTACCTGCCTGCCTTTCAACAGATCCTGCTTGAGGGTGGTGTCACCGGCGATAGCAGCAAAGGTGGGCATCCAGTCGAGGTGAGCCATGACCTGATTGGATATCTGACCGGACTTGATCTTCGCAGGCCAACGCACCATGGCAGGCACCCGGTAGGCACCCTCCCAGTTGGTATTCTTCTCACTGCGAAAGGGAGTAACACCTGCGTCCGGCCATGTGTTGAAATGCACGCCGTTATCGGTGGAATAGAACACGATCGTGTTGTCGGCGATCTTCAGCGTGTCCAACTGATCCAGCATCTGGCCGACCAACTGGTCGTGAGCCACCATCACATCGTTATAAAATCCCTGACCCGACAGTCCGACATTCTTGGCCGCAATATGCGTGCGAAAATGCATACCGGTAGTGTTTAGCCAGACAAAAAATGGCTTCCCTTCCTTGACCGCGTTGTCGATAAACTTCTGCGCACCGGCGACAAATTCCTCGTCAGCGGTTTCCATACGCTTGCGGGTCAGGGGACCAGTATCCTCTACACGACCATCTGCGTAGGAGTGTATGACGCCGCGTGGACCAAACATCTTGCGAAATTGTGGATCGGTCGGATAATCAGGATCCTCCGGTTCTTCCTCAGCATTGAGGTGGTACAGGTTACCGAAAAACTCGTCGAAACCATGGTTGGTCGGCAGGAATATATCCTGGTCACCCAAGTGGTTCTTGCCGAACTGCCCCGTGGTATAGCCTTGGGTTTTCAGCACTTCCGCAATCGTAATATCGCGGTCATTGAGTCCCTTTTCTGCGCCCGGAAGACCCACCTTGGTTAGACCTGTGCGCAAGCCGGACTGGCCGGTGATAAAGGTAGACCGGCCAGCGGTGCAGCTCTGGTCACCGTAGTAATCGGTGAAGCGTATACCTTCATCGGCGATGCGATCTATATTCGGGGTGTGATAGCCCATGATGCCATCGCTGTAGGCGCTGATATTGGTGATGCCGATATCGTCGCCCCAGATGACAAGAATATTGGGCTTATCTGCAGCGTGCGCGGCCAGAGTAAAAACTGTGCCCGCTATTAGTAAGCACGATGAAACGAACTTGGGATACATCATTATTATTTTCCTTATTCAGCGTGTATAAAATATCTGACCAGGATGACAGTTACACAAACTTCGAGATCGGCAACAAATTGCCGGGTATCGGGTTGGGGGCCGCCGTGAACCCGTACCCATCAACAGGGGCAGACCCTACACGGGGGCTTGAGCTGCGAATACCCTTCAATTCATCACCTACGTGCCACTTTCAAACGTAAGTAAGTGCCATCTCAATCTGGCCAATCATTGCAGACGGAAAAGGCAACCGCCATGCGCGTGACATTCATTTCTTAGTATGGCCCAATTTCAACAATATTCAATTACTGAACGGCACACCCAACCGAAACGCCCGCCGGGCTGCATCGAATCCCACAGCGGATTGGCAGGTCTCATCGGGCACATTGTCCACAGACAACTTTAACGCCCAGTCACTCGCCACCTGCCAGCGCACTTCACAGCCGCCTTGTTCAGCGCCTGAATCTGTTGCAAATCCAGCGCAGAGACCAACGATGTCAGTGCTAGCTGAAGAGCCAACGCGCCCGTCACCAGCACATTCTCCAGCGCTGGATTGGGAATAACGCGAGAGACCAGTGCCTGCAGGCTGGCGAAAAACGTGAAGGGCTTTCTACAGCACATCGACAGCAATATCCTTGCAGTCGCGAAGCCTGATGACTTCCCGTGATTTAGGCCTCCTTGCAAGACCCGCCAACCGCGACGCGCTTCATCCTAGATACCACCGCCTAGCGCGTCGGCAGATTAGAAACCCTCAACCTGATGTACCTGCTTCCAGATCAGTCCGGGCAGCAGGCGACGCATGATGGCACCGATCTTCGCATCGCGCGTCGGCAACACCATAAACTTGCCTTTTTTCAGGCAGTCCTCTATCGCTTCAATCACAACCCTTGGCGCAATCGGATTACCCTGGCTCTCCAGCATCTTCGGCCACGCACTGTCCTTGCCCTGCTGCAACAGCGGCGTAGCCACCGCAGGAGGACAGACGCAGGCAAAACGTACGCCCGAATTCATGTTCTCGTGATAGAGCGTCTCGGTAAAGGCCACCACCGCAAACTTGGTCGCCGTATAAGCGCCGGTGAGCATCATCGGAATAATGCCGGCCATAGATGCAAAACTCACAAAATCACCGCGGCCGCGCTGCAGCATGCCAGGCAGCACCGCCTGCGTGATATTGACGAGACCGCCATAGTTGATCGCCATCTGCTTATGGATGATGGCGTTATCCTGCTCCACCAATTTTCCGAAGGGCATAATGGCAGCGCAATTATAGAGGCGTTCAACCGGCCCGAGCGTTTCTTCTACTTCACGCACCGCAGCACAAACGGCTGCAAAATCAGTCATATCCACCGTCCAGCTGTGAATATTTTCGAACGTACCAATCGTTTCCGCCATACCGGCTGTATTGATATCAAACAGCGCTACGGTGGCGCCCTCTGCCGCAAAACGTCTGGCCGCCTCGCGACCCATGCCACTGCCACCGCCAGTAATGAGTACCACCTTTGCTGTATCACTCATGCGTATTAGTCTCCTTGTCATCCAAATTCCGTGAAGAGTATAGCCTCGCCACATATAACCGTTTCAACTGCCTGACAATTGCCTGTTAGTAGTTCAACAAGGCAACCCGCCCCAGCGGTAGCAGCGGTGCAGCGCGCGCACAGCACTCAGCGCTGCGGTCCGTCATCTCAATGCAGCAGGAAAAGTGGCTGTCGACGTCGGGCTGTACCATACGGGAGAAGACCACGCGCGCTCCTGCACAACGGGGCGATGCTCTGCCACGCAGCATCCTTCATACCCTTCGCCGATAGTTTCAGGCACGGCACAGTCCACACTCGCCGCCGCGCAGATACGCTGGCTCCAACGACAGGTAGGATTCTCAACGGCTCGTGAATAGTAATAGGCGCGCTGCCCGGGCTGAAAGTCCTCATCGACCCATACCGAACACAAATCAGCAAACCCAGGACCGCTGGTTGCGCACGTCTTGAGGTCAACAGACGCGCCATTATCCGCATCACCGGCGACGTCGATGACGCGCTCATGACGCTGTCCGCTGGCATCAACCCAACCCTTGATGATCTGCAAGCGTTGCAGGGGTGTGCCCGGACTGGCCGGTGTACCGACATCCTGACTGGCTGCCACCAGAAACGTGGGGCGACGCGCGCTCGCATCACCCGGCTCACCCTTCAACAATGAGCCCATCGGCACGCCGCTCGCATAGGCGCGTTCGATGCGATCGGGGGCGGCGCACAGCTCCTCCGGGAAGTCCCAGCCGGCAAAAAACCTGCTGATAATACGAGGGCCACTGGTGCCATAAGCTTCCCTGCGCAGCATGGCATCAAACAGCGCATCACGGCTGTTTTCTTGCGCCCACAGCACAGCAAGTCCACCCGGGTTGTACTCCAGTTTGTCAGGCAAACCCGGAGGAATCTTCTCACCGGCCGGAACGCCCGCACCGCCATGACCCAGGAAGAGATCTTCATCGGCCGCTCCGGGCGTGCCCAGATGTGTGTCGGTACTGGCGATAAAACCAAACTGATAGGGGTTTGCGCCCACGGCCTGCTCGATCACCAGACCGTCTACCAGCACCTTGCGTAAAAACCCTGTATCGGGCGTCGGTGGATCGTCCATACCCGCGATATTGTCCTGCGGCAATTGCTCAAAGGCGCACAGCTCATCCTCCGTAACACCCGCCTGAAAATAACATTCCGAGTCGCCTTTATGCTGCATAATCTCAACCAGCGGCTCGAAGCGCATGCGCATGGACGCATACTCTTTGCTCATTGGCTCGCCATCACCGGCCAGCCCAGTAAACATCGATCCCGCACTGAGATTGGAATTATGCGGTATCACCAGCGCATCGCAGCCTTCACCCTTCCCAATGCAGTTCGCCTGCAGCGAAGCCCACAGTAATTCGGCCGCGGGTTCATCAATAAAACTGGCCGGCAGCCGCGGCACCACGGCGTTGCGAAACACTACATTGCGGTGCAGGTTGCCGCCGTTGGAGGGGTTCATAGCCGTCCATTCGTAACCCATGAAGGTTGTAAAGTCACACTCGGCACTGCGGTCATAGTAATGCTCAGCGGCCGTCTGCATTTCCTGCCAGGGCTGCAATGCCGCGCGCAGACATAACTCTGCACCTTCGCCACACTGCCCCATATGTGTCTTGCGTATGGTCGCCATGAAGTTGAACAGGTAATAGGCCCCGCGCGACCAGTTGCGGTAAAGAAGGCACTGCCAGGAACCGTAGCCTTCAACCTCGGGTGTGTTGCACATATGCACTTCACCGATGAGCTCTGCGTGATCCGAGACCATCGCAAAATCCAATGGCCGCTTAAGTTGCAGGGAACGCATTGCTTCCCCCGACTCCGTCCACGGCTGGATACCGATACGCTCGCCGCGCGCAAATTCATAGGCCTGCGCCGGAGTGGTACGGGTACCCTGAGTACTTGCGTCCAGCGAATACTTGGTGTGCACGTGCAGATCACCGAAAAACGCCTGTTTGGTCGCTGTTTGATTAGCACACGGTTGACGCGATTCAGAGTAATTCAGATTACTCGACAGAACTGTGTTCTGCAGAACGCGTTGTGCTTTGGCAGCTCCGGGCAGTGCTGCGCTGTCAGTGACTGCGGCGGTTTCAGCTACGGCCGAAGCCTGCACGCCACAGAGCGTCAGAATACAAAGTACTGCAGCCAGATACTGATTGTGCTTTGCTCGCAGCCGATCGCGTTGACTTAATCCTGGGACCACTGACCACCTCACTCTCTTTCCAGCCAAAGCGAACTGCCTTGGCTTCAATTGTTTTATTGGCTGCGATACTAACTGCCACGGTATAGAGTTGCCACTCACGATCGTCGAGCCGCTAAGCTGGCGAATGCCTCAAACCTAACTCAGGCACCCTTGACCAGACTGAGCAGGACCAACAGTGCGAAGGATGCTTTGGCGAGCATTTACGCTGGCCGCGCCGATCAAGCACATCACCAGACCTGTCCAGAATGACAAGACATCCCGTTACTTTGACCACATGGCACTGCGCTGTAACGACCTCGACGGCATCCGACTGCGTCTGGACCAACATGGCATACCGCAAAGCGAGTTTGAGGCCAAAGACGTAAACCAGTTGCAGATCTTTCGAATCGACCCGCGGGGACTGCAGCCATAATGAGTCTGACCATAAGCAATCTGTCGCGACGCGCGATGTCCACACCAAGCGATGCATCAATGATGTATCAGCCTCTCATCAACGCACGCGTGATCCAGGCGTGAATCGCAGACTCCCTCACAGCCACATCATCAAGCGCTCCACCACCCTCACCAGCGGACCGTGGTACCACGGCACTTCCGGATCGGTGTGAGGCACTTTGTATTGCACGCGCAACTTCTGCAATCGCATTTGCAGATCTTTGGTGATATCACCGTAGCCGGGCTTACCGTAGAGATTCAACTGATCTTCCGGATCAGTCGCGAAATCGAACAACTCCCACTCGTCATTCTCATAGTAATACACCAACTTATAGCGCTCGGTCCGTATCCCATAGTGCCGCGCTACGCCGTGGAAACCTGGATTTTCATAAAAGTGATAGTACAAATCGCGATCCCATGACGGCGCATTGGGCTGCAATAAAGGCAACAGACTGACCCCGTGCATGGGCTTTGCTGGCTCAATACCCGCAGCGTCCAGCAGCGTCGGTGCGAAATCAATATTCTCCACCAACGCGCCTGAACGCGTTCCCGGCTCAATCCGTCCCCGCCACTCCATTAGTAACGGCACCCGTGACGAAACCTCATCCATCCAGCGCTTGTCGAACCAGCCGTTCTCGCCGAGAAAAAAGCCTTGGTCTGAGCTGTACAGGACGATGGTATTGTCCATCAGCTTGTTGGCTTCAAGATAATCCAGCAGTCGACCGATTTGCCGATCCATACTCTTTACTGCGGCGGCATAGCTTTTGACATACCGCTGATACTTCCAGCGCAGGACGTCTGCATCACTCAGGTCAGATGCCTCGTACTGCCGATTACCCGCCGCGAACGCATGCTGCCATAGTTCCTCTTGCTGTGGCGTCAGATTGCCCGCCATGCTGAGCTTGACGTCGGCGTTGGTCATATAGTCTTCGATACGCATGCGCGCTTCCCGGCGTGCCTGCGTCGAGCTGTTGAGATCTCGAAACAGCGAATCCGGTTCCGGCAGAGTCGCATCCTCATCCCAATGACTCAGTTCTTCAGGTCCGGGCAGCCAATCCCGATGAGGTGTCTTATGGTTATAGAGCAGGAAAAACGGCTGGCCTGCTGTCCTCGCCTGAGCCAGCCAGGCAATGGCTTTGTCCGTCACCAGGTCCGCAACATATCCGGTGGTTTCTTCCACGCCTGCCGAACTCCTGAACACAGGGTTGTAATAAGTGCCCTGCTCCAACACGTTATCAATGACATCCCAGTGATCAAAGCCCATCGGATCACTGTACAGATGCCATTTGCCTATCACCGCAGTGTGGTAACCAGCTTCCTGCAACAGATTTGACAGTGTCTGCTGCTCGCCGTCGAACGGACCGGACCACTCATTGCTATAAAAACCATTGGCATGGCTGTGCAGACCTGTGAGCAGCGTTGCCCTGCTGGGCCCGCAAATCGCATTGCCAACATAGGCGCGATCAAAACGCACACCGCCCGCCGCGATACGGTCGATATTAGGCGTTTCCACCAAACTGTTGCCGTATGCACTGACCGCGCGGACCGCGTGGTCGTCGGAGAAAATAAATACAATATTGGGACGCTCGTCGGCAGCAATCGCAAACGAACACCACGCGACCAGGAGGACACTGAGCCCTATTTTTTTTTCTTGACGGTGCCGACGACTCATAGTGTTTTCCCATCGCAGGACAATGGCGCTTGCTGTGGCTGCGGCCTTCCTGAGGCGCCGATCTACGCTCGGGAAAAACTGACTCAGTGATACCCTTTGAGCCTTGCATCACCGTGTAAATCTTGGTACAAAGCGCTGTTGCTGCAGTCACAGAGTTTACGCTGCTTTGACAAAAGCTAACTCATAATAATTAGACCTGAACACATCATGAATACAACCCGCCCGATACGCCTCCTCGGCGCACTGTTACTCGCCTTCGCATCATTAGCCGCGCAGGCGCAGATGTTGGAAGAAGTCGTAGTGACTGCGCAGAAACGCACCGAAAGCCTGCAGGATGTAGCGATCTCTATCGCAGTGGTCAGCGGCGCTGAGTTGGCGGCATTGAACAAAACACAAATCGCTGATTTGTCGCGCCTGATACCGGGCTTTACCTTCGCCGAGAGCACCAGCGATGCCGGACGCAATATTCTGATTCGCGGCATCGGCACCAATAGCTTTAGTCGCTCCGTAGACCTTTCTGTGGGCACAGTGGTAGACAATGTTGCCTCCGGGAGTTTGTCTGGCTCGGTGCTGGATTTTAGCGATGTGCAGCGGGTAGAGGTGCTGCGCGGCCCACAAGGCTTGCTGTTCGGCAAGAATTCAAGTGCCGGCCTGCTGAACATCACCACCTACAATCCTACACAGGAACTGGCCACAGGGTTTCGCAGCGCTTACGGCAGCGAGAATCTGGTGAATCTCTACGGGTACGTCTCAGGCCCGATTATCGAAGACACCCTACTGGGGCGAGTCTCCCTGTACAGCAACACCAGCGACCCCATGATTGAAAACGAGTATCCCGGCGGGGATGATTTCAATGACCGCGACGAATGGGGAGGCCGTGCCAAACTGCGCTGGTTAATCAATGAGGACCTGGACACACAGTTCAACTATACGCATATCGAACGCAAGCACACCTGCTGTGTTGGGCCACTGCGCCAGGTGGCTGCGGGCAGTGTTGTCGATCGCGAGGGCGGACCTGTGGGGCCCAAGAACGATAAAGTGCTGGACAACGACACCTCCAAAGGTGAGACCAAAGTAGACATCTACAGTCTCGAAGTGAATTACAGCCTGGGCGATTACCTGCTGACGTCGATTTCGGCCTACACCAATGAAAACGTCTTTGGCGCGGCTCGCGCTGATCTCTACATACGCACGGCGCTGCCGCTGAACGACAGCTTCGAGAAGTATGAACAGTACACGCAGGAACTGCGTATCACCTCTCCGGCGGAAGGTGAGATCACCTATGTCGCCGGCTTATATTACTTTCACAAGAAGATTGACCGAACGTTTCTTCGCTTCATCGATTTGGCCGGCATAGCGTTGGCAGATTCAGGGGCGCTGACCGTCAACAGCGTCACCGATACCGACAATGAAAGCGTTGCAGGATTCGGGCAAGCCACCTGGAATGTCACAGATCACAGTCGCCTGTCACTCGGCGCGCGCTACAATTTTGACCAGCTGGGACATAAACAGAGTGTCGTGCCTTTTCCGGGTACCGCACCGGAAGCGCCGCCAGGCTCCATTGACGCCACCACTGACGATGACGCGGGTTCCTGGCGCATTATTGGCGAACACGATATCGCCGACGATGCGATGATCTACGCCAGTTATGCCAAGGGTTATAAGGGGCCGGGGTCAAACTCACTGCCCTCAGGCCCCACCAGCGGCGATGTCTTCGTCGACCCGGAAATACCGACCAGCTACGAAATCGGCATCAAGTCACAATGGTTCGATAATCGGCTGCGCTTCAATGCGGCGGCTTACTACAGCACCTTCGAGGATTTCCAGGCTTCGGCCCAGATTGCCGGCGCATTTCCCCCGATCTTCTTCCTGACCAACGCCGGCGAACTTGAGACCCAGGGCATGGAGATTGAGGTCAACGCGCAGCTCGCAGAGCACTTTCAGCTACAGGGCTCGCTGGCCTATACCGACGCCATCTTCTCCGATTGGCAGGAAGCACCCTGCTATGCACGCCAAAGTGTGGCGCAAGGCTGTGTTGATGGCGTGCAGGATCTCTCTGGCGCGCCCATGCCCAATTCACCGAAGTGGTCTGCTTACCTCGCCGGAACCTACTATATCCCGGTGCCGTCCATGCCCTTCGACGGTTTTGCCAGCCTCAATTTCTTCTATCGCGACGAAGTACAGTTTGACACTGCAAATAATCCGCTGCTGGTCGGTGACCCTTACAATACCTTCGATTTTTACACGGGTGTTGCAGCACGCGACGGCCGTTATCGCGTGCAGTTTTATGTGCAGAACGTGTTCGATCAGTTCTATACGGCAGCCATCGGCGGGCAGGAGACCGTCGGTGTCGAGGCGGCTCATATTCTCGAGTACACTTACAAGCGCCGCTTTGGCGTATCGCTACAAATGGACTGGTAAGGCAGCCCCGCAGGAGACAACGTGACGACAAAATACTGGTATCTTCTGAGCGGCATCCTGCTGGGGCTAATGCCACTTCTGCTCTTTGTAGCGATCAAAAAATTCGACCTACTGGATATCCGACCCGACCAGAAAATTGTCTACCAGAGCAACGGGGCGCAAACGTTAACGCTGCACGTATTCGAGGCGCGTAATCGGACCGACGACTCCCCCGCACCTGCATTATTGCTATTCCACGGCGGACGCTGGCTGTACGGGAACCCCGAGCAGCTGTATCGCCAGTGCCAGTTTTTTGCCGCGCAGGGTTTTACCTGCTTCAGTGCGCAGTACCGTCTCGCGCCCACAACGCCACCGGATGTGCGCGGTGCGGTGGCCGATGCTCAATCCGCACTGCGCTATCTGGTCGAACACGCCGCAAAACTGCACATTGATGCGGCGAAAATCACTATTGGTGGCGGCTCTGCCGGTGGGCATCTGGCGGCGGCAGTGGGTTCAGGCCTGCCGCTTACTGCGGGCGCCGCATCACGGCCTGCCCCGCACCGGCCCGCGGCGCAAATACTCTACAACCCTATGCTGGATCTGGCACCGGGCACTCCAGATCATCATCTAGTGAAAGACTACTGGAAAGATATTTCACCCCTTCACCACCTCAACAGTGCCGTTCCGCCGACCCTTATCCTGCTGGGATCGCAAGATCCGGAGGTCACGGTCTCAACGGCAAAGGCCTTTTGTCACGGCATCGAAAGCGTCGGAGGGCGTTGTGAGATCGCGCTCTACGAGGGCCAGAGCCACGGCTTCTACAATCATCAGCCCTACCGCGAGAAAACCAATGTACGCATTCTGGAATTTTTGCGCGCGCTGAACCATTAGCCTCCGTCAGTTTGATATGGCCCGTGATATCGACCAATAGAGTGTTAAGCAGCCATCTTCCTGAGACGCTCACGGGGTGCTTTCCCCCGCCGGCACTGCTATTCTTCTTCGGCTAACTATAAAAACGAGTACCTGCGATGAGCAACCCTTCTGCCGCACTCAAACCACTGGGTAATATCCATCATTTGGCTCTGCGCTGTCGCGACGCCGAACAGACACGCTGGTTTTACGAGGACGTCCTCGGACTCAAGTTGGCGGCAGCACTGTCACTGGAGAAATCGCCCGGCACTGAGCAGAACAGGCCTTTTCTACACCTATTCATGAAACTGGGCGACGGAAATTATATCGCTTTTTTTGACGAACCCGACCGCGCAAAACCGCAACACTTCGAACTGAAAGACAGCTACGACATTCACATCGCATTCGAGACGGACAGCCGCGCATCGATGCTGGCGTGGAAAGATACTATCGCCGCAGCTGGAGATTTTACTTTCGGCCCTATCGATCACGAGTTCGTTGAATCAATCTATTTTTTCGATCCCAACGGTTACGCGCTGGAAATCACCCACAAAAAAGCTGAGCACGACGCGGTCATTCTCAAAGAGGAATGCAATGCGCGGCAACAAATCACCGAATGGACTGAGCGCACCCGCGCGAGAAAGCTCGAATTGTTTGGTGCCGAAGCGATCGACGCTCGATGCAGCGCGATGAGAGCGCCCGCCAGGGAAGATAGATCGCAATCGAAAGGCAGCTGAATGTTCGTCAATATCTGACACCGTAATCGTCTTCATGCACCCCATCGGTGGCGGCGAGTACCTGCCGATGGCGCTGGCCAAGGCAGGACATCATGTTATCTATTGCCAGAGCCGCTACCCCAATAACGATACCGCGCTGATCATGGAAAAGGTCGTCTTCTATCTCGGCGAATGTATCCGCGACGCGAAGGAGCGGCTCGGTTATCGCAGAGTCATATTGGCCGGCTGGAGTGGCGGTGGCTCTCTGGCACTTTACTATCAGCGTCAGGCAGCGCATGCCACCGTCACCTGCACACCTGCGGGCGATCCTCCCAATCTGCAAGAGGCAAACCTGATTCCGGCTGACGGCATGCTGTTACTGGCGGCCCATGTCAGCGATGCGCGCAGACTGTTTGATGCCATCGCCCATGACAACAAGGAACTGGTCGAAATTTGCAGCGCAACACATTATTATCTGGGCCAGCGCGAGCAGTTGCGAGAAGCAGAGCAAACCTGCACGCACTGGCTGCGCAGGCAGGGATTAACAGATTTGTAATCTGCCCGGGCCAACATATCCGGCAGGACCCGCGTTCTGCACCAATAAGAGAAAAGGTCGTTATCGATGGCAATTCGCAACATTTTCCTACTGGCTTCAGTGTTTTTAGTTTGTAGCGCTGCGCAGGCAGAAACTGCAGTGAGGGTGCCCGTTGCAGACACTATAGAGCGTACCGGCGCAGCACAAATGATTGAGCCAGTGCAGGCACCACTACCCTTCTTGCGCACGGAGGAACGCGAGCCATGCAGTGATTACACTGCGCTGCGCCGCCCCCATTTTGGCGATTTTCACGTCCACACCGCATGGTCCTTCGACGCCAACAGCCAGGACACACGCAACACGCCAGCAGATGCGTACCGATTTGCCCAGGGCGAGGCAATCGGCATTCAGCCCTATAAGGAAAATGGCACGGCGACCCGCACCATCAAACTGGATCGCCCGCTCGACTTCACCGCGGTCACCGACCACTCCGAGTTCATGGGCGAAATGCGCATCTGCACCACCGAAGGTTCACCCGGCTTCTGGCACCCGGTGTGCGTTGCCCACCGCTACGTGCCGCAACTATCCTTCTACACGTTTGCCGCATTGGGTATGGCGTACAAGTTCCGCTGGGGTTTCTGCGGTGATAACGACGCCGTGTGTTACGCCGAGGCGGCGAACACCTGGCAGGATATCCAACGCGACACCGAAGAGGCCTATGACCGCAGTAGCGACTGCACATTCACCAGCTTCGTTGGTTACGAGTGGACCGCCGGGGGCGAGACGGGCCAGAACTTGCATCACAATGTCATCTTTCGCAACGAACATGTACCTGATCGCGCGTTGAGCTGGATCGAGACGCCCTCACAGGTACAGTTATGGGATTACCTCGACAAAGAGTGTGTCGAGGGCAAGCCGGGCTGTGACGCCGTGGTGATTCCGCACAATTCAAATATTTCCGGTGGACTCATGTTTGAAACGGCGCGCATCGCCAATAAGGACATACCCACTGACCCTGTGACTGCCGAGGAGGCGACGCGCAGGGCGCGCTGGAATACGTTGTTTGAAGTGATGCAACATAAGGGGGCCTCGGAGTGCGACAGCCGCCTGCCGGTCTGGTCGGAAGATGAATTTTGTAATTTCGAACTCATGGGATATGACCGCTTTGGCGGCAAGAACACCGGGCAGACAAGTTTTGCCGATTTTGACTGGCTGAGTCCATTGATTGGTGAAGACATAATCCCGGTTACCAAACCCCCTACCGAGGCCAACTTTCTGCGCTATGCGCTGAAGAAGGGCCTGCAGCAGCAGCAGGAACTCGGTGTGAACAGCTTCAAGTTCGGACTCATTTCCAGTACTGATACCCACATTGCGGCACCGGGGCTGACCATGGAAAAAAACCACCCGGGCCACGGCGGCGCAGGCATGGGCGCGCGCGATGGCGTACCCCTGGGATTACCTGATGAGCTGGAATATGGCCCTGGTGGATTGGCAGTACTGTATGCAGAGGAAAATAGTCGCGATGCACTCTTTGCCGCCATGCAACGACGCGAGGCCTACGCCACCAGCGGCACGCGCCCGGTTGTACGTTTCTTCGGCGGCTGGGATTATGCAGATACATTGTGCGAAGCGAGCGATATGGTCGCGCAGGGTTATGCCGGTGGCGTACCGATGGGAGGCGACCTCCCGCCAGCCACCGCGACCAGTGGCACCCCGCGCTTCCTGGTATCCGCCAGCATGGACAATGGCACCACTGAATATCCGGGCAGCCCACTACAGAGAATCCAGCTGATTAAGGGCTGGTACGAAGATGGCGAATTGCGCGAACAGGTGCTGGATGTCGCCGGCGGCGACAATAACGCGAGCGTAGACATCAATAGCTGCGAACCGACGGGCACAGGCCACCGACAGCTTTGCAGCGTCTGGCAAGACAATAACTTCAATCCCGACGCTCCCGCGTTCTACTACACGCGCATATTGGAGAACCCCACCTGCCGCTGGAGCCAGCGAATCTGCGCCGCTGCCGGTGTGCGCTGCGACAATCCAAAAAGTATTCACCCGGGATTGGAAAACTGCTGTGCGCCTGAGCACGAGAAGATTATTCAGGAGCGCGCATGGAGCTCACCCATCTGGTATGTGCCTCCGGCCTGAGAGGCGATGGCGCTCTATGCTGCGGTGTCGCTTTGGTGAGCATGCGAAGCTCACCTGCCAAAAGCTCTGGTTAGTGTAAAATATCCCTACTATACTGCCCTTTGGCGCGCTGCTGATCCAACAACTGCTCGACGCCTGTAACGACCTTCCACGCTGACAATGGGTTTATAGCCCAGGAAACGACTATGACTTCGATACGATTCGCCTGCGCAACCGCCCTGCTCTTTAGTCTGTCACTGAACAACGCGATTGCCCAGGAAGAAGGCAATATCGTGGGGGAGAAAATTACCGTTGAAGGCGGAGCAATCAAGGTCTGTGGTGAGGGCGGCGGTCTCGATCCCTGCCTGGACGCACAAGGTCAGACCTATGCACAGGAGGTTAGAGGCCCGGGTATCGACGATGAAACCGAAGCCACGCTGGCCGCTGAGGCGGCACGGATCCGCGCGCAGTCGCCGGAGGAACTGAACAAGACCATCAGTGAAATGGAAAAGGGCTACAACCCTGACCAACGCGCCACAATGGGGCTTCCCGACTAAATGAATGGCGATATTGCCTGCCAGAGCTGCGATCTCCTACTCAGTGTCGCCAGCCTGAAAGACGGCGAAACCGCATCCTGTTCGCGCTGCGGTCATTTTCTTACGCGCAAACTGATAGACCCCTACGGGCGTGTCATATCGTTCACCATCGCCGCCATCATTTTGTTGGTCATGGCCAACAGCTACACGTTTTTATCGTTTGGGGCCAGCGGCCTGGAAAGCGTCATTACATTAAGGGAGACACCCGGCGCTGTCTGGAAATATGGCATGCCATTCGTCGCCATTATGGTCGCTGCCTTTATTATCATTATCCCCGCAATCATTCTCGTCCTGCTTCTACTGTTGTGCATCCCCTTGCATGAAGGCCGCAACCGGCCCTGGCTGGCTGCGGTAGCAAAGTGGATATTCCTGGCGCAGAACTGGTCCATGGTAGAGGTCTTTATCATCGGCGTGATCGTGTCGTTGGTTAAGATTGCTGATATCGCAACTGTCGAACTGGGTGTTTCATTCTGGGCCTACGCTGGCTTTGCCATCTGCTTTACCCTTGCCGTTTCCAGCCTGGATCGGTACCAATGCTGGGAACGGATCGAGGCACTGGAATCGGCATGACGGCCACCGCTGCCTCCCGCGATCTGGCCAGCTGCCACATCTGTTACAAACTTGCAGATGCAAAGTTGCATAAATGTCCGCGCTGTAAAGCGGCTTTGCATTTACGCAAACCCGATAGCATTCAGCGCACGCTGGCGTTATTGATAACATCATGTCTGCTTTACATCCCCGCTAACCTTTACCCGATCATGATTACTGATCAATTAGGGACATCCGAGGGCAGCACCATTCTCGGCGGCGTCATAATACTCATTCATCACGATGCCGTGCCGATCGCGTTAGTGATCTTCCTTTTCAGCGTGCTGGTGCCGCTGGGGAAGTTAATGACCCTGTTTTATCTGGTCTGGACGGTGAAGCGTCATTCGCCGGTGAGTGCACGACAGAGAACTGCTATGTACCAAATCACTGAGTTCATCGGTAAATGGTCGATGGTCGATGTATTTGTTGTGGCTATTCTGGTAGCGCTGGTACATCTTGGGGGCGTGTTGTCCATCCGACCGGGCCTGGCGGCCCTGTGTTTCGCCAGCCTGGTGATCATTACCATGATTGCGGCAGAGCGCTTTGACCCCCGACTTATTTGGGATGAAATGGAAGAGAAAGATCGTGACAACTGAACAAGCAGAGATCACCCGGGGACGCAAATTTTCCGGTATCTGGATAATACCCATACTGGCACTCGTTCTGGGTATCTACATGGTCGTCGATAACCTGCTGAACGAGGGTCCGGAGGTAGAGATATCTTTCGCAACAGCCAACGGTCTGGAGCAGGGCAAAACCAAGATCAAGTATCGCGATGTCGACATGGGACTGGTACAGGAAGTGCGGCTCAACGACAAGTTCGATGGCGTCATCGCCACGGCGAAGCTAGACCGTCAAGCACTTAGTCTACTGCGTGAAGATACGCGTTTCTGGGTCGTTACGGCGCGAATAGGTGTCGACAATATCTCCGGTCTCGATACCCTGCTCTCAGGCGCCTATATTCAAATGGCGCCGGGCAGCGGCGAAGCGGGGTACCATCATTTTACGGGGCTTGACCGTCCACCACAAACCCCCGCAGACGCTCCCGGACTGCGCCTGATACTGAGCAGTGATCGCGCCTCATCGGTCAGCGCCGGCGACGCTGTCCTGTATAAAGGCTTTAAGGTTGGGCGGGTCGAAAGTATGACATTTAACCCCTCCGACAAGCTGGTGCACTACGAGATATTTATCGACGCGCCCTACCATGAGCTGGTCAACAGCGCCGTGCGCTTCTGGGATTCCAGCGGTATATCAATGAGCGCGGGCGCCAATGGCTTCAAGATAGAAACCGGTTCAGTGGAAACCATTTTGTTTGGGGGCGTCTCGTTCGGCATACCAGAGGGTGTAAAAGATGGCGATTCCGTCGCGGCGAACACCGCTTTCACATTGTATTCTTCCTATGCGGAAATTCTGGAGAATCCCTTCAAATACGGCACTTACTATGTCGTGTCTTTTAGCCAGTCGGTCAAGGGTTTAGCGCCTGGCGCACCCGTGGAGTTCCGCGGCATTCAGATTGGCCAGGTTGAGCGCATAATGCTCAAGGAAGGGCAGGCAATGAACATGAAAAAAGGTGTAAATGGCAGTGGCGCGCCGATACCCATTTTGATTTATATCGAACCAGGCCGCATGGAACTGCCCGACGCAGAGTCCTCCATTAAATTGCTCAAGCAAGCGGTGACGCGCGGCATCGGGGGCGGCATGCGCGCCTCGATGGCAAGTGGCAATTTGCTCACCGGAGCGAAATACATCAGTGTCGATTTCTTTCCAGACGCGAAGCCTGCCAGCGAAGGCATCTTCCTGGAATACGCCACTATCCCCACGATCGAAACCGGGCTGGCTCAGATAGCACAAAGTGTCGGCTCTATCCTCGATACTATAAATGCCTTGCCACTGGCTGACACTGTTGCGGAGGCTAATACGGCACTAGCCAGCCTAAACAAGTCGCTGGCGAGCCTGGAGACCATAATGAAAAACCAAAGTACCCAGCAACTTCCAGGGCAACTGGATAAAACGCTGCAGGAACTCCGGGACGCGATAAGCAGTCTGTCTCCTAACTCAGAGGCTTACCAAAGTCTGAACTCAAGCCTGCTTTCTCTCAATCGCACGCTAGGCAACCTGGAGTCTTTCACCCGGACACTGTCCGAGCAACCCAATGCGGCGGTGTTGCCCAGCAAACAAACGCCCGACCCTATTCCCGAGGTGAGTAACTGATGAAAGTTGTCACTCTGTTCCTGGTAGCAATTCTGGCCGGCTGCGCCAGCCAGACATTGCCACCCACGTATTATCTGATGCGTTCCAGTCAGGACCTGCAATCCAGCGCGCTCAGCACTTCCAAGCAGTTTTCGCTGGGCTCGGTGGACATCGCCGCCTATCTGGATCAGCCAGGCTTGGTGATGGAAATAGCGCCGGGGGAAATGCGTCCCGCCAGCCAGAATCTGTGGGCAGAACCGATCTACGATGGCGTGCGCAATTTCCTAAGTACTGAAATTGCACACGCCCGTGGACAGGAGCTCTTGCCGTCCAAACTCACCAGCAACACCACCGCTGTAAATATTCGTATTGACCAATTACACGGTACGCTAGATGG
The DNA here is from genome assembly GCA_041688425.1 of Halioglobus sp. Taxonomy (GTDB): domain Bacteria; phylum Pseudomonadota; class Gammaproteobacteria; order Pseudomonadales; family Halieaceae; genus Marimicrobium. The sequence goes on along the minus strand of JBDNIE010000175.1, from coordinate 4,407 downwards.
CCGAGCGTTAATTGTAGCCTATTGGTGGCTGGTTCGCGGCAATGAAGTCACTACCCTGAATCGCTTCTCTGAATCGCGCGCGCTGACTACCAGCGGCTACGCTGCATTGGTAGATGCTGAAAAAAAACTACTGTCAGAACTCGCCCAAAGAATCGCAACATCACTGGCGGGCAGCGGTCCTTCGACCGTCGCACCGGGAATTTTGCGCAACTGATTAAGATGGCGTTTGTGCAACTTCATCACCCCTGCTCCCCGACATCTATGCGCACCTGCGTTATAAACTGACCGGTAAACAGATCGGTCATCAGATCGCCAACCTGATCGATATCCGCTTTGAATAAGTGCTTGCCTTCATATGTCGAGCAGGCGCAAAGAGATAGGCAGAGGACAGTGGGAAGCAAACAACGCAGCGCACAGGTCTAGCATAGTCTAGCTGCAGGAGCGAGCCTGGATAATGGCGACATTTACCTCGCCCTGGATAACAAATTATCGTGATATGCTCTCGAACTAATTTAAATTTTCCTGCTTTACGCTTCTGTAGTAAGACCACCATCACATAAATAGTTACGCCAGCCTGCTGGCAAGATGCTATCCTGACTTTCGAAAAGGACTTCGATTTTAATTGTGAGCACTGACCTGTCGGCCACTGACCAAGGATTGGGGTGCCGATGTATATCTCATACGAGAGTCCGCTCTTTTGCGTGACCAGTGGAGATAAGGCAAGCACATCACAAGGCGATAATTTGATTACTTTGATCGTTACACCAGTGAGCAATCCTGGCTAGTATGTTGAGAATCACCATCCTTTCACTTCTGTTAGGCACTGTGGCCTTTGCCGTGTTGCTGACACAGTTATTCCCTCCCGATTACCGCGCACAGCAGAACGCCCCCGCAATTGTCTGGGATGCCTCCAAGGCGCAAGTAACATCCGGGACGCCCAAGCGCGAAGGTAACGAATTACACATTGAACTCGACGGCAATGGTATTGGACAGTTCACACTCGCCGCACCATCAATAGCGGCCAATGACTTTTCTTTTATTCATCTTGCGCTTGAACAATCTGCTAGAGATATGTTGGTGGCAGTCACATGGACAAGCGCATTAGGCTCAGGCGCCTCGTATGCCTACGAACTGGAAAGCAGATCGCGACACTCGCTTTGGCTCTCCACTGAAGAGTTAAGGGGTTGGGACGGCACCATAGCAACACTTGGTTTGACATTTACCGGCAGCGACGGCGATACAGTCAAAGTTCGAGACTTCTCAATCTATCCGGCTTCTGCCACCCGCCAGCTCAGGTCGGTCTACTCGGATCTTGCAGGCTACGCCTACTGGAATCGGGCGGCCATGAATACCTATACAGGCACCTTTAACGCATCGTCTTTTTATCCTGTTTTGCTTGCCGTCGGACTGCTGATCTGCAGTCTTCTTGCCTACGGATTGCTACTTTTTTTATTGCGGAAAAAACTGATTTTCAACCCCTCAGTGGTGGCACTCATTTTTCTCACCACCTGGATTATTCTGGACCTATTCTGGCAAAGCAGATTACTACATCAATTAGCGGAAACCAGCCGCACGTTCTCCGGCATGGATACCGAGGAGAAAATGACCAAGGGGCCGGACGCGGAACTGTTCAATTTTGTTACGCAAACCAAGCCGATGCTGACGTCGGATGGTTCACGAATTTTCGTGGCTTCGAGCGACAAATATCGGGGCATGCGCACCGCCTACTATTTTTACCCACTGAATGTCTACTGGTCGCTGCACGGTGCAAAACTGCCGCACAAAAGAATGCTGCACAAGGGCGATTACGTCGTGCTGGTAAAACCTTTTCCGTTCCGGTTTGATCCTCAACAGCATCAATTAACTGCGCCTAACGTGGGGAATCTCAAAGCCGAGTTGATTTTCTCAGACACGTCGGGAACGGTGGTGAGGCTAAAGTAGATGGATATCCTACTCACCATATTGGCATTGTCGTTACCCGTACTGCTAGGAGGACTGTGGTTAAACCTGATCATTCCGCAATGTACCCCTGCGCGAGCCGCGCTGGTATGGGGCAATGGCGCACTCCTCGGTCTGGTGTTGATTCCCCAGATCCTATGGACACTGGACGCGCTGGGCATACCATTATCTTTTGCCAGTGCAGGATTGGTCAGCGCCGCACTCATTGCCGCTGCCGTAACTTTAAAACTGTTTCAACCCAAGCAGCTGCGGCTGAACGGCACGTCAGCGTCGACATTTACAGCTATGCCAGCATCCCATCGATTATTATTTTACTTTCTGCTGCTATTACTCATTGTGCGCTGCGTTAATCTGGGGCTGGAGATCCTGTGGCGACCACTTTTCCCCTGGGATGCCACCATGCACTGGGCGACCAAGGCGAGAGTGTGGTTTGAGTTCAGGAGCCTGGTTCCTTTTGTAGACAATAGTGTCTGGCTGCATTTAGGCGGCGAAGGGGTTTTCACAGACCGGCATCCGGACTATCCGCATACTATTCCTCTATTGCAAGTATGGATGAACCTTGCAACCGGGCGCTGGGACGAAAGCCTGATGAATCTTCCCTGGCTAATCTGTCTGATAACACTCGGCACTGCATTCTATGCACAGCTCCGAGTATCCGGCGCCCGCCCACTGATCGCAATGACGTTCTGCTATTTGCTTATTTCCATGCCGTTAGTAAATATTCATGTGGCACTGGCAGGTTATGCGGATCTCTTTCTGGGCGCGACCTACTGCGCAGGCTTGATGGCTTTTCACAATTGGACAAGGACGCGATGCAGGGCGCAGGGCTTGATGGCTATGGTCTTTGCTCTCTCCTGTCTGTTGATCAAGAATGAAGGCTTGCCCTGGGCGATAACCTTCGTTCCCGCCTTACTCATCGTACTGGCAAGACGACATCAGTTCACCAGAAACGCTATTCTTTTTTCAATGGGCTTGGTGTTGCTAATCATTCTAATACAGAGAAACCCTGCTTTGATTAGTCAGCTTCTCTCTTACGTTACTGAATTTCACTCCGGCGGCTTGGTCGGCACTATCCAGGCGATATGGCTGCACGACAACCTACATTTATTGGGCTACCTACTCATCGCCATCATCCCAATGGGCCTGACAATCCCAGGCGGTTTCACCAAAACCTACCTCGGCATCAGTACCGCTCTGGCGTGCGCCGTAAGCATGTTCCTATTTCTTTTCCTGTTCACAGTTTACGGTGCGGGGGCATCTAACTTTACCGGGGTGGCGCGACTGAGTATCCAACTAGCTCCGGGGTTGCTATTCTTTTGTGCTTTACTTTGCAACGACCTACTGGAGCGAGGCAATACGAAAAAAACAACTACGATAGCGACTACCACCGCATAATGACGCCGTTTTAGTCACTGGCAAACGCCGCCAAGACATTCACAAATTAAAACGCTGACGCAGGAACTTCGAAATTCCATCGTCATCATGGTGACCAATCACAGCCGTGGCAGCGGCCTGCACTTCGGCTTTTGCATTGCTCGGCGCGTAGCTTTCGTCGGCAATAGAAAACATACTCAGGTCATTGTCACTGTCACCGAAACAGATAACCCTACTTACGCCCAAATCCTGTTTCAATTGATTCACCGCGACACCCTTGCTGGCTGCGCTGTGATGGATATCGAGCCAGTACAACCTTTCACCTTCAAACGCCTCTCCAACATACGCCATGAGATGCTTTTCCAGTTTCACCCGATTTGCCACTGTCTCAATCGCCTCGCGTGAACCAAGTGCACTGATATTGGTAATCTCCGCCACTGCGGACATACTGGAAAGCGGCAAAACTTCCATGCCTCTATCCTGTGCAAAAAGGGCGCACAACTTCTCTTCCGCTGCTGTTCTCAATGGGGCGTGATAGACGACATGCGCATTGCCAGCCTCAACCGTAAAAATAAACGGGGTGACGTCCACACTGACAAACGCCTCAACAACGGAGCGAATCTCCTCGTTGGTCAACAGGTTGCTGTGAGTGTAGCAATCGCTTTCAGGCCGCCACACCACTACCCCGTTTTTATAAATATGCGGCAAAGTAAAGCCGTGTCCGTCCAACAAACCTCGGGCGGCATGCAAGGTTCGACCGGTTGCAACGGTGTAGGCGATGCCGCGTTCCTGCAGCAGAGTCAAGGTCTGGCGTGTGTGCGCCGAAACCTGTGCATTAGCATTCAGCAACGTTCCATCGAGATCAAAAACTATCAATTCCATCGGCAGAAAATGGCGGCGCCACCTCAATTAGTGTGTTCAGTGAAAAGAAACCCGCTACGCACGGGGCGATCTGAGTTGTATTTATTTTAGCTGACAACAAGCACATGGCGTCAAAGCGAGTAGAGCTTAAACGGACCGTCTGTCGCCATGGAGTGTGGGGCGGCCATCCGTGGGGCGGCCATCCGTGGGGCG
>JBDNIE010000013.1:0-15488 GCA_041688425.1 Halioglobus sp. | reverse complement strand
GGGGATTGCCCCAGAAAGACGCCCAGCTCGGCCAAAGTTCGTGGTAGGCGCCCTCATAGGCTTCACGGTCAGGCCAGCGCATTTTATTAACACCTACCGGCGGCTTACTGATGTCGGAGGCATACCAATAGCACGGCAGTCGGCGGCGAAAATACCAACGCCCGTCGCGGCGTTCATAATTGTCCCAGTACAGCATCTGCATGATCACCCATTCGCTGCCGCCCTCCGCACGAGGTGTCTCATGCTCGTTTTTGGAATAGACCACGCCGTGGGCCCGGTCGGGATCTTCAAACTCGATGATGTGGTTGCCAATATGGTGCGATGTTCCGGTGAACTGCTGGCGCAAGGTATCGTCCAGCCAGCGCTTCAGGTGAGCGCGTCCCACTTTGTCGCGGCTGACGCGGATATCATCTACAAACAGATTTACATGCGCGTCCATGTCGCGCATATCCAACGACAGGGAATACCTGGCAGCAAGCTGACGGATCTCGTCAAGCGATTCCAGGCGGTCAATACGTGCCAGCAATGCGTCGTCAGCCACGGCTTTTGCTCTCAGGCCTGTCCAAGAATCATCGCCCCGGTCGGCACACCAACGCCGCTGCTCACCAAGACATGATCTACGGCCTTTAATGGCTGGCCGGTGGAGTCGCCACGGATCAGGCGCACACCCTCGGCGATATTGTTCATACCGTGTATGTAGCCCTCTGAGATCAAACCGCCGTGGGTGTTGTTAGGTAATCGGCCATCGATATCCAGTGCCCCGTCGCGCACCAGATCCTTACCTTCCCCGCGCCCACAAAAACCGAAGCTCTCCAGCTGCATGATAATTTCGGACGTAAATGCGTCGTAAAGGCAGGCAGCGTCAATGTCATCCGGGCCCAGACCAGCCATAGCGTAGACGCGCTGCGCGGCCATTTCCATCTCTGGCAGAGACTCCAGCTCTTCACGGTAGTAGCTTGTCATCTGTTCCTGTCCGCGCGTCGACGCCTGTGTCACGCCGCGGATCACTGCTGGCTTCTGTTTGAGATCGCGCGCGCGCTCGGCGCTGGTGATGAGTATCGCGCAGCCGCCGTCTGTTTCCTGGCAAAAATCATAAAGGCATAGGGGCTCTGCGATTTGCTTCGACTGCAGGTAATCGTCCATCGTCAGCGGCTTGCCATACCCGTAAGCGCGAGGATTGCGCAGGGCATGGTTGCGCTGCGAGATGGCGACGCGCCCCAGGTCCTCGCGGGTCACACCGTATTTGTGCATGTACTTGTTGGCGATCAGTGCGATCCATGAGCCGGGAATCAGCATCCCGTAAGGCATATACCAGGACCAGTGGATCAAGTCGCTACTGCTAATGTCGCCTGATACGCCCTGCCCCATGCGCTTTCCCGAGCGTCCATTCATGGCGCGATAACAGACCACTGTCGTGGCCTGACCTGTGGCCACTGCCATAGCCGCTTGCGCTATAGTACCCACCGCTGCACCGCCACCATAGTTAATGCGGCTGAAGAACGATAAATCTGCCGCTCCCACTGCCCGCGCTACCTCGATTTCATCGGTGGAATCAAGTGTGTAAGTGACCAGCCCATCAATTTCGGAGGGACTGACACCGGCGTCGTCGCAGGCGGCTTTGATACACTGCGCCGCCAAAGATAATTCCGATACGCCGGAGTTCTTGGAAAATTCGGTGAGACCAATACCAGCGATCGCAGTCTCGTTTTTAAGTGAAATCGGCATCAGGCGCCTCCGGCCAATTCAAACACGGGCAACTTGAAGCCATCCGGGTCCTGGTGAATGCGCATTTGCACCGGCAGATCAAAGTCCACTTCCTGCGGCGAACAACCGACCAATTGCGACGTGATGCGCGTGCCCTCCTCCAAATCTACCAACACGATTATCAGCGGATAATCATACCCGGGGAACTGCGGGTGGCGCAGAATGGTGTAACTGCAAATGACGCCCTTGCCGGATGCCTCCACTGCATCCCACTGCAAAGAGTTGCAGTGGCCACACATAGGGCGCGGAGGATGGCGCAGAGTTTGGCACCCAACGCAGCGCTGAATGCCCAGTTTGTCGTCCTCGGCCATTTGCCACCACCAGGCATTGTCGAGCCCCATCGGGGGTTTTATCCGCGAATCCACTACTTACACTTCCAACGCACGGAAGCCCAGACTGTCGTCATCCGCTAGCAGGCGACCCAGATGCGCCAGTTGCTGGCTGGCATTGCCCAGGGAATAACTGATCAGCTTGGCCATCAGGAAAAAGCGGTGAATGGGGTACTCGACATCCGCACCGATACCGCCGTGCATGTGCTGCGACGACGACACCACGCGGTGCGCCGCATCGCAGGCCCACCACTTGGCGACACGCACTTCGGCGCGCGCATCCAACCCTTCGCTCAAACGCCACAGCGCCAGCCAGTACGTGGAACGCATACCCTCGACATCGATGTAGCAGTCGGCCATACGCATGGCCAGCGCCTGAAACGTGCCCAACGCCACACCAAACTGTTTACGCTCAGAGAGAAAGGCCGCCGTGCGCTTCATAGCCTCTTCAGTAACGCCGACCTGCAGCGCACAATGGGCGATATTAGCGCGTTGCTCCAGCCACTCCAGAATAGCCGCGCCCTGCCCCGGGCTACCCAGCACAGCGGCGTCATCAACGGTGACCTTATCAAGATTCAAATGAGCAGCGCGCTCGCCAGACATACCGATTTCAACCGGCTGCACAGTCACTCCCGGCGCGCATGTATCGACGATGAACACTGTCTGCTGCCCTGCGTCGTCCTCGGCGGGCACCAGAATAAAGTCCGCCACCGCACCGTCGGGAATCACCGCTTTATGGCCGTCCAGTACCCACGCGTTCTGCTCGCGCTTTGCCGTGACTGTGGTCGCGACAGCCTCGTTCATACCCAATTCGGCGATCGCGGCACTGAAACGTGCCTCGCCCGTCGCCAAGGCACTCAGGTAACGCTGCTGCTGTGCCTCAGACCCAAACTCGGCAATGGGCAGGCCGCCCAATACGAGTGAGCCGTACAATGGCACGGGCGCGACACGGCGACCCTGCTCCTCCAGCACCATGCACAATTCTATCAGACCAAAACCAGTGCCACCCGCGGACTCGGGAATTGCAACACCTAACAGACCCTGTGCCGCCAGCGTCTGCCACAGCGTGTCATCGTAGGTCTGATCGGTGCGCGAAAACGCCAGCAGGAACTCGTCACTGGCGCGGTCGGTGAAAATCTGGTGAGCCAGTTCGCGAATCGAATTCTGGTCGTCGCTAAAGTTAAAATCCATGACGTGTTACCTCAGTGTGGCCGGACCATAGCGGTCAGGTTGCGGGTGTAGGTGAGCTGTTTTTGATCCGGATGCTGCAGAAACAAAGCCCGGTAAAACATGGTCGTAAGAAGTTCGGCAAACTGCTCCACGGTAAGGCCCGCAGCGCGCAGTGTTTTGCTTTCGTTAATAAAGTATTCACGCATCAGGCCCTCGCCGATGCCGGCCAACGAGTAGACCACCATTAGCGCCTGATGCTTCTTGAAATGCGCTTCGGGAAACAGTTTGGGCATCAGCTCAACCAGCCACATCAGCTGATCACGATAGCTTTCGCGCAACATACCCGAAAAGGCCTCGTCTTCATCCGCCAGTTGCAGCAGGCAACGCATCACCCCGGGACGCTTCGCATAACCGCGCACCACGACCAGATTGTGAGCATAGATGCGCGCGTACCAATCACCACGCGGCACGTTTTTTTCAATTTGCAGAGGATCGTTACTGGCCATTGCGAAATCGCCCAACACTTCAAGCGTCAGTGACTTCAGATCCTTAAAGTAGTGGTAAAACAAACCCTGTGCCACACCGGCCTCTGTGGTGACATCAGCAATACGCATCTTGTGGTAGCCCTCGCGCTCCAGCACCGCCAGCGCCGCCTCCTTAAGACCTGCACGCGCACGCTCACCGCGCGCGCTGCGCGCGCGGGTGATTGCTGATGATTTTGTCGTTGCGTTAGACATAGGACGACAAATTAGTTGAATTTGAATTCAAAATCAATATGATGTCTGCTATTAATTGAAGGAGCAAGGCCATGTTCGTCAACTACACTGAAAGTCAGAATGCACTGCGCAGGGAATTTCGCGACTATTTTTCCAACCTGATCAAGCCTGAGCATCGCGAAGAATTACGCAATGCAGAAAGTGGCGATCTGTATAAATCGCTTATCCGGCAGCAGGGCAAGGACGGCATGCTCGCCGTGGGCTGGCCAGAGCAATACGGCGGCCGCGGACTGAGCGAAAGCGAACAGCTTATTCGCTACGAGGAAGCACTGTTAGCTGGCGCGCCCACGCCCTTCGTCACACTCAACACCGTGGGGCCCGCTATTATGAGTAAGGGCACCGACGAGCAGAAAGCGCGCTTTCTGCCGGGCATTGCCGCGGGCGAGCTGCATTTTGCGATTGGCTATACAGAACCCAGCGCCGGCACCGACCTCGCGGCAGTGGCCACCTCCGCCGTAAAACACGCCGATGGCTATGTTGTCAACGGCAACAAGGTTTTTACCAGCGGCGCCGAGGGTGCAGACTATATCTGGTTAGCAGCTCGCACTGATCCGGATGTTCCCAAGCACAAGGGCATCTCGATTCTGGTGCTGGACACCAAAGACCCTGGTTTTTCCTACGGACCCATTCACACCATGGGCGGTGTGCGCACCAACGTGACCTACTACACCGATGTGAAGGTGCCGCTGGATATGATCATTGGTGCAGAGAACGGCGGCTGGCGCCTGATCACCGAGCAGCTCAACCATGAGCGGGTTGGTCTCGCCGCGTGGGGTATTCAGGGCTGGAAGATTTTTGGCTTGGCGCTGGAGTGGGCCCGTAACACCAAAAATGCACACGGCACGCGCGTCATCGATGATGTGGGCGCACAGCGCAATCTGGCTGAGGCATACGCGCACCTGGAAGCCATGCGCGTGATGAATGCCCGGATGTCGTGGCAGTTAGACCAGCAAGAGATGAATCCGGTATTTCCCTCGGCGATCAAAGTGTACTCCACCGAGAAGATGCTGGAAATCTGTCGCCTGTTGATGGACGTAGTAGGCCCTCATGCGCTATTGACCGCAGGCAGCGAGGGCGCCGTGCTGCATGGCGATCTGGAGCACGAGTACCGTCGCGCCACCATCAACACCTTTGGCGGTGGCGTAGTGGAAGTACTGCGCGGCCTCGTCGCCACCCACGGACTGGGTATGCCCGCACACCGCTAACAGCGGGAAAATACCGCACACAATTTGTAAGAGGAACTTTCCCCGATGACAGCTGAAGACCACAAGGCTTTAGAAGACGAGATCTACGCCTTTATCGGCCGGGAAGTCTGCCCGCCAAAACCAGCCAGGGACGACGTGAACGCCGCCATGGTAAGGCAGTGGACCGAGATCATCGGTGACAAAAACCCCGCCTATACCGATGCTGCCTGGGCCGCCAATAGCATACGCGGCAAAACTATTGCGCCACCGGCGATGATGTATGTTTGGGGCCAGGAAGGTTTTGCCGTCACCACAGGCCGCCCCGCAGACGCACAGTCGGACCTCGTCAATGTATTCAACAAGCACGGCTACACCGGCGTGCTGGGCACCAACGTCAAACAGGAGTATTTCAAGGAAGTCAGCGCTGGCGACAACGTGGTTATGGCGATGACCATCGACAATATCTCCGAGCGCAAAACCACCGGGCGCGGCCCCGGCTACTTTTTCGAGACACTTGCCACCTTCACCAATCAGCACGGTGACAAAATTGGCACTCAGCGCTTCAAGGTGCTGAAGTTCATTCCGCAACAACAGCCTGCAGCTGCTGCCAGCGCAGAGACACTGCAAGTGCCGACGCGTATCGTCTCGCCACGCGGCCATGACAATAAATGGTGGTGGGAAGCCTGCGATGCCGGCAAGGTATTAATCCAGCGCTGCAAAAACTGCCAGACGCTGCGTCACCCGCCCCGCCCGATGTGCGGTGAGTGCCAATCCATGGAATGGGACTCCATAGAGTCAACGCTGCACGGAGAGATCCTCAGCCACACCCAGATACACCATCCAAAGGTACCCGGCTATCAATACCCACTCGTATGCGCCGTCATCAAATTGAGAGAAGGCACGAATCTGGTCGCCAATGTAATCGGCTGCGAGCCCTCAGATATTCACATCGGCATGAAAGTAAAAGGCGTGGTGGAACAGGTTGATGAAAAAACCATGCTGCCGCAATTCTATCCGGCGTAACCCTACCCAGTGTAAATAGGAACAAGATGATGAGTAACTACAAGACACTGACCTGCGCCGAGGTATCCGTCGGCGACAAACTGCCCTCACTGGATATCGATATCACCACGGGTCTGGTGGTGGCGGGTGCACTGGCTACGCGCGACTTCGAACCGGTTCACCACAACAAGGCCGAGGCCTTAGCAACAGGCCTGCCCGACGTGTTCATGAATATCCTCACCAGCCAGGGCCTGATGACCCGCTTCGCCACCGATTGGAGCGGCCCGGAAGCTGTAGTGAAGTCGCTGGACCTGCGCCTCGGAGCACCGAACGTGCCGGACATGGTGATGACTATGACTGGCGAGGTAACCGCTGTCGACACCGACAGCGGCGTGGTCGACATTGCCGTTGTGGGAGAGAACAATATCTGGGGCATGCATATGCAGGGCTCTGTACAACTCGCACTGCCACAGAGGGCCTGAGCCGTGATTGCTAATGTAAAAGACAAGGCGGTAATCGTCGGTATCGGCAATACCACCTTCAGCAAGGACTCGGGCGTATCGGAACTGTCCCTGGCCGTACAGGCGATCAAGGCCGCCATCGACGATGCGGGCCTCAAGCCCAGCGACATCGACGGCATGGCCACGTTCACCATGGATACCAATGATGAGATCGAAGTCGCGCGGGCACTCGGTGTCGGTGAACTGACGTTCTATGGCCGCTCACACTACGGCGGCGGTGCAGCCACCGGCTGCCTCCATCAGGCCACCATGGCCGTCGCGACAGGGATGGCGGAAACCGTCGTAGTCTACCGCGCACTGAATGGCCGCAGTGGACACCGCTTCTCCGGCGGCGTAGCGGGCGACATCACAACAGCCGACGCGATTCATTGGGGTTGGTATATGCCCTATGGCCTGCTCACCCCCGCCAGCTGGGTAGCGATGTTCACACAGCGCTGGATGCACAACACTGGTGTGACCAAAGATGCACTGTTTGAAGTGGCACAATCAACACGTGTCTACGGCGCCAACAACCCCGCTGCGTTTTTCTACGGCCGAGAATTTGATCGCGCGGAATACGACGCCGGGCGCATGATTGCAGACCCCCTGCAACTGCTGGACTGTTGCCAGGAAAGCGATGGCGGTTCAGCGGTTATCGTCACGACACCCGAACGCGCCCGCGACCTGCAACAACCGGGCGTCAGCGTGCGCGGCGTGGCCCAGTGCGCGGCCGATAACCAGGAACAAATGACATCGTTTTACCGCGAAGAATTTGCCGCCATACCGGAAATGGAAACTGCCGCAAAGAATGTCTATGCGATGAGTGGCCTCTGCGCAGACGACATCGATGCCGCCGTGATCTACGATGCATTCTCACCGATCGTCCTGTGGCAGCTTGAAGCCTGGGGCTTTTGCGGCTACGGCGAGTCGGGTGATTTCGTCAAAGACGGCGCACTGCGCACTAACGGGCGGCTGCCAACCAATACCCACGGCGGCCAGTTGAGTGAAGCCTACATTCACGGCGTCAATGGCATTGTTGAAGCCACCCGCCTGGTGCGCGGCACATCAGTGAACCAACCCGCCAAGACGGTCAACCACGCTCTGGTAACGTCCGGTGCCGGCATTCCTACCGGTGGTGCAATTCTCGGCAGGATGGCCTAAAACGGCCCAATTTGGCGCTTACTGAGGCTGCGACGCCACCAGGCGCATGGCATCTTCGCGCCCGGCAAATTGCTTGTCGCTACTGACAGCGGCGCGCAGTTCTTTCGCGCCCTCCGCAGTGCGCCCCAGCGCCATCAACACAACACCAAGGTGATAGCGAATTTCAGGATCAGTTGAGTTGAGGGCAAACGCCTTGCGCAAATAGGGCAATGCTTGCTCATTCTCTCCCTGCCGTGCCAGAATCCATCCTACGGTGTCGGGCAGCGCTGCGTTATTCTCACCGCCCGACTCCAGACCCTTGAGTGCAGTTGCCAGCGCCTTGTTCAGGTCAGCCTCGGCATAAATATTGGCCAGATTGTTTAGAATGACCGGGTCTGCGGCGAAACTCTCCAGATAAAGGAGTTTTTCGTAGTAGACGACTGCCTGCTCGTTTTCACCCTGCGCGAGATAACTGTCCGCCATCAGCCTGACTGCCAATACGGACAGCGAGGACTCCTTCAGGGTAGCCTCCATGACATCGGTGAACGACTGCGGCTCGCCATTCTGCATGCTCAAGCTGTATATTCTGGCGATCGCTGCGTTGTTACTGGTGTCGAGTTGGAATGCGCTCAAAAACTGCTGCCGCGCATCCTCAGGCTCACCAAGAGCGAGTGCTATATCCCCGAGTAGAAGTAAGGTTTCAGCTCGCACCCCCACTTCGCGTTGCAGCTCTTCGGCAATGCCCAGCGCTTTGTCGTATTCCCCTTCGTCATAGTCGAGTCGCGCCAGCGCAAGTCGTATCGGATAGGATTCACGGTCCAGCGTTAACGCCTGCTCAAGACTTCTGCGGGCAGCAAGGGGAATTTTGAAGCGCGACTGCAGTTCGGCCAGTTCAAGCAGCTTTTGCGGATCCTCCTTCCACATGGGATACAGCCTGCTCACAGTATTCTCTGCAAGCTCACGATCTTTCAATCGCATGGCGATAGTGGCGAGTTCGATTAAGTATTCACTGTTGCGAGGATGTTCATTCACCAGGCGTTGGGCGATTAGCTTGGCGCTTTCCCAATTGGCGGTTTGCGAGTAAACCTCCAACTGCAATTCACTGGCATTGTGGGAGGCCGTATCGTATGCGTAGACTCTGTCACTCCATACAATGGACTCATCATACCTGCCCTGCAGGAACGCTATACGCGCCATCAACAGCAAAGCCCGGGTGTGACCAGGCACCTCTTCAGTTATCCCTTTAAGAAGTTTGCGCGCTTGGTCCATCTCGCCACGCTTCTTATACAACATCGCCTGGTTGAACCGGGCCTCAACATCATCAGGGGCGGCGCTGAGCGCTTTTTGAATACTGAACTCCGCTTCTTGCAGATTACCCACCGTGAGATAGGCCACTGCGGCAAAGTTGTAAACTCTGATATTATTCGGAAATTCCTCTTGTAGCCGTTTGACAGTGGCCTGCGCATCCTCATTTTTGGACATCTCCAGCTGCAACATACCGCGCAGCAACTGATAACCGAGCGGCTCCTGCGTTTCAAAATCTTGTCCGTCAAGCAAACCCAGTGCGCTCTGAGGCTCCTCTTTCATCCTCAGCAATTCAGCTTCGAACATCACCACATAGGCGTTGTGACCAAGGCCATTTTCTTTCAGGGTGACCAATAACTGGTTGGCTCTGTAGATGTCGCCATTGTGCACATAAAGGCTCATCAGCTGGATCGAAAGCCCGGCGTCCTCGGCAAGCTCGGCCTCCCGACTGCCCAGAAGATCGGCCGCACGCTGAATATCATCATTACGCAGGTACAGATCGGCCAGTAACCGTATTGCTACGAGGTCTGTCCTGTTTGTCAAAAGATAGGCATTCAGCAACGCGATCGCACTGGGGTCGTTGCCTTGTATGTACTCCGCAGAGGCTCGAATGAACATCATGATTCCATCCGACTGCCGTTGACCGTCATCAAACTGGGATAGCTTACTGCTGAGATTCGCCAACATGGAATCGCCCACTTCCGAGTCGCCGTCCCCAATCAACAAGATAGCGGTGATCAACGTGGCTGCCGGATCTTCCGGAGATTGCTCAAGAATCATATCGAGGTATTGCCTGGTCTCTTCACGATTCCCACGCTGCATATGCACTTGCGCTAACGACCGCTGTATTCTGATGTCGCCGGGGTCAAGCGCAAACCCCTTGAGGAAATAGGCCAGCGCACTGTCGTACGACTTTTCCCTAAATGCCAACTCCCCGCGAAGCTGCCATGTCTTGGCATTATCAGCGTCAAGCAGTAATGATTTTTCAACCAGCGCAATACCTTCATCAATCTGTCCGCTATTCATGTAAATAGCGGCTATCGCATTATGGGCACGCACATTCTGGGGTAAGATCGTGGCGGCCCGCTCAAACTCACCGCGCGCAAGCTCCGTTTTCTGCCGCAACAGATAGGCCTGCCCTTTTAGTAGAGCCCACTCAAATTGACTGCTGACAGTAAAACTATCGGAGACTTTCTCAATTTCCAGAAGCTCATCAACTTTCTCCTGCAGCAGCAAGCACTGCCCATAGATGGGTAGTACCAGATTGATATCTGCGCCCAACAATAGCGCCTCTGCAGACTCTTTTTCGGCGCTGTAGATATCGCCTTCGTTAAAATACAGCTGCGCCAGAAGTAATCGCGCCGAGAGCACATTAGGGTCTTGCTTTAATGCGTTCTTTAGATGAAGGTAAGAGGATTGGAGATCATCTTCGTCATAAGCCTGAACGGCTTTCTCATAGGCTTTATTAGCCAACTCATTGCTACTCGCGCCCATCGGCGCAAATGCCAGAGATAAAAATAGCATTAGGGTAAAACAGCGCTGCACTTTCGATACCCCGAGTGATACAGATAGACTTTTACTGCGAGGCTCATGGTAGCGCAAGCAAAAAAAAACGGAACGTTAAGTTCCGTTTTTTACTGAGAAGCGTGAATCAGTGCCGCTTTAAGCCCTCGGCTTTAAAGGCCAGCGAATCGCGGGTCCGGCAATCCAGCCAGCACGAGTGCCAGGGTGCGACACTGGAGTGGAAGTGGGCGGGGTAATTGAAGTCTTCAGCGAATCAGCTTGAAGTCGTCATTACCCGGACTGCCGCCTGCGCCAAACACAGGGTTATAAAAGCTTATCAACCACTTTGTGGACTCAATGCTTTCCGGGTTAACGGTATAGTAGCTCAGGCCAACATTGCTATAGTTGCCGACGGCTCCATAGTTGCCGCCATTGCTGTCCAAGACATTAACCCAGGTTTTGCCAGACAAACCGGCCGATTCCATTCCGTCCCTAACGAGAATCGAGATATCTGTCTTGTCGTTGGAGCTGCCACCTGTTGCCCAGTCCAGTGTAAGCGACGTCAGGTTGACGGTAGCACCAAACTCCAGCAGTACCATGTCGAAAGCGCCATCAGAGTCAGACGTGACACTATCGACAGAATGGTTGGGTGAACCTGTATCTTCATCGCGGTTCTGGATTCCGAGACCATTACTGTTAGCCCAGATCAGCGTGCCGTCCTGCACGGTATCAGGGCCAGTTACATCCTTGGTGTCGGACCCGCCAGTCACCCTCAAGGTAACCGCATCAGAAGACGTCAGGTTCAGCGAATTGCCAAAATCGTTGTTGCTGACGTGTTGGCTCGAACGAGTGAAATTCCAAATCTGCACATTCGCCAGCGAGGGCGCGGCGCACAGCGCCGCCAGCGCTGTCGCTGCACCCAAACTGATCAACTTCCTTTTCAACGCCATGGTAAACAACTCTATTTTCCAACTCACTGATGTAAATCCCGCGGTACGTCTCTACTGCTCGATGCCACAAATCGTAATATTCGTTGCGGGAATACAACGCATTTATCCCGCCATACATTTTACCCTATTGTTTTCACTCGCTATTTTAAGAATATAGCCTAAAAAACATCTACTTAATCATTGCATGTATGGAGGTTTGTGACACCTGCAGCGACCCGAGTTGTGATGCGCGTCTCACTCGTGCAGAGCCACTGAGGTTCGCGCACTGGTGAACCGTCACGGTCCGGGACTCGCTATGAATTCAGCACAAGCATCTATACCATGCGACATTTCCAGCACGGACTATGCTGTATCGAACTGCCAAAACGCTGCAAACTGCCGCAGGCACATGACCTTATCCGTCATTGAAAAGCTATTGCCATCCAGTACAATTGGGCGTTAATTTTTACGCCCGCCCGTCGGCGTAATCGCCATTTCCAACCATGAGGATCAACCATGCGCGAAGCCGTTATCGTAGAAGCAGTCAGGACACCTATCGCTCGCGGAAAACCCGGCGTCGGGGACTTGTGCGACTTTCATGCCACCCAATTGCTGGCCTTATCATTGGATGAAATCGTTAAGCGCACAGGCCTGAACTACTCCGACGTCGACTACTTGGCGGGCGGCTGTGTTACGCAAGCGGGTGAGCAGGCTGGAAATATCACGCGCAATGCCTGGCTGACATTGGGAAAGGACTACACCGCCGGGGGCACCACACTGGATAACCAGTGCGGCTCAGCCCAAACAGCCAACCATATGATTGCCTCCATGGTGGCAACCGGTTCCATCAATATTGGCATTGCGTGCGGTGTTGAAGCGATGAGCCGAGTTGGCTTAGGCGCCAATGTTTACAACGGTCCGGGCTATTTCATTCCGGACAACTGGCCATGGGATTCCAGCCCTGACCAATTTAGCAGCGCGCAGCGTATTGCAAAAAAACGTGGCATCAGCCGTGAAATGGCCGACCATCTCGCTTATAACTCACAATTACGGGCCAAGCAGGCCTGGGCAGAAGGTCGTTTCGATCGCGAAGTATTCAGCGTTGAAGCGCCCATCATGGGAGAAGACGGCAAACCCACTGGCCAGACACGCACGATCAACCGCGACCAGGGTCTGCGCGACACCACGCTGGAGGCCCTCGCACAACTGAAACCGGTAATGGCGGACACTATTCATACAGCGGGCAATTCCTCGCAGATATCGGACGGTTCCGCGGCGGTACTTTGGATGACCGCCGATGAAGCTCGCGCCCGCGGTCTCAAGCCCCGCGCTCGCATCATTGCCGATGTTGTAGTGGGCACCGACCCTTACTTCCTGCTCGACGGCCCGGTGGATGCTACCGCCAAGCTCTTCAAAAAAAGCGGCATGAACATGAGCGATATCGATCTGGTGGAGATCAATGAGGCATTTGCCGCTGTCGTGCTGTCATGGGCGCAAGTGTATGAGGCAGACATGGAAAAGGTCAACGTGAACGGCGGCGCGATAGCACTGGGGCACCCGGTCGGCTCCACCGGCGCACGACTGATTACCACCGCGCTGCATGAACTGGAACGCTCCGACAAAACCACTGCGCTGATTGCGATGTGCTGCGGCTCTTCCATTGGCACCGGCACTATTATCGAGCGACTATGATTTTGCGGGCCACTTGCGAGTGGCCCCATCCAGCAAACATCTAACAAAGCACTATTTCACGCACTATTTGATGCAGCATTTAAAGGAGAAAACAATGGCAGACCTGACTGGCAAAGTTGCCGTCATTACCGGCGCGGGCCGCGGACTCGGTCGCGAGGAAGCGCTGTATCTTGCAAGCCAGGGAGCGCGAGTTATTGTCAATGATATCGACCGTCCCGAGGCGGCCGAAGCAGCTCATGCAACCGTTGAGGAAATCAAGGGCCTGGGCGGTGAAGCGATGGTGGTGCTCGGAGATTGTGCTGACAGCACCGATGCTGAGGCGCTGATGAAATCAACGCTGGATGCCTACGGCGATCTCAACATCATGGTCAACAATGCAGGCTTTTGCCGCGATAAAACCATTTTCGGTATGAGCGACGATGAGTTTGACTCCGTCGTGCGTGTGCACCTGCGCGGTCACTTCGTCAATATGCGCAATGCCACGGCCTACTGGCGAGATAAGGCAAAGAGCGGTGAGGAAGTCTATGGCCGACTGATCAGCACCTCTTCTGAAGCCGCAATTTACGGCTCTGCCGGGCAGCCCAACTACGCCTCGGCAAAAGCCGGCATCATCGCAATGACCATGGGTGCCGCGCAGCTACTCACAAAGTACGGCATAACGTGTAATGTCATCATGCCCCGCGCGCTCACCGATATGACGGCTGGCGGCCAGACAGCAGAAATGTTCCAGGCACCCGCTGACGGCAGCTTCCATATGTTCGACCCGGCCAATGTCGCACCGCTGGTAGGCTACCTGTCATCCTCGGCTGCGGCGGGAATTTCCGGCGAAGTACTGATCGTTTGGGGCAACGAAGTACAAATCCTGCAGCGCCCCACGCTTAGCGGTGCGATCGTTAATCCCAAGGGTGCGAAGAAGTGGGAAATGGACGATCTGCACACTTCACTGGGGCCACACTATAACGAAAACTATGTGCCTGTATGGGGCGGTTACTCCGTTCCGCCGGTGTAATAGATTGATGAAGCCACTGGATACATCAGCACTCACAGGCGAACGCACCGGCCCTTACTGTAGCTTCAATCCAGTAAGCCGAGTGCAGATCTGGCAGTGGTGCTCAGCAATGGGTGACCGCAACCCGCTTTATCTGGATGACGATTATCGCCGCCATCTGGACTGCGAACGCGCGCTTGCGCCCCCGGCCATGATGCAGATGTGGACCATGGGTGATATCAACTTTCAACGCGCGCCAGGCACGGTGGAATCACCCAACGAACGGGTGTTTGAGGTGCTGGAAAAATACGGCTTCCCGGGCATTGTTGCAGTGAGCTATGACATAAACTTTCATCGCCTGCTGCTGGAGGGTGATCGCGCACATCACTACTCAACCATTGAATCGATAACCCCGCTGAAGCAAACGGTATTGGGCGAAGGCTACTTCGTGACCGAACACGCCGAGTTCATGGACCAGAACGCGACCCTGTATGCCGATGCCATGATCGCCTATTTCGTCTATCGTCCCAAAAGCACTGATGCGAATGCCACCCAGACTGCGCAGGAAACACCCATTCCTGCCAGCAGCGATTTGCAATGGACTACAGATTTTACAGATATTCTCTACGCATCACTGAGCGAAGGCCAGTCGCTGCCAGAACTGGAGATTCCTATCACGCATAAACTGATCGTCGGCGGCGCGCTGGCGACGCAGGACTTTATGCCGGTACACCACAATGCGCCGGCGGCCAAAGCCTCGGGCATGCCTGACATTTTCATGAACATTCTCACCACCAATGGTTTATGCGCGCGCTACCTGAGCGATTGGGCTGGCGCTGGCAGCCGCCTCAAGCGGATCAACTTCAAACTGATGGCGCCCAATGTTCCGGGGGACACGATGATTATGCAGGGCAATGTGGTGAAGCTTGAGCGCGGCGATCTCGATAAAGATAGCGATAACAACAGCGAGCCGATGGTAACGGTGGATTTTGCTGGCAAAAACAGTCGCGGGGTTCATGTTATGGGGTCTGCAACGCTCGCGTTGGCCTGGTAGTTGTCAAAACAGAGTTGAAGTTAGAGCGAATTACACTTATGTACGCTGCGAGACCGGCGCCAAACCGAGTAGAGCTTTTCGGGACACGCCGTGAATACATCCATGCAGGCCGCCCCGCGGATGGCCGCCCCGCGGATGGCCGCCCCGCGGAT
>JBDNIE010000174.1:0-5778 GCA_041688425.1 Halioglobus sp. | reverse complement strand
TGCTATGCGCTGCTCTCACCGCCCGCTGCTGGCCGGGGCTTGATCTGCGCTTGGCAGTGTCCAGTCGATTGTTCAGCCGTCGCTGGACCTGGCTCATAGCCATACCCGGAGCCTGGGCGCGTTCATTGAAGTTCTCGTGGACATCCCACTGATGTGCTTCCTGACCGATGAAACCGCAACCTGTTGGGCGACATTCCAGCGCTATTTTTGGTGGCTTTTGTCCTCGGGCACCTCATGTGCGAAAAGGCTCACGCTTAACCTATGAGATTGCGTAACAAAACGAGCAGCTGACGGGGTCTGGTCTTACACAGTGCCTGTCTTACACGGTGCCTATGACGCTAGACCAGATCAAACCGGCTGGAGTTTTTTTTCAGCGGCAGATTTGAAGATGGTAAACGTAAAAGTCGAACCCACTCTACCGCTGATATGACGAATTCACTCCACGACCAATATCGACACGCACATGCAGGTTGGGTACCATAACGGCCTATGCACCCATCCGAACTATCCCATATTATACAACTGGCTGTTGCCCCCGTATTCCTATTGGCGGGCGTTGCCGGTTTTTTAAATGTGATGTCCGGCCGCTTGGCGCGAATTGTCGATCGTTCCCGGGTGGTGGAGCGCCGAAGTTTACTGCTTAAAGATCCTGCACTGCTTGAGCGGACCGAGAGTGAATTAGCCGATTTGCAACGGCGTATTCGACTCAACGGTTGGTCTATGGGCTTTTGTGCCTTCTCTGGCCTTGTGGTGTGTTTACTGGTTGTCACACTGTTCGCGGGTAGTTACTGGGACGTGAATGTGGGCGGAGGCATCGTATTCTTATTTGTCCTTGCCATGATGTCTCTCATAGTGGCGCTGGTCCTATTTATTGAGGAGACCTTGTTGGCTACCCGGACATTGCGCAAATGGGGTGAAATGTTGGAGGGAGAGTAGCGGGTTGGCGTAAAGGTGACGGGGTCGGATCTTATCAATTTCAGACAACACTGCACCCTATTGAACGGGCTGAATGTTAGCTCAGTGGCAGATGTGAAGACGAAGAATGTAAGACTTAGCGCAAGCTCTCGGCTGACAGAGGGTTGCGTACGTCGGCGGCGGGCCAGGTGAGCCCTGCGGGTTATTGCCTCGCAGTACTGGTGTACTGCGAGGTGAATGTCTCGGACTAGAGACGTCCCCGGTATGCTCTACCCTTCGTTGAAAAACGGATCGGGCAGGGAGTGTTTCCTGAGCTTTGCTGCTGCGCCCGCCCCAGTCACCGGGAGACCGGTTGGGTCTAACAGGCCGATTTGGACGAGTACGTTCGCCTGGTCCCAGTGAATGTGTTCATAGGAAACTTTATCGTCCTCTATGCCGACGATCACGACAAACGCCACTTCGACAAACTTGCCCGTAGGATCAACACCCGGAAGCATCCAGTCCATCTTGCTGGTGTGCGTAAACGAGATGATGATTTCATCGACTAGCCGCTCTTTACTGTGGGTCCGCGAGATAGTCTCAAACTGTACGTCGGGCGGAAAGAACTGACCGATCAACCGCTTCGCGTAGAACGTTCGCACACCCTCCGGCCCCTCGCCGCCTACCATCGTCGGCACATTCACCAGATGTGGATTGGGCGACATCGTCGCCAAGGTCTTGTCGAGATCACCGGAGAGTTCCGCATCCATATGAATTTGAAAGATCGCGTCGAGTTTTTCCTGCAGATTGGGATTATCCATGATTTGATTTCCTGGTTATGCGCTGTACGGGTGCAGGGTGTCTGCAGGCCTTGAGAAGACTCTAAGTCTCGCTATTTGACTGATGATCATGCCGCGGCGCAATCTACACCCATTG
Source organism: Halioglobus sp. (assembly GCA_041688425.1). Taxonomy (GTDB): domain Bacteria; phylum Pseudomonadota; class Gammaproteobacteria; order Pseudomonadales; family Halieaceae; genus Marimicrobium. The sequence continues at coordinate 3,948 of JBDNIE010000174.1, read as the reverse complement.
AGTCCAATGTGAAAGTGGCAAACCACTCGTATTGTAGCAACCTGATAGCATTGCGATTGACGCAAACAGAAGGTGTCTATTATGAGCAAAAAGCGCTGTTCAGAAGATTTCGAGATGGAAGCGGTGAAGCAGATCGCGTGTATCACCGGGAACGACTAAAAGCCGTGCGCGAAATCACCCGGGAAAGCGACGACGACTGCGGCAGCCGACGTCTGAAAATAGTGCTGAATTCGCTCCATTACCGGACCTGCCGGGATCAAGCCGGGCCGTATTCGTAAATGTCGATACTGCACCGTGAAGCCGAGTGTTAGGCGAGCGCGATCCGGGCACAACCTGCCACCTAATTTCATCTGCTTTCTGCTTTCTGCTTACAGCAGTGTTACTTTTCTACTACACTCCAATAAAATAATTAGAGGGAAAACGCTATGTCGGACAAAACACTTTATAAAACCAGCGCTGACAATATTAGTCCGGGGGCAGAGAAATATGAACTCAACCCCGACTGGACTATTGGTGAAGTATTGACTGAAGCATGGAAGCTAAAGGATGGATTTAAAAGCACGTATTGGGGTGCTATTCTTGTTTACTCAGTAATTGTTGGGATCACATCGGGTGGGTCCAAGTTAATTGGCGAAGATGCGAGCTTGACGCTGCTTTTGTGGCAGTTGATTACTAGCCTGTTAACCCTGCCCTTGGTCGCAGGCTTACTGATGATTGCCATTAGGCGAAGCGTTGGCATTCCAACGCGTACGTCGATGGTTTTTGACTACTACCCTAAAACCATACCCATCTTTCTTCTCTACCTGCTCATGGTAGTACTGATTTTATTTGGTTTCGTTTTGCTGGTTTTGCCGGGTGTGTATCTGGTATTCGCTTATATGCTGGCCGTACCATTATTGGTCGACAAAAACATGGGGATTTGGGAGGCACTGGAGACGTCGCGTAAGGCCATTACACCTTGCTGGTTTAGAACATTCGCGCTGTGCATAGTAAGCAGTATTATTATGGCGGTCAGCGCGATACCACTCGGTATTGGACTGATCTGGACGCTACCTTTTGTCGGCCTTATTATGGCAATTGTCTATCGTAACATTGTGGGAGTTGCGCAATCTGGATGACCCATCGCCGCGCCCAAATCATCTGCTTTATACGCACAACTGAAAGCACTCTGGGGTATGGGTCTTAAATAGTCATGCAGATAATGGTCCCAGCATCCGATATTGAAAGAAGTCTGATGGGGCGGGTCGAGCGAACATATCTGCAGCATCGAGTAGATATCTCCCAGAGCAACGCAGTTGGCGGACTTCACCGGGCAATCCCAGCCGGGATCGTTCGCTTAATACGGGTTTTTGGGGTCAAGATACACTGGCGCCCTCTTATAATGAGCCAGGCACTGAAGGGAGTGACAACCGCCCTCTGATTTTTGCCGGGACTACTGTCGTTATGTCCAGACTGTGCGCAGACACAGTCGGTAACGCATTGAAGGTACTTAGAGAAATTTGGTGCGCCTGCCCCGATTCGAACGGGGGACCGCCTGGTTCGTAGCCAGGTACTCTATCCAGCTGAGCTACAGGCGCGTAGAGGGCGTCACTATAAGGATGTGGTCTTTTTGAGTCAAGGATTTATCGGGATTCGCGACGGCGCGAAGGGCTTGGCGACAGGGCTTGGGTCACTGCGTTAGCATTTGCGGCATTAGCTTATCAACACTCAAGGCATAACCCTTAGTTATTTTAAATCTATATCACATTCCACTAGAGCATATTAGTTCCTAGGGGACTACCGTTAACCGTCAGTCTGTGCTGCCTGAACATCATCATGAATAAAATACTACTGCCGCTGGTGATCTCTGTTTTGACATTTGCAGCGACCGCGCATGGCAGCGATCAAACCACCCTCCTGCGGTGTGGTGTGAAATCAGGAGACAAGTACCCTTCGTACAACCCGACCTCGGAACTGAAAAACAGCGGGGATACGCGGTTGAATCGTATCGCCGGCGCCGCCCAGGTGGAGACACTGCGCCTTACTTCGTTTGATGGAGGTACAGGTTCTACAGACATTGATGAGTCGGTGCAAGCCAACACCATTGATACTCGCCTGCCGCGAAGATTTACGTTCGCGACCTGCGGCTGCTTTTGGCGCTAAGTCCTGCACGTGAGAGTACTTGCCATCCACAACACGTCTCAATCACACGTCCAAGACTACCCGCTAGTCTCACACATCAACAACTCGCCCCAGCGTGGTATCGCCGATAATTGTCGTGCGATGAATCACGCGCTCCACCCCCGACTTCGTGCCCGTCGCACAATGCATGGCGCGCCAGTTATCCCACAGCACCATGTCGCCGGGCTGCCACTGGTGCAAGTAGTGAAACTCCGGCTTGCGCGTATGCCCTACCAGTTGCTGCAGCAAATCGACCGCTTCATCATTGCGGAGCCCGGCGTGATGCGGCGTCACAATGCGCTCCAGGAATTGCTCGCAGATTTCCAATATCTTGCGACCTGTAACGGGGTGCGTTACTACTGCGGGATAAGCAACTTCGGGGAAACTCGGATAGTTTAGGTCCGACGGTTTTTGGGGGCTGAAAGGCCCTGGCGCGTCGCCTCATCCAGCGCGTCGTAGGCTTGCGCCAAATCGCCGAAACCGGTCAGGCCATCTTCGGCGGGACAGACCACGGCCCGCAGCAACGCGCCGCGATTGGGTTTTCTGGTGAAGGCAAATCCATGTGCCAGTCCAATTTGTTCACCATGTTCACCATGTTCATGCCCCTATAGCGCCATTCGAGCGGAATAACCCGCCGATGCGCTTGGCGCTTAGCTGGGGGAGCAGCGGTTTGCGCCCTGTATTCGGTGCAAACCGCTTAAGGATCTCGGCATTGATGCCTGGTATCTGCTGCACGAGAAACCCTATAAAACTCGATTCTTTAGAGCGACATGAGCCGCCCATGCGCTGCGACCCTCTTACTTTCTAGCGCCTGAATCCCGGCTCGGAATTCATATACAGCCGGATCGGCCAGTTAGTATTCTTGCCCAGACGAATAATCAAACCGTAGTTATCTGGGTCATGATCCGATACCCATTCATACTGAATTTTAATCGGTCTGGACTTTTCAGTGGCAGGTAGCCTTTGCCCAATAACCAATACTTCCTCAATCGCGCCTGGGTCAGCCAGAGACTTTTTGGGAATAGCGAGTGTGATCTTTTGCTCGTCGGCGGTATCACCCTGTTCAATCTCGATAAGTTGGGCGCCCATCGTACTGTCGCGGGAACCCTTTACCAATTCCAGCCAACCCGTTTCGAGGGTTTCTCCGTAAGGCTGTGCAGCAACCGCGAAGGCTAGGGTGAAGAGAGAATATAGCGCTGTTGCGGCTATTGATCGAAACAATCTATCGGAACGCATTGTGAGACCTCCTTATGCCATAACCAAAACTGGCGGTGTCATGACCAACATTACCCGTATCAGAATAGCGTAACGTGCGTGACGAACAAACCCGATTAACGAATAAGATCATTCTGCTGCGGTGCATCAAATGGCGCGCTCCCCTGCCTCTCTCGCAACCAGTTCAATCCGCGCAGCACGCCTGGCCGCATTACCAACCATCGCTCAACACGGTACTTACCCGGAAAATTCATCAACATCAGGCCAAACAGAAGGGTCAGTATGCCCTGACCCGGCGTCACCAGCATGATGAGCCCCAACATGAAGAGCAGCACACCGAGCAGATTTTTAAACGCCCCCACAATCAACACCAACAGCGACTGACCGGCGGCTGTTCGCCACACGATGCGCTCCTCCCGAGCGAAGTAATCGGTGGGCAGGCGGGTCACCACCCAAGGCACAGCAATAATACCGCCCACCGCCGCGAGCACCGATAGCGCACTGGCCCACAGTAGAGGTTCTTGCCAGGTTGAGAGAAAATCCATCGCGGCATCTTAGCACCCAAGGCAAGTT
>JBDNIE010000173.1:0-5695 GCA_041688425.1 Halioglobus sp. | reverse complement strand
GAACTCGCTAATCCCGTCCTGCCCGTTGGGCTGTGTGCAGTTAAATTAATTAACGGAAACTAAGCATGTAGAGCCGAAGGCAGAGTACTGGCGGACGCGGGTTCAACTCCCGCCGCCTCCACCAATTACACATCCAGTAACATCCAATAAAGTCCACAAGGCCCTGTGTTAAAGGGATTTTTTGTTTATACTTCGTCCATAGCTGTCCGATTCATCCAATACTATACCCCAGTTTACTGGGGTATAAGCTGGGGGTAAATCGAAACAACCAAATCATATACCCCCAACTAGGACGGAGGCATTCATGGCACTAACCGCCACCGCTGTAAAGCAGGCGAAGCCCACGGAGAAACAGTACAAGCTGTTTGATGGGCGCGGCCTGTTTCTTTTGGTCCATCCCAATGGAAGCAAATACTGGCGCTTTAAGTATCGCTATGCCAACAAGGAGAAGCTCCTATCTCTGGGCGTCTACCCAGATGTAAGCTTGGCAGACGCCCGAACACGCCATCAGCAGGCCAGGGAAACCGTTGCCAAGGGCGTCGACCCCGGTGAAGTGCTCAAAGTGGAGAAACTGACCCGCCACCTGGCTGCAGCAGATACGTTTGAAGCACTCGCTCGTGAGTGGTTTAACGTCAAAATGTGTACCCGATCCACGAGCCACCAAGACCGCACCATGCGCGCACTCGAAAAGGACTTGTTCCCAGCACTAGGCGCCCGCCCCGTCGGCAGCATCACTGCACCTGAACTACTGGCTGCACTGCGTCGCATAGAGGCGCGAGGTGCAATCGAAACTGCTCACAGGGCTAAGCAAACAGCAGGTCAGATATTTCGTTACGGGGTTGCCACGGGACGTGCAGAGCGAGACCCTAGCGGAGACCTGAAAGGAGCCTTGAAGAATCCCGATAAAAAGCACCTGGCTGCGATTACCAACCCAGCGGAGGTAGGCCAGCTGATGCTGGCCATTGATAGCTTTCGTGGCACGGCAGCGGTAAAAGCAGCTCTGCAGCTGTCCCCCCTGTTATTTCAGCGGCCCGGCGAGATCAGGGCGATGGAGTGGAGTGAAATCCACTGGCCGGAAAAGCGCTGGGAGATCCCAGCCAAGCGAATGAAGATGCGGCAGCCGCATATTGTGCCATTAAGCGACCAGGCAATGGACATACTGCGTGAACTGGAGCTACTGACAGGACGCGGAAAATATGTGTTCCCTGGCGCTAGAGGAGCCAGCCGCTGCCTTTCGGAAAACGGGGTGCGTTCGGCACTAAGAACTCTGGGATACGACAACGACACGATGACCCCACACGGTTTCAGAGCAATGGCCCGCACTTTGCTAGACGAAGTACTCGGCTATCGAGTCGACTGGATAGAGCATCAGCTCGCCCACGCAGTCAAAGATACCAACGGACGTGCTTACAATCGGACTACACATTTGGAAGGACGTACTGAGATGATGCAATCGTGGGCAGACTACTTATACAGCCTTCGAAAACAATAGCTCGGAATGACTATCAGATGAATACACTAAAAGAAAACATATTGCCGCAGAAGCTGAATCTGGAAATGGTCGCCGCGGAGCTAGAGCTATCCCACCTAAGCCCGTCATCCCAGATAGACACTATTCTCTACCACCATCGGGAAGGAACACTGACGCTTAAATCTAGAGTCCCTATAGATTGCAACGCTCAGGAGGTATCCCAGGGACTAGAAGAATGCTACCAATCGAATGGAGATCTCGTCTTATTTAGTTGTGGCGAGAGCCGCTGGATCAAGACTGCTGATGAACCGACCATTCTAGGTTCGGCGTTTCGCCTGAAAGCATCTCATATCATTACGATGACATTTATCTTTGAAGAAACAGAATACTACTCTCTTGACGACCCCGGCATGCACCCCGAATCGCTCTCATATAGCTTCGAGGATATCTATGTGGAGAAGGCTGATCTCAATGTGTTTTTGGAGAAGGGAGCTGAGGAAATTCCTGCGTATGCCAACCCAGCAAGTGAGCATTTCGCCCCCGAACTGGCACTCGCGGTGAAACTACATAGAGCACTCAGGATCGAAAACGAGGGACGTCCAAATTTGAATATGGAGGCCAACGTGGACATATGGCTCCGAAAAAATATACCCGGTGGCTCCGTGTCGGATAGCCAACTCAAACGATTGAAGGCGATAATCGGCAACGGAAAAAAAATATACCCAAACCAAAATAAACTTTAATAAACAATGAGTTAAAGACAGAAAGTCCTTCAAAGGCCTGCAGAGTAGGTCTACAGCCCAATCCTTATCCACCCAAGCGTTTCCTTATCTTCCGTTTCGGCAGACAGCAATGTCTCATTGAAACTGCAAGAAGAGGATTTACTCTATGCAACACCAAAAAACCAATAGCGAACGTCTAGTACGCATGAAGCATGTACAGATGATGACGGGCTTATCTCGTAGCTCCATATACAGCATAGCTTCCAAAGGCAAATTCCCCAACAGCATCTCTCTAGTTGAAGGAGGGTCATCCCGAGCCTGGCTGGAATCGGAGGTTCAAGCATGGATTAGCCAACGGATCAAAGCCAGAAACCAGGAGGCGGACCATGCGTAGATTGACAGGGCGATTAGTAATGTTGCCACACGTGATGCCCTGCATCTGGCTTTCATCTCAGCTAGCAAAAACGTTGGAACTGATGATCGAGACTGGTGCCGCAGGTATAACCGTCGACAACTTGGCATGGAACAGAATTGACGACCCAGCCGCCACATTGGAGAAACTTGTCAAAGGCGGCGCCGTTATCCATATGGTGATGAGGCGGTCGCTGACCCCTTATAGATCGGATTTTAAGGATACTCCTCACTACGTATTTAAAGGTTGGATTCAATAGAGAAATACGCCCCTGGTATAGGGGCGTCCTTACAAAAAAATAGAGGTAGTCCTACGATGACATCAGAACAAGATGCATTAAGAAAGCTGCGAACTTTGTCAATAAACGACAAACTGGACGAAATGCGAAACCAGGCAAAAAGCACCGCATACATTGCAGGCCGCATGGCCCTGTTGGGGCAAATAACTGTATTTTATGCTGGCCCGAATACCGGCAAGACACTGCTCACCCTTAAACTGGTCGCCGAGGCTATCGCCAATGGTACGACCGGCAAGGCCGTCTATCACATCAACCTCGATGACACCTACGAGGGCTTGATAGCAAAGGGCGATCTCGGGAATCGGTATGGCTTCGAAGTGATCTCTCCGAGTACCTTCCCGAACCCAAATGTAAACTTTGCCGAACTAGTAGGCTTCCTAATTACGGAGGGAGTTGCCGGTGAGGCTGTGTTCATCCTAGACACGATCAAGAAGTTCACAGATGTTATGGACAAGAAAGCCAGTAGCGCTTTTATGACAACCTGTCGACGACTAACCTCGGCTGGGGGGTCAGTTATTGCCCTAGCGCATATCAACAAGCACAAGGGGGAGCATGACAAAGGAATTCCTGCTGGAACCAGCGATGTTTTAGATGACTGCGACTGCGCTTACGTCATCGAGATAATCAGCGAGGAAAAAGTGGCCGGCGGGCTGAAGCGGTCCGTGGAATTCCAAAGTAAAAAAACACGCGGCCCTACAGTGCATAGCTCCGTCTACAGTTACATCAATTACGATGATGGCGATTACAACCGCATGTTCAATTCAGTGAGGTTAATCGATGGGAATGAGGCAGACAGGCTTCGCCAAAAAAAGGTCTTTGATCACGAACGCAATGAGGACTCTGACTTAATCAATGAAATTTCGAAGGTACTAGATACGCTAGGTGGAACCATCCAGAAAGACATTGTCAGCCATATCAGCGCCGCTTCTGTATTCCCTCGACGCAAGATCGTGGAATGCCTGCAGCGGTGGAGCTGCTCGCCAGATGAAGGTGGCCTCTGGACCTTGAGCAAGGGTCCGAACAATAGCAATGAGTACAGGCTGAACAGCCAGTAGCTCCTCGCCCCCCTCGGGGGAACTGGTATTTCTGGTATTACCGGTATTACCGGTATTACCAGAAATCCAGACAGGCGGGGGCAAGACCAATATTACATTGACGCATCGATTACCCTCGGCAAACCCACTGTCGATCAAACTGAAAGGCACCTTGATATGTACACCGTTGAACTCACACTAAATACCTGGTCCGCAGCTGGCTTAGAACCTATTACCGTTGACGACCCACAACAAGTCAGGGAAGTCCTCGGCCTAAAGCCAAGGGAGGGATTGGAAGGCTATGCCTTTACCTCCACCGTCAACGAAGGCCGAGGCCTGGCTATCACCACGAAGGGCCGGTACATTCCGGTACCCGCCGGGTATTTCGTCTGTCAAGAGGAAGTGGACATTATCTAGCTATGATCGAACCGAGCTAGGACCAAAAAAGCTTGGGACATGCACTTGCATCGGTCACTGATCCTGAACGAAATGAAGATTATAGTTATCCCCGTAAGCCAATTAGGATCAGCCGGGGTGGTTGGTTTCTTTTCTATCGTGATTAACCAAACATACAGGCTCCCGTTCCCGCCCACCTGCGCGGCTTCGCTGCGCGAACCGCTTGGGGGCTGCACGTCCGCCTGTATATTTGGTGAGGTGCTGTTCTTTATTGAACTGTAGGGATGCCCTCCTCTATCCGGCCGTTACCACTTCCCACTATCAGGAGACCACAACCGATATCCTAGTTAGCGTTTCTCCAATACCGATAGACCCCCGATATACTAATTTTCACAACCGACATTCACCCGATATTCAAGTAAGCGCAAAATCCGTAAAGCGACTATATACAGCCGATAAACTATGTCTCAGAGCAGGCTTGCGTCTTGATATGAGATGTTACCCAGCAGTGGGCGCTGCCAGAGTATTAAAGGGAAATACATCCCCGGGGCGTTCTGTGATATCCGGTGGCAGGAGCGCAAAGCCCCACCGCCCAAGGACGCCGCGGGGAGAGACGAGGTCCGAGGAGCCCGAAGCGCGCAGCGCGCCGCGTGACGAAGGAGCCTCGGAACGGCATCCCCGGCGGCCGTTGGATCAATAGAATACAACCACTTATGTTTTGCATAGAAGATATGCCGATACATGCACGTGAAAAGTGTTTTTGTGATCGTTTTATATCCCTGGTCGGGGGATGCCGCTGGCGGCTCCCGTCGTCACGCGGCGCGCTGCGCGCTTCGGGCTCCTAGCGACCACCCGCTCCCCCCTCCCAGGTATCAAGGAATAGTATGAATATCCCCACAGATAACTCTCTCCAACTGGGCGAGGCAAGGCCGGGGGCGCAGCCCCAGAGGCCGCTGCCGTAGCCGACGAAGCCAGTAAGAAAATATTAAATTATTTTATATCCCGGTCGTGACCTCGACTGCTTTGGGCTACGCCCACGCAGCCGGGCCACTCCCAGGAGGACAGGGAAGCGTTGGTCAAACCATATGGAGTCACATATAAAATTTTTTGTGAGGAAAATCATTAGCGGATTTTCCTCATCTGGGTACGGCGGCAGTACTCGTCTTCTTCTCTCCCAAAAGTAAGGTACCCCCCGGTAGTTGCTGCATGGCAGCGTGTATCGGTAGGTGGGCCCCCGCACTACCTAATCACTGAGGTATACCATCATGTTCAAAGCAATCGGACAGCTGTTCGCGTCACTGTTCACCCTGTTCTCCGCCCTGGACAAGGGCGCCAAGTCCATCGACCACTTAGTCGGTATCG
>JBDNIE010000172.1:0-9840 GCA_041688425.1 Halioglobus sp. | reverse complement strand
CGCAACGCCCGGTGGCTGTGGTCATCGCTGAGCGGTTCTGGATCGTGCATTTTCCACAACAGCACTGACGAGCAGGCGCGTCCCAATGCGGCAATTGCGAACAGCAAAGCGAAACCCACGCCGGCATTGCCACTGTTTGCGCACAGCGTCAGCAGGCCGCCCCCGCCGATAAAGATCAGCAGGGAGGACACCATGGTCAGGCGGGTTCTGATCGCAAAGAACGTGCCGCGCCTGCGCGCGGGCACAATGCTGCCCAACCAGGCTCGCCAGTGTGGTGGGATCAGGTTGAAGGCGGCGGCGTAGACGGAGGCCAGCACAATCAGCCATACGCTGGGCTCGTTAAGGTTTGCGATGGCTCAGGGTCAGGTCTGCCGGTTTAGGGTCAGGATGGGTCACATACCTGCTGAGTCAGCCTTCACGCGCTCGCGCAATTCAGCCGCCTTGATGATCTTGTGCAGCATGTCGGCATACGTCCATCCGGCGAATGCCGCCATCTTGTTCAGGTGTCCGTCCCAGCACCAGCCGGGATTCGGGTTCACCTCAAGCAGTCGGGGCGTGCCATTGCTATCGAGTCGCCAGTCAAAGCGCGCATAATCGCGGCAGCCGAGGCGCTCGAACAGTTTCTGGCAACTGGCGTGCAGGAATTGCTCGGTGGCAGTGTCCAGGTTCGCAGGTATTGAGCGAATACAGGCATACGGGGAGTCAGGATCCCATTTGGCCTCGTAGCCGCAGATCCGGGGCAAGCCTTCTGGCAATAGTGAGTAGTCTTCCTCGACGATGGGCAATATCTCGAATTTCCCCGGGGGATTGCCGATGATGCCGACGCTGATATCTGCGCCTGTCAGGTACTGTTCGATCAGTACCGGCTGGTCATAGCCAAACTTCTGTCGTATAGAGAACAGCGCATTTTCCAGTTGCCGGAAGTCTTCGCAGACGTTGTCCGCGGTGATCCCGAAGCTGGAATCCCCCATGTTCGGCTTGATGATGACAGGGAACTGTACAGCGACTTCGATGAAGGTCGTGTCATCGGGGTTAACCACGTAAGCCTCGGCCACGGGAATGCCCATCTCCGTGGCCATGCCGCGCACCAGCGATTTGTCATAGCAGTAGCTTAGGCACTGCGGATTGCCGCCGGTATAGGGGATGCCCATGATTTCCAGCAGCGCCGGCACATGCAGCTCGAACAGTGCATCATTGTTGAAACCCTCATCGCAAATATTCAGCGCGAGATCAAAATCTTTTTTCCACTTATAGCAGTCCGTCATGAACTGGTCATGGTGGTCGAAGTACGTCACTTCATAGGGCAGCGTGGCCAGCGCTTTCTTCATCTCGTTGATGGTGTGCAGGTCATCTTCATCCCAGGTTGCGCCCGGTTTGATCTTGTCGCTCTTGCGCGGATCACCCATCAATACGGCGATGCGGGCCGCTTTTTTAGGTTCATTGGAGGGCGCAGAATCGACGTCTTTATGCACGTTAGCCAAAAGCACATTGCGCCGCGCCATCATGCCGAGGTCCTGGTCGCGCGTGGAACTGGTGTCCAGTGATTCGCGGATCTCTACATCCTCATAGCCGTTCTCCTCTAACAGCAACTTCAGCTGTGCGCTGCTATAGAGCCGCTCCGCGTAGAACTGGTCAGCCACCACGCCTTTTTTGACGTGGGTTATCACTTCGCGCGAGACCAGTCGCTGGTTGTCGCTGGAGATGGAGCGCTCGCGGCAGACGAAATAGGTCTTGTCGATCCACTCCCAGCTGCGCGCCTCAAATGTGGCTCGCATATTATCGCCGTCCGTCACGTCGACCAGTAATTTTCCTTCGGGCTTCAGGATGCGGAAAATTTCTCCAAGCACTAGTTTGTCATCCTCGGCGCTTTCGAAGTAGCCGAAGCTGTTGCCGAGAATAGTGACAACGTCAAACTGGTTGGTTTTGTAGGGGAGTTTGCGGGCATCGCCCTCCTTGAAGGTAGCGCTGAGGCCCTCCTTCTTGGCCTGTGCCCTGGCTCGACTGATCAGGTAGTGCGAGCGGTCGAAGCCTTGCGCGCCTTTATAACCGCGCCGCGAAAACTCCATAACGTGGCGACCCTGGCCGCAGCATACGTCGAGCATCGCCGCGCCCTTATCGACATTGAGTATCTTCTCAAAAACATCGACTTCGGCCTGCGTAATCGTATTGTCGTTAACGACGTCACCGTCTGTGCGCAGATAATTAGCATTGAAAATATGCTTCCACCAGTCGGCTTTGACGTAGCTTTCCAGGTTTTCCACCGGGCCGAGCACATCCGCCAGTTTGCTGTTGCGAACGCTACGTTTGGCGGAAGCTTTTACCGATTTGTTCATAGACGTATTTTCCTTTTGAGGAAAAAGTAAATTTGTCCAACATGCGTTCTGACCAGCTGCCACTGCGATTTCAACTGATAGCGGGCGCAGCTTGCTGATCTCGTAGTTAGAGTTTTTGCGGGGACAGGGTGTTGATGTCCTGTTCGCTCAGCGCTCATGCCCAGAGTGGACATGAGAGGCGATTTTTGGCGATATATACGCCCTTGTAAAGGGTAAGTTTGTGTAAATATGGCGTTGTTACGTGCACTATCCTGAATGGCAACGTCGCTACGCTGGACGTGACTGATCAGCCCGACGAGCACCTACTGAACATTACGGAGGTTAACGAGCGTATATTCGCCTCTGCTGCCACGCCGCATCGTAACGCAGTGCCGCTGCCAGCGGCCTGGTGGCGCCCATGGGTAGAGACGATGCTCCGAGATCGTCTGCCAGACATTGGGATCGCCGTTGCGGTAAATTGTGACATCAATATGCTTGCCATCAACATCCACACGCGATTACAAGATCTGTCACAGATAGGCTATATACTCGGTGCATGTTATCAGGGAAGTTAAGCCAGTGAGTGAGGCGAACCCGTTACCCGTGGTTCCGCCAGGCCGAATCAGTATGAGAGCTGCATTCTGGTTCTGGCTGAAGCTGGGCTTTCTCAGCTTTGGTGGCCCGGCCGGTCAAATCGCAATCATGCATCAGGAACTGGTGCAACGCCGTCGCTGGATGTCCGAACGGCGTTTTCTGCATGCATTGAACTACTGCATGTTATTGCCTGGTCCGGAGGCACAGCAGCTGGCTACTTATATTGGCTGGCTGATGCACCGTACGTGGGGCGGCATCATTGCCGGCGTCCTGTTCGTGCTGCCCTCTCTTTTTTTGCTGATCCTGCTGTCCTGGGTCTACATCGCTTACGGCGACGTGCCTGTTGTCGCGGGGCTGTTTTACGGAATAAAGCCCGCTGTTACCGCCATTGTGGTGCAGGCCGCCCATCGCATTGGCTCACGTGCGCTGCAAAACAACTGGTTATGGGCCATGGCGGCGGCCTCTTTTGTGGCGATCTTTGCACTCAATATTCCCTTTCCTGTCATCGTGTTAAGTGCTGCCGCCATTGGCTATTTGGGTGGCCGATTCGTGCCAGACAAATTCAGCGTCGGCGGTGGCCACAACAGCGCGCAGCAGTCGTTTGGTGCCGCTGTCATCGATGACCATACGCCACGGCCGGACCACGCCCACTTCCGCTGGCCGAGACTAATGCTGCTGCTGGTCATTGGCGGACTGCTTTGGCTGCTGCCGATGAGTCTGCTGATTGGTCTATACGGCTGGGACGGCACGTTGACGCAGATGGCCTGGTTTTTTACCAAAGCGGCGCTGCTGACTTTCGGCGGCGCCTATGCCGTTCTCCCTTATGTCTACCAGGGCGCGGTAGATCATTACGGTTGGCTGACACCTGGCCAGATGATCGACGGCCTCGCGCTCGGAGAGACCACGCCAGGACCGCTGATTATGGTGGTCGCTTTCGTCGCTTTCATCGGTGGCTATGTGCAGCAAGTGTTCGGCGCGGAGCAACTTTTTCTGGCGGGTGCCTTAGCGGCCACGCTGGTCACCTGGTTCACATTTTTACCCTCTTTCCTCTTCATTCTGGTGGGTGGCCCGCTGGTGGAATCCACTCGCGACGAGCTGAAGTTTACCGCACCGATGACCGGTATCACCGCCGCAGTAGTAGGCGTCATACTGAATCTAGCCGCGTTTTTTGCTTATCACGTACTCTGGCCCGAGGGGTTTGGCGGTGCATTCGACTGGCCCTCTGCGGTCATAGCAGTTGTAGCGGCGCTTGCACTATTTTGTTTCAAACGAGGTGTGATCGAGGTTATTGCAAGCTGCGCGGTGTTGGGGCTGCTGGTTCGGTTGTTGGGATGAAAAGTTCAAAACGCCCCAGAGTAGACGGAGTCCTATCCGCCCGCATTTTGCGATAGTAGGCAGAGTGTAACTTTGGTGCCCGCTCTGTTGCATATGAGACACGGCGGCTGCATATTGGCGCAGAATGAAGCGTGAACTGACTCAGAGGCAGTGTTTAAATGGTAGAAGCAAACAGGGGATATCAGCGGGCAGTGCCTGCGGTAGTGCGCTTCCTCGCTACGTCTCCTGTCCTCGCAGGGATTAGTTTTGCCATTATTGGTTCTCTGGTCTGGTTGCTGCTGGAGCGATGGGCTGAGCAGCTCGGCGCGGCTTCACCTCAACCGACGCGCGACGGTGTATTTGTCGTGCTGCTGTCTGTGCAGGTAGGGTATTTTCTGTCAGTGGTGCCACTGCTGCGCCGCGCAGGTCAGCAATGTGTCGAGCAGCTGCGCCCGCTGCTGCAGGGTTCTGACTCCGCACTGACTGAACTCATTGACCGCTTCTCTATCGTTCGCCCGCGCATAATCCCGCTCGCTGTTGTTATTGGCGTAGTGATTACCATGGTGGCGCAAGAGGCTCAGTTTAGTCGCTTCTCTGTATGGCTCAGCCAGCCGGATGCGGCGCTCGGCGAAATATTCACGGTGCTCCTGGCTATGACTACCTGGTCTGTTGGCTTGTCTGCAGTGATCGTGCTCGTTGGCGACTCGGCTGCAATGCGGCGCCTGGGCCTCAAATATGTCGTGGTCGATTTAATGCGCGTTGAGCAACTGGCTGCGTTTTCGCGTTACGGCTTGCATCTGGCGGGCGCAGTAATCAGCCTGATGGTGTTGTGGTCTGTCAGCCTTGTGCTGGTGACCTCGGTGGTTGGCAGTACTATCACGGAAAGAACGGTCTATATCGGGATTATGATGGTCATCATTTATATCTGTCTGTCGATCACCGTATTTGTCTTTCCGCAGTTGGGAGTCCGCGAGCGCATTCGCGCTGAGAAAGCCCGGGTCAGTGAGCAGTTGACGACGCTGTTACCCGCGTCTCACCAGACCATTGAAATGGCGCAGTCTGATCCGCAGCGCCTGGCGGCCCTGCTGAGCGCGCGAGCCGATATTCAAGCTGTGTCCGAGTGGCCCGCCGGGCAGCTGACACGGTTCCGTCTGGCGTTGTACCTGCTGGTACCACTGTTGTCCTGGAGCGCGGCGGCATTAGTAGAAGAGCTGATTTCCCACCTGTTGGCGTAATTGAATGCTCCCTCAGGGTGGAAACGAGGCAAAAATCGCTGTGGCGGTTTCGTTGTATTTATCCTGGTCTCTGCCGATTTCACCCTTGAGGCGCGAATGAATAACACTGCGCCAAATGGATTTTTTAAGCGTGGCGTCTATGAGATCAACGATGAAAGTGCCCTCGGTGTAGTTGCGAACGGTTACCTCCGTTTGGCTTGCGAAGCAGTTCCAGCAGTTGTAGCCGCTGTAGCGGTTGTAGCGCCCATAGAATCCGGCATAGCCGATGCCTGCGGTGGGCGCATTCCAAATCTGCACGCTGGTTTTCTCCTCAGTGAACAGGCTCCAACTCAACAATAGGTCGGCTTTGGTAGCATCCTCTACCATCACAAAGCCTTTGTTTTTCAGTGCAAAGGATAATGCATCATCGATCCGATCGCGCTGCATGTCGCTCAGTTGCAGAGGGTTGTCCCCTATTACGTGTCCGGAATCGTCATAAAAGGCGATTGTCTTCACCGTATTGAAATCGTAGTCCGCCTTGTAATCCACAGTCGGCGTGGGCGGGCCGCTGACGCAGGCGGTAAGGAGTGCGCCAAGAATTGTGATGAGAAACGTTAGCGCGGGTGCGCGCGGGGCTCTGCGGGTTGAATGCGTCATCGAAAATTCCTTGCGAGGAGGGGTTTTGCGTTGCCAAGTGTATGCAGTGTAGCCAATTTTAGTTGAATGGGCACGGCGGGTGAATACGGCGCTTGTTTATTCAGTAGGTCGGTTTTGCTGGTGGCGCAGTAGAGCGAGGTGTCGGCCCGAAGCGTTAGTGAGTGCTGCGATTCGCTGGTTTCTGTCTATTATCCAATCTTGATAGAGCGTTGGCAGTGCAGCGCTCAGTTGTGTCTCCAGAGCAGTGATAGGAACCAGAACCTCCTGCAAGCGATGCTGTGATTGTGTGGTGAGCGGCTGTATCACGTCGGCAAAATAACTGTGTGCTGTGGCAGCGCGGTGAAGGGCCAGGGTGTTGCGATGGTATTCGAGGCTTGAAGGGCTTTTAGCTAACGCCTGCTCCATCATCAGGTTGGTGGCGGTGATCCAGTCGATCTGGCGGCACCAGTGCTGCAACCGTAGACCACCATCGCCCCCGGCAACGTCGCTCAACAGCAGCTCAACGCTGCGGTTGCGCGCGCGGTAATCACCATTGAGCCAGCGCCGGGTCTGCTCGTTGATAGCATGCAAAGCGGAGGCAACGGTTTCGGGAGAACTGCGGGGATAGTCGCCGGGCGCCGGAAGGGCGAGCCAGAAGCTCCGATATTCATCACTGCCCAAGGTGGCGTTGAAGATTACCGCGGGCAGCTGTCCCTGTTTCTCGTGCCAAGCTATTTGGAGAATCTCTGCCAGCGCGACATCGTTGCTGTTACGCAGGCGGCTGATACACGCAGGTGCGGCGCGCAGGTATTCCAGTTCGAGGAAAAGGTATTGCGACGGTTTGGCGAACTGGCCAAGGCTGGTTTGGCGTTTGCTGATATTGGCCTGCACCGCGCAGCCGCTGACTTGCAGCATATCGAGTCCGTCGATGCCACTGGCTGCAATTTCTAATTGCCATGCCCCCTCATTGGGCAACTGTGGCAGTCGCGTGGCATTCATAGTCGGTGTCCTAATCGACAGTGCCGAGCTTCGCGCCTTCAAGTAGGCTTGAAATGGGGCGTCGGGCCCGCCGTGATGGCAGGCTTGCAGTACGGTAAATGCCGTGAAGCAAGCGAGCTGCTGCAGGCAACATAGGGCACGCCGGATATTTCCACGCTGCCGCATAACGAGGGACCTCCACAGGACTCACTGTTATAACGTATTGAGCGAGGCGTTGCGGCATCAAATCCAGCCCTTTCAGGCGCTGCGTGGTATCTTGGTGGTGGGCCCCCGGCGATCAGGCGACGTGGGCAGTCGCGCGCTGGTGCCAGTCTTTTAGGTGCGTACAGTGCTCAGGCACCGACTCTCTGATCCACGCCAGAAAATCAATGGATACCAGCAAATCGATATCCGCGACACTAAAGGTATCGCCTGCCACCCAGACGGATTTCGCCAGGTGCTTGTCCAGCTCCGGCAGGATGTGGCGTATTTGCAGCAGGCCGCGCTCTACCATTTCGGGGATTTGCGGTGTGTCTATGGGGCCTGGCAGCGCGCGATTGATAAAGGATTTACCGCGATTACGCAGGGCGCCAGCGATCGCCATCATCAGGCCAACAAATAGCTTGTGGCACCAGCCGATGACCAGCGCACGCTCGGTGGCGGTACTGCCCATCAGCGCCGGTTCTGGGTGCAATTCTTCCAGATAGCCGTAGATGCTGATCACCTCTGTCAATAAGGTCCCATCGTCCAGTACCAGCGCAGGCACACTGCACTGGGGGTTTATCTGTCGATAAGTGTCTGTAAGCTGCTCGGCGATCAGCATATCTACCTGTTGTGTGTCGATTTCGATGCCTTTGAGCTTGAGGAAAAGCGTGAGCCGACGCGGGTTGGGGGCGGGATCATAGGTGTAGAGTTTCATGCGATTGTGTTCCTTGTGACAGCGGATTCGAAACCGGAATAGGCCCGAATCTGCAGCGGACTTGGTGACACGCCAGTGTGTCGCGCTTTATCGAGGTGAGCAATAGTTTCAATGGTTACGTTTTCCCGCCATTCATAAGTCGCTATAATGCGCGCCGGACCAGAGAGAGGGATGTATTGTGATTAACCGTGTAGCTTTTAGTTTCCTAGCCGTTTTGGTGGCCGCCAGTGCATTTGCCCAGGACCTTACAGATGCCCAGCTCGCCGCTATTGAGGCGCGCATCAAACCCGCAGGCGAGTCCTGTATGCAGGGCGATAACAGCTGCGGCGCGCCTGCTGTAGCCGTCGCTGCGGGGCCGCGCTCGGGTGAAGAGGTTTATAACGCCGCCTGCATGGCCTGTCACAGCACCGGCGCCGCTGGCGCACCCAAGGTCGGTGACGTAGCAGCGTGGGCGCCGCACATTGCCAAGGGAATGGATGTGCTTTACGTCAGTGGCGTCGAGGGCCTTGCCGGTACGAGCATGATAGCCAAAGGGGGTTGCATGAGCTGCTCCGACGAAGAAATTCACGCGTCGGTTGATTATATGGTCAACAACAGCCAGTAACTGCCAAATTTGACCCGGGGGCCGCACTGTTACAACATTGCGGCCCTTTTTTTGCCGCTGTTTACCGGCAGCCTGCAAAAGCTGCGCCTCATGTACACTCTGTTAGTAGCGTGTTGTAGGCTAATGTACTGGAGTCGGGAGATTTGGCCGTGGAAAAACTCGTTGCAGCACTCATACTGAGTACCACCCTGCTGTCTGCATGCGCCCGTGAGGAAGCTGCGCCACCTGTAGTGGAAGTGGTCGTTGATACCGTGGTGCGCGAGCCCTTTCAGCCGACCTATCGCCACGTGGGCAGGTTGCAGGCAGAGAACGACGTGGCTATTCAGGCCCGCGTGACAGGCTATTTGCAAAGCCGGGACTTTCGCGAGGGCGAACTGGTATCAGAAGGCGACGTGCTCTACACCCTCGATGCTTCTGAGTATCAAGCGGCACTGGCCAGGGCCCGGGCAGACCTCACGTCAGCACAAGCCAATCAGGTGAATGCCCAGGGTAACTACTTGCGTGGCAAGGAGTTGCTGCCCAGGGGCGCCATTTCACAATCTGAAATGGATAACCTCAATGCCAAGAAGCGCGATGCAGACGCGCGTATTGTCGCGGCCGAAGCGCAGGTAACCAGTGCTCAGGTCAATCTCAGTTTCACCAAAATACTCGCGCCCATCACCGGCCGCATCGGCTCCAGCAGCGCCGCTGTCGGCGACCTGGTGGGGCCGACGACCGGAAATCTCACGACTCTTGTGAGTATCGATCCGATCGACGCGCAGTTTCAGATCAGTGAGTCGACCTATGTGGTCGCTATCGGGGAACATCTGGATCGCGATCGGGAGATGGAAATACGCAATCGTATTGAGGTGAGCCTTGAATTGAGCACGGGTGTGACGTATCCGGAAGTGGGCCACATCTATTATCTCGCCAATCGCATTGATCAGGCCACGGGCACACTGGAGGCCCGCGCGCGCATTCCCAATCCGCATTCAGCGCTGGTGCCGGGTCAGTATGTGCGCGTCGTTTTGCGCGATACCCAACTGGTGGAAGGCTTGCTGCTGCCGCAGTCGGCCGTGCAGGCAGATCAGCAGGGTAGCTTCGTACTCGCCGTCACCGCAGACGGCAAGGTGGAACGGCATAATGTCACGCTGGGTGAGCGGCGCGAGGATCAAGTGTTGGTTGAGGGTGGTGTTGAAGAGGGCGATCAGGTGATCGTGCGCGGCTTGCAGCAAGTGCGCCCTGGCATGGTGGTGCAGAGCAAGCCCATAGAGGTTGTCGAGCAACGGG